>JAYVKZ010000194.1:0-16831 GCA_043767985.1 Betaproteobacteria bacterium
TGGGCTTGAAAGTATTTGCACACTTACAATAAACATCAATTAAAACCATTACTTGTTAATGAATTTCGCCTTTCTTTTTTCAACAAAGGCGTTCATTCCCTCTTTTTGATCCTCGGTCGCGAAAAGCGAGTGAAAAACCCGCCGCTCGAAGAGTACGCCCTCACTTAAGGTGCTCTCAAAGGCCCGATTAATCGATTCTTTAGCCATCATCACTGCAGGTAAAGACAGTTCGCAGATCTGAGTTGCTGCCGCAATGGCTTCTTCAAGGGTTTTGTCAGTGGCAACTACCCGGGATACAAGGCCAGCACGCTCCGCTTCGGCCGCATCCATCATTCTGCCGGTCAGACAAAGATCCATGGCCTTGGCCTTGGAGATCGCACGTGGCAGCCTTTGCGTGCCACCCGCACCAGGAATAATCCCTAACTTGATCTCTGGCTGACCAAAACGAGCATTTTCGCCAGCGATGATGAAATCGCACATCATGGCCAACTCGCAGCCTCCGCCCAAGGCGAAGCCTGTGACGGCCGCGATGACGGGTTTCCGAATCCGTCGGATCGTCTCCCAATTGCGGGTGATGTAGTCACTTTTGTAGACGTCCATATAGGACCAGCTGGCCATCGCACCAATGTCCGCGCCCGCCGCAAAAGCCTTGTCGTTGCCTGTGATCACCATACAGCCAATCGATTCATCGGCGTCAAATTTGGTCAGCGCTTCGCCCAACTCATTCATGAGTTGGTCATTGAGTGCGTTGAGCTGTTTAGGGCGGTTTAAGGTCACAAGACCCACCTTGCCGCGTTGTTCAACCAGAATCGTCTCAAAGCTCATAGCATTCCTTTTTAAGATAAGAGGTTTCGTTGAGAAGATTTTGCCACGTTGCACGATGCACGCCTTTCTGCCGCTCAGACTCCTAAGGTAGGATTGATCATTAGCGACGAGCGAGCCCGCGAAGCATCGCTTTTTCTCAAAATTTACTCCCCATCTATTATTACTAGGTTCCCCTACCGTGATCGACACTCCAGCCGCTGTGACTACGCCAAACCCTGACCAGCTTGCCCACCAAGTCGCGCTAGCGATGTATGCCGAGGACCAGGCCACCCAGCATTTAGGAATCGTACTGATCGAATGCAAAGCGGGCTATGCACGTATGCAGATGAAGGTCCGTCCCGAATTCACGAATGGCCATGGCATTTGCCATGGCGGCTACCAATTCTTGCTGGCGGACTCGACCTTCGCCTTCGCTTGCAATAGTTTTAACCAGCGCGCCGTGGCTGCAGGGTGCAATATCGACTTTTTGCGAGCCGCCCAAGTGGGCGATACTTTGCAGGCCGAAGCCGTGATGGTTCAGCAAGGCAAACGGACCGGGGTTTACGATGTTCGCGTGACCAATGAGGCCGGAGATTTAGTTGCCCTAATGCGTGGTAAGTCTGCTGCAATCCAGGGAACGGTGTTGACAGCCAGCGCAGCGACTAGATAAACCAAAGACACAACGTATTGATTTAGGAGATTCAAGAATGACGACAAGCAAGACCTCTGCCGGTGGCATGGCGCTTGAGGCGATAGAAACAGCCAGCGTCGATGAGCTACGCAGCCTGCAACTTGCACGTCTTCAAAAAACTTTGGGCGAGGCCTATGAGAAAGTGCCTCATTACCAAGCGAAGTTCAAAGCGGCAGGTGTTCATCCTTCGGAGCTAAAATCACTTAGCGATCTTGCGGCCTTCCCGTTCACGACGAAAACCGATCTACGCGACACTTACCCATTTGGAATGTTCGCCGTACCGCGACGCCAAGTCGTACGAATCCACGCCTCTAGCGGCACGACCGGTAAGCCCACGGTGGTTGGCTACACCCAGGCCGATATTGATACCTGGGCAAACGTGGTCGCTCGCTCCATCAAAGCGGCGGGTGCGCGTCACGGCGACATGGTGCATGTGAGTTACGGCTACGGCCTATTCACTGGCGGCTTGGGTGCTCACTACGGCGCGGAACGCCTTGGCCTCACGGTCGTGCCCTTTGGTGGCGGGCAGACTGAGCGACAGGTGCAACTCATCACAGACTTTAAGCCCGACATTATTATGGTCACGCCGAGCTACATGCTCGCTATTGCCGATGAGTTCGAGCGCCAGGGGATTGACCCCAAACAAAGTAGCCTGCGTACGGGTATTTTCGGCGCCGAGCCCTGGACCAACGAGTTGCGTCAAGCCATCGAAGCTCGCCTAAGTATTGATGCCGTCGATATTTACGGCCTCTCGGAGGTGATGGGCCCAGGTGTGGCCAGTGAGTGCTCCGAGACCAAGGACGGCCCAACCATTTGGGAGGATCATTTCTATCCCGAAATCATTGACCCAGAAACTGGCAAGGTCTTACCGGAAGGCGAGTTCGGCGAACTGGTGTTTACCTCGCTGACCAAGGAAGCCTTACCCATTATTCGCTACCGAACTCGCGATCTCACGCGACTCCTGCCCGGTACGGCTCGCACGATGCGGCGTATGCAAAAAATCACTGGTCGCTCGGACGACATGATGATTATTCGAGGGGTGAATGTGTTTCCTTCGCAAATCGAAGAACTCATTTTGAAGCAGCCTCGCCTTGCACCCCATTATCAGTGTGTGCTGAGTAAGGACGGCCCGCTAGACGCTCTGGCGGTTCATGTAGAGCCCGCGCCGGGCGTACTCGGCACGGAAGCCGATGCAAAAACCTTGGCCGATGCCATTAAGACCTTGATCGGTGTAACGGCCAAGATCACCTTGGCACCCGAGGGCGCCATTGAACGCTCGATGGGCAAGGCCAAGCGGGTGATTGATTTGCGCAAATAACGTGGGCTGAGTCGCCCCAATACCAAAATAATCAGTGGCCTCGCCGCCATCTCTTTAGGACTATGTATTCGTGGTCAATAACCTTTTCAAGCAACTTCAGCCGATATCAACGCAAGGCGCTGAGGCTAAGCCAGTCTCGACAGACAAATCCCGCACGATCGGCATTCTCCTAGCAGCAGGGCGTGGTTCTCGTTTCGATCCAACCGGGAACACTAGCAAGCTCCTTCAAAAAATCGATGGCCTACCGATTGTGTGCCATGCTGCCGCCCACTTAAGTGTGGCCTGTGCCGAAACGCTGGCCATTGTTCGGCCTGGTAGCTCGGAGCTTAAGTTATGGCTCAAGCAAGCCGGCTGCATTGTGGTTGAATGTCCAGACGCGCACTCAGGCATGGGGCACTCCCTGGCCTGGGGCATTGCAGAGGCGGACCGTCGCTTTAGCCCGAACATCGTTGTCGTTGCCCTCGGCGACATGCCTTTTGTAAAGCCCGCAACGATCGAACAGCTCACCATGGCCATTAGCACTGAGATTCAGGCAGCGTCGCCTGAGTTTATGGGGCGGCGCGGCAATCCAGTCGCTTTTGGCCGCTCGTTGTTCGAGCAGCTCGGTCAGTGCAAAGGGGATCGGGGTGCGGCAGCAGTACTTAGCGAAGACCAACTCCATCTCATCCATGTCACCGACCCAGGCGTTCTACATGATATTGACTCACCCGAAGATTTGAACGATAAAGCCTGATCGAACCTCTCTCCTGCTCATCCTCAAAAGTAACTCATGACGCTCCACTATCTCGTTCAAGCAAAGAACCCGAAGAATCATTTTTTCCAGGTGACTGTTCGGTGGAAGGCAACCCAGCACGAGACTCTGTTCAAGCTGCCTAGTTGGATTCCCGGCAGCTACATGATTCGCGATTTCGCCAGGCATATTCGATCAATGCAGGCCAGCCTTGACATCCCGAGTGGCAAGGGCAAGTCTCGTAACGTGGCGCCTCAAGTGCTCATCGTCCGCGAAATCGACAAAGACACTTGGATGGTGGATTCATCAGCGCACCCGGTGGGCGCTACGATCACCCTCCAGTACGAGGTTTATGCCTTTGATCGTTCAGTGAGAACCGCATACCTCGATGACGCACGGGCGTTTTTTAATGCCTCGTCACTATTGGTGTGTCCCGTTGGCTTTGAGAGCTCCGCTTGTGAGCTCACCGTCAGCGCGCCACAGGGGATTCAGAGTGCGCGTTTGGCGACGGGTCTTCGTTCGAAGAAAATTGATCGGCTTGGCTTTGGGCAATATATCGCTAAAGACTATGACGAGTTGATCGACTGTCCGGTTGAGATCGCTGATTTCACAGAGTTCTCCTTCCAAGCTGCGGGCGCCAAGCATCGCTTCGTCATTACAGGTCGACAACCGGGCGATCTCAAGCAACTCGCAAAAGACGTTGCCGCCATCTGTCAGGCCGTCAACAAGATGTTTGAACCAAAGACTGAACTTGCACCCTTCAAACACTATGTGTTCATGCTCAACGTCCTTGGTAATGGCTACGGTGGGCTTGAGCACCGTAACAGTACGGCACTGATTTGTTCGCAGGCCGACCTGGAGCTTGGGTCTGAGGGTTATCGAACCTTGCTAGGGCTCATTAGCCACGAATACTTCCACGCTTGGAACGTCAAGCGCATTAAGCCTCAGGTCTTTTCACCCTACCTACTCGACCGAGAGAACTACACACGCCTTCTATGGATTTTCGAGGGGTTTACGTCCTATTATGACGATTTATTGGTCTTACGTAGCGGTGCCTTTAGCGTCGCGCAATATCTGAATGCGCTTGCCAAAACAATGAGTCAGGTGCAAAACAATCCTGGGCGACAACATCAGTCACTGGAAGCGTCGAGCTTTTATGCCTGGACCAAGTATTACAAACAAGACGAGAACTCCCCGAATAGCATCGTGAGTTATTACACCAAGGGTGCGCTGGTCGCACTTTGCCTGGATTTAAGCATTCGGCTCGCCACCAAGCAGCGCCACAGCCTGGACGATGTCATGACTTACTTGTGGCAGCACTACGGCCGAGACTTTGAGCAACAGGGTCGGGGCCTCAAAGAGGAGGAGTTCGGCGACCTTGTTGAACGTGTCTGCGGGCTGGATCTTCGAGATGAGATTCGCTCCTGGACTCAAAGCACCAGCGAATTGCCTTTGAAGCGCTTGTTGGCGAGCTTTGGGGTGACGCTTTCGATAGAGAGTGCAGAGACTTTGGAGAGCCTGCTTGGCGCGAAGTTTCGGAGCACCGGGTTAGGGATCGAAGTG
The DNA here is from genome assembly GCA_043767985.1 of Betaproteobacteria bacterium. Taxonomy (GTDB): domain Bacteria; phylum Pseudomonadota; class Gammaproteobacteria; order Burkholderiales; family Burkholderiaceae_E; genus JAPOKJ01. The sequence continues at coordinate 5,107 of JAYVKZ010000194.1, forward strand.
ACCCAAGTGAAAAGCGACTCTGCCGCTGAACAAGCCGGGCTCGCCTTTGGCGACACGATCCTTGCTGTCAACGGCATGCGCGCAACCGAAAGTAATCTCATGGGCGCCTTGCGAACTTCAAGTAGCGGCACGGCCAAGTCAACACCCCGCCGACACAAAACGTTACCGATAGACATTCTTGCATTTCGTGCGGATGCCCTTATCTCACTGACCATGCGCAACGCCCCGCCGAAGTCTTGGGTCGTCAAGCTTGAACCCCTTGTCAGGACAAAGCGTACCGAGCGACAAGCCCTGTCGGCGTGGCTTGGGCCAAACGAAGCGCCAGCTTTTTCAATTAAATCTTAGAGTCATCACCTATGTTTGATCATCAACGTCCTAGTCGCAGTGTGCACAAGAGCAGCCAAAGGAAAACACTCTCCGTCATTGGTTTGAGTGCGCTGTTCTTGCTAAGCCTGAATGCTTGCTCAACGAGCGGATTGAACAATGCTCGTCGCACCGAAGCTGGAGAAGCACGGGCCTTGCAAGTGGTGCAAAAGCCAGTGGCCCTACACAAGGTGCCCTCCAATGATGCACGTCTCAGCGAAATGGAGACTATTTGGGTAGACGCCTCTAGACAGCGGGCCGTTCCCGCGCGAGTCTTTGTCCCCGAGCAGGGCTCGGGGCCTCACCCGGTCGTCATTTTTTCGCATGGGCTTGGGGGGAGCAGGCTCAGCTATTCCCAACTCGGTCGCCATTGGGCGAGTTTAGGCTTCGTCGCGGTTCACCTACAACATGCAGGCAGTGATCGCGCTATTTGGACGGCATCGGGCTGGGCTGTTTTAAGCTCACTCAAAACAGCAGCAAGTACCGATAACGCCATTGACCGTGCCCGAGATGTAAGCTTTGCCATTGATCAATTGGGTCAAGAACTGAGCTTAAGCTCAACCATTGACTTACAGCGCATTGCGGTTGCCGGTCACTCCTTTGGCGCCAATACGGCCCTGCTGTGCGCGGGCGCTCAATTCAAACTCGATGGAAAAATGCCGACTTTTGGCGATCCTCGTATCAAGGCGGCCATCATTCTCTCGCCACCCTCAGTACCAGCTAATCAAGATCCGATCTACGTCTACAACCCCATACGTATTCCAACCCTGCATCTCACCGGCACTCGGGACGACACGCCGATTCCTGGCTTAAGCACCATGGCCGACCAGCGCTCCGAGGCCTTTGATTCGATGGTCGCTACCCCGCGATATCTTGCGGTGTATGAAGGAGGCCGACATTCTATGTTTCACGACAGAACCATCGACAAGACCAGCACCGACATCAAAACCTCGACGAAGGAGTTGAGCACACTATTTTTACGCTCAACGTTGATGGGGGACGATCAAGCACGCGAGGTGTTGGCGAAGAGCCTTCAAGCTCAACACTCGATCATTGCTCGTTGGGACGCTAAGCCAGCTCGATAAGTAGGCTTGGGCTAAACGCTAGCGTTTCGTTCTTACGCACATAACCTCGGGGGTTGGCTCGTACTTTGCAATCGCCGACCTGATAGTTGGAGGTACAGTGCAAATGACCATGTAGCCAAAGGTCGACCCCTTGCATTAAGTCTTCGTCTTGATTGCAAAACCCGGCCGTGCCTGGTTGCAGGCCATAGCGCGGATCGGCGCTTTTGGGTGAAGGCGCAAAGTGCGTAATGACCACTATTTTTTGAGCCACAATAACAGTGGCACTACCAGTGGCACTAGCAGCGGCACCACCTTGAGCGGCCTGGATCGAGGTGGACTCGCGAATCGCGCTGAGCGTAGTGGCTAGCCAGGTTCGGGACTCGATCGCAAGTTCTCGTACACCTAAAGCATCAACCACTTTGCCGCCACGCGTCATGCCTGCACTTTGCAGATAGTGTTTCGCGGCACGCATCGCCTTATCGCGCAGCGCCTCTCCGAGCAAATCAAAATCGCACCAACGCGTGCAGCCGACGAACCTCACTTTAGGAAATTGCTTGAGCACCAGGGTTTCTTTTTCTAACAGATGAATGCCGTAACTCGAACACAGCGCGCGCAACTGGGGCCAGGCCGTCTCGATATCGCGACGATCAAACTCATGATTACCTGCCACGAAAATGACAGGCACTGGCCAATGTTTGAAATACTCTAATGCGAACCAACGTGCATCGATATCACCGGCCAGCACCAGAAGGTCGGCACCCGGTGCGTGCTCTGGATGAAAGTCTTCGGCCTCCATATGGAGGTCAGACATGAGCTGAATGTTCAAAGCTTTGGCAATAGGCTAAGCAAACAAGCTTGCCAGGGCTTGCCCAGGATTATGCGCACGCATAAATGCCTCGCCCACCAAGTAGCCATGGATATTCGCTTGGCGCATCGTCGCGACGTCCGCAGGGCCAAGGATGCCACTCTCCGTGATGAGGAGTCGATCGGGTGGCACTTGCTTTTGCAATTGCAAGGTGGTGTTCAGCGACACTTCGAAAGTGCGTAGGTTGCGATTGTTAACACCAATCAAGGCTGTCTTTAGACGCAGCACACGTTCCATCTCCTGCGCATCATGCACTTCCACAAGAACATCTAGGCCTAGTGAAAAAGCTACAGCCTCAAGCTCTGTCAACTGCGTATCACTCAAGGCAGCAACGATTAACAAAATACAGTCTGCGCCCCAGGCAGCAGCTTCTAAAACTTGGTAGCTATCGATCAAAAAATCTTTGCGCAAGATCGGTAAAGCACAAGCTTGGCGTGCGGCTTGCAGGTAGTGGTATGACCCTTGAAAGAACTGCTCGTCGGTTAACACCGACAGGCAGGTCGCTCCGTGGGCTTCATAGCTTTGTGCAATCTCGGCGGGTAAAAAGGGATCACGCAACAGGCCCTTGCTGGGGCTAGCTCGTTTTACTTCAGCGATGACCGCCGATTTTCCTTGAGCAATCTTATCGCGCAAGGCCTTCTCAAAGCCTCTGGGTGCAGCACCCGCCACAGAGCGGCGCGCGGTGATCAGCTCTTGCAAATTCGCCAAGGAGAGGCGCTGACGATTTCTCGCCAACTCCTCACGCTTCACACTCAGAATTTTCTCGAGAATATCGCTCATGCCATCAGGCCGCCGCGCCGAGTCTTTGGGTGACCTTCACAAACTGATCCAGCTTGGCTCGGGCGGCTCCGCTTGCAATCGTTTCGCGGGCCAATTTCAAACCGGCAGGAATATCGCTCACTAGGTTGGCGGCGTAGAGCGCAGCGGCAGCATTCAAGATCACAATGTCACGCGGGGTGCCTTCCTTATTGACCAAAGCCTCCAACACCATCGCCTTGGATTCCTCTGAACCATTCACCTTCAAACCACGGTTACTCACCATGGACAGGCCGAAATCTTCGGGATGAATTTCATACTCACGCACTTCTCCGTTGATGAGCTCGCCCACCATGGTGCCTGCGCCGAGCGAGACTTCGTCCATGCCATCTTTGCCATACACGACCAGGGCGTGTTTGGCCCCTAGTCGTTGCAGAACTCGGCTTTGGATGCCGACTAAGTCGGGATGGAAGACGCCCATCAAGATATTGGGTGCGCCGGCTGGATTGGTTAAGGGGCCCAGAATATTGAAGATGGTGCGCACGCCCATCTCTTTGCGAATCGCCGCAACGTTCTTCATGGCCGGGTGATGGTTGGGGGCAAACATAAAGCCTAGGCCGACCTCCTCAATACAACGCGCTACTTTCTCTGAGCTGAGCATGATATTGACCCCGAGGGCCTCAAGCACATCGGCACTGCCTGACTTGGAGGACACCCCCCGATTGCCGTGCTTGGCTACCGAGGCACCGGCCGCAGCGGCCACAAACATGGTGGCCGTTGAAATATTAAAGGTATGCGATTGGTCGCCACCGGTGCCGACGATATCCACAAAATGGGGCCGATCCGAGATTTGCACCTTGTTGGCGAATTCCCGCATGACCTGCGCGGCGGCGGTAATTTCGCCAACAGTTTCCTTTTTGACACGCAGCGCGGTGATGAACGCTGCGGCCATCACCGGCGACATCTCTCCGCTCATGATCATGCGCATGATCTTCAACATCTCGTCATGAAAGATTTCGCGATGCTCGATGCAACGTTGTAGTGCTTCAGGTGCGGTGATGGGCATATCCGGCTCCGTAGTAAATGTCTTCGTTAAGTGTGTTCAAATGCGTTTCAAAAAATTGGCGAGCAAGGCATGGCCATGCTCGGAGGCAATCGATTCGGGGTGAAACTGCACCCCTTCAATATTCAGGCTGCGGTGACGTACACCCATGATCTCGCCGTCGCTACTGCGTGCGGTCACTTCTAAATCATCGGGCATGCTGGTGGGCTCGATCGCCAGAGAATGGTATCGCGCCACCTCAAAAGGTGTAGGTAGGCCAGCAAAAACGCCCTGCCCTTGATGAGTGATTCGATCTGTTTTACCGTGCATCACCTTTTGCGCTCGAACAATGCGACCACCAAAAGCTTGGCCTATCGCTTGATGGCCAAGGCACACACCGAGAATGGGCAACTTACCGGCAAAATAACGTATCGCGGCCAAGGACACACCGGCCTCATTGGGCGTACAGGGGCCTGGGGAAATCACCAGCGCGCTGGGCTGGGCGGCTTCAATGTCTTTCACCGTGACAGCGTCGTTACGCAAGGTGTGAACCTCGGCGCCCAACTCACCCAGGTATTGCACCAAGTTGAAGGTAAACGAATCGTAATTGTCGATCATCAAAATCATGGTTTACAAACCTTGCTCGACCAGCTCGGCCGCGCGAATCACCGCGCGCGCCTTGGCTTCTGTCTCTTGCCATTCGGCCTCGGGAATGGAGTCGTACACAATGCCGGCTGCTGCCTGAACGTAAAGCATCTGATCTTTCACGATACCGGTGCGAATCGTGATGGCGAGATCCATATCGCCGGAATAGCTTAAGTAGCCGCAAGCGCCTCCGTAAATGCCACGCTTGGTAGGCTCCAGTTCGTCGATCAACTCCATGGCCCGTACCTTCGGCGCACCGGTGAGGGTGCCTGCCGGAAAGCTTGCCTTCAACACATCAATGGCATCCAAGCCCGGCCTGAGCAGGCCTTCGACATTGGAGACAATGTGTTGCACATGAGAATATTTTTCAATCGCCATTTGATCGGTCACCTTGACCGAGCCAGTTTTGGCGATGCGGCCAATATCGTTGCGGGCTAGATCGATCAACATCAGATGTTCCGCACGCTCCTTGGGGTCGGCTAGAAGTTCTTTGGCCAGGGCCTCATCTTGCTGAGGGCTCATGCCGCGCTTACGGGTCCCTGCGAGCGGACGAATCGTCACGCGCTCTTCGTCTTCTGGGGTTTTGTCCTGACGCACTAGGATTTCTGGGGAGGCACCGACCACATGAAAATCACCAAAATCGTAGTAATACATATACGGTGAGGGATTCAAGGATCGTAGCGCACGATAGAGACTTAACGGCGGATGCCTGAACGCCTTTTGCAGTCGCTGGCCGATTTGCACCTGCATCAAATCACCAGCCATGATGTACTCACGTGCCTTTTGAGCAGCCTCCAAATAGTCGGCCTTCGCAAAATGCCGCACCACGCCGGGATCATCATCTGAACCCGCAGGTGTCGCACTCTCGACTGAACGGGAAAGACGATTGCGTAGTTCACGTAAACGTCGACTAGCCAGTGAGAAAGCATCGGGCAAACCAGGATCGGCGTAGACCATGAGGTAGAGCTTGCCCATGAGGTTGTCGACAATCGCCAACTCGTCGACTTGCAGGAACAACATATCGGGCGTGCCGACTGGATCAGGCTTCGTGCTTGGCCCCAAACGCGGCTCAATAAAACGAACCATGTCGTAGCCAAAATAACCCGCCAGCCCGCCACAAAATCTCGGCAGACCGGGTCGCAACGCGGTTTTGAAGCGCGCCAAATAGGACCGCACGAAATCGATCGGGTTGCCTTGATGCCGTTCGATCACGACGCCGTCTTTCAGCACTTGGATCTCATCGCCCGTCGAGCGCAATAGGGCCCGCGCCGGCAAGCCAATGAAGGAGTAGCGGCCAAAGCGCTCTCCGCCCACCACGGATTCGAGCAGGAAGGAGTTACGACGGGCGCCGTCTTCTGTCAGCTTCAGGTAGAGGGAGAGCGGCGTATCTAAATCCGCCAAGCATTCCATGAGCAAGGGAATGCGATTAAAGCCTTGCGCTGCGAGCGCTTTGAATTCAATTTCGGTCATGGTTTTCGAGGGTCTGGAGCGAGGTCGTCACCGCTTCTCGGGTGGTGCACGCAAACGCTTAGGTTTTACTGAGTTCTGGCCGTCGCCGACCGGAACTTCGGGAGAGTGTCGTTAATTGGCTAGCGCCACCACGAACCACGCCACGAACCCCAAGCTGTAACAGCTTGACCTTGGCTATCGCGCGTTAACTCCCGAGCAGAAAACATTTAAAACCTTTATTTCAACAGCCTAGCGACCGCTTCTAGAGATAGCACTATAGCATCCACATCTAAACTTTCAACCCCCAAGCCTTCGTTATAGCCATAGGGCACGGCAAACACCGGCAAGCCCGCCCGACGGGCGGCCAGGGCGTCGTTGATCGAATCGCCAATGGCTAAAACCTGACAAGGTGCTAGGCCAAAACGCTCACAGGCCGTCAGAAGCGGCAGGGGGTCGGGCTTACGTTGGGGCAAGCTATCGCCTCCCAACACAAACTCCAAATCCGCCAATAGGCCTTTTTGCTCTAATAACTTGATTGAAAATGAATAGGGCTTGTTGGTGACGCAGGCTAAGCGAAGGCCGCGCGACTTCATTTGCGCCATGCCCTCCCTCACACCAGGATAGAGCTTGGCCTCGCGACCGTTTTCTCGCTCGTAGTGATGCTCAAAGCGCGCCATGGCCTCGACTAAGCGAGCGGCGTCAAGCACGCCATCCAAAGCGTCGGTTAACGATCGATGCATGAGACTCTCGGCCCCCTTGCCAACAAAACGGGACACTCGCTCCAGGCTGAGCGCAGGCAGGCCGAAATCGGCTCTTACCGCATTGGCGGCCGCCGCGAGGTCTGGCACGGTGTCGAGCATGGTGCCATCCAAGTCGAGGATCACCGCCTTGATCCCCTCAAGCAGTCCTGAGGCGTCGACGGTCGCTCGCTTTTGTGCTCCCTCCCTCCCATCCATCGCATCCATACTGTGCGAGCTTAAACCTTGCTCAAGGCCGAGCGTAGCTGAGAAAGAACGTTCTTATAGGAAAGTTCGCCAGGGGCATCGGGTGCACTAAAAATCGCGGAGCCCGCCACAAAGCAGTCGGCACCTGCTCGCGCGATTTCAGCGATATTGTCCACTTTGACACCGCCATCGACTTCAAGAACAATGGGCTGGCCACCGGCTGCCACATGCTGATCAATTTTTTGGCGAACTGTTTTTAGTTTGGCGAGCGTCGAGGCAATAAAGCTCTGCCCACCAAAGCCTGGGTTCACGCTCATCAACAAAATAACGTCAACTTTGTCCATCACATGATCAAGGTAATGCAGCGCCGTGCCGGGGTTGAAGACCAGCCCGGCCTTGCATCCCGCATCCCTAGCCAGTTGCAAAGACCGATCAATGTGGTCGCTCGCCTCAGGGTGGAAGGTAATGATATTGGCGCCTGCTTTGGCAAACTCAGCAATCAAAGCATCCACGGGGCGCACCATGAGATGCACATCAATATTGCCCTTGAAGTGGGGCCGTAAGGCCTTGCACACCATGGGGCCAATCGTCAGATTGGGCACATAATGATTGTCCATCACGTCTACATGAAGCCAATCGGCGCCAGCCGCCTCCACCGCCCGCACTTCTTCGCCTAAGCGAGCGAAGTCTGCGGAAAGAATACTGGGAGCAATTTTGAACGAAGGCATAGTTTGCTTGGGGTCTAGTAGAGTGGAGGCCGCAGCAGCAGCGAGATAGATCTAAAATTGAGATTGTAACGATGTCACGCGCGCATCTCACCTGATCTCTTCGAGCCGCCCTCAATGAACCAGAAAGAATCCAGTAATGAGTGAAACAAAGTACCAAATACGAATTGATGTCGCCTGTCGCTTCTTGCCTGAGCAATCCAATGCAGATCAGGGTCGATTTTCCTATGCCTACACTGTGCGCATTCAAAATACCGGTACAGTGGCTTCTCAGCTCATTAGTCGCCAGTGGATTATCAAGGACGAAAATGGCGGCCTTGTTGAAGTGAAAGGCCTCGGGGTGGTGGGCCATCAGCCCCTACTGCAACCAGGAGAGAACTTTGAGTACACCAGTGGTAGTCAAATTGTGACGCCGGTGGGAACCATGGAAGGCAGTTACTTTTTTGTCGCCGAAGATGGTCACCGGTTTGACGCGCCGATTCCCGTATTCGCCTTGGCCATGCCTAGGACCTTGCACTAGGTTCGTGACAAGACTTACTTCTTGCCGCGCATCGTCCACCAGACGCCCGCCCCCATGATCGCCAAGACAGCCAGGCACTCAAGAAAAATGACCCACATTGAATAGACGCTCCATAGTGTTTCGCATGCGCCATTATATGGCGCTTTGCTTGGCGGCACCTATCCTCAGCCAGGCACAGCCTGTGGCGCCGCAACCGAAAGATCAAGCGTCTCCCGCAGCCATGTTTGCACTGTCGCCGATCTTGAATGAAGTCGGGGAGTCGCGAACCCGTACCTGGCTAAGCAGTGTGAATCTCCAGTGCGAGGCCAGCAAGTCCAAAGAAGCCGAGGGACTGTGTCGTCAGATCGGGCGTCTGTCGCCGACCGCCAACTGGGCTGACATTGTACAAAAACTCGACGAAACGCTTGCCCTGAAATGTGGCGCCCGTGGACTCATGACGGCCTACTACGAGCCTGTCTTACAGGGCACACTTACAAAAGTGTCCAGTCAGCAAGTCGCTCTTTATGCGCTTCCGGACGCCGCCGCCAAGGCCACCCAAGCAAAACAAGCATGGTTTAGTCGGGGCGAAATTGAGCATCTCACCAACCTACAGCGACCCGACCTGCTGTCTACACTAGCACCTGATCTCGTGCCTATTGCTTGGATCGATGACCCCGTCGAGGCTTTCTTTTTGCATATTCAGGGGTCCGGTCGCATTCAGCTTCGTGATCAGCCGGGCAGCATACCCCTAAGAGTTGGTTTCGCAGGCCATAACGGCCACAGCTACCGAGCGATTGGCGCCACTTTGGTGAGCCTGGGTGAAATGCAACGTGAGGAGGTTAGTGCCAACGCCATCAAAGCTTGGCTCCAACAACGCTTACAAGCCAACCCGCAGGCACGACGCCAGGCCATGGAGGTGATGCACAGTAACCCACGCTACGTGTTTTTTAAACGTATGCCCGATCCAGTGTCCACACTCGCTAGCGGGCCCATCGGTGCGCTAAATGTGCCTCTCACCGCCATGGGTTCGGTCGCTGCCGACCCAATCTATCACCCCTTAGGTTCTGGCCTACTGGTCTATACCGAGCGCCTTGGCGCCCAGTGGGTACAAGTTCAAGATGTGGGGGGCGGCATCAAAGGCCCAGGCCGTCTAGATTTATTTACAGGTACCGGTCAGGCCGCCGGGACATTGGCCAGCGATTTCAAAGAATCGGTGCGCTCCCTCGAGATCGTTCTGCTAGACCGAAGCAACGATCCAAAGCCTCGCCTTCAATTAGACGCGGCGAGCGCCTTAGCAAATTGTTCGGGCGGCATGTAGCCCTGAATTCTCTTGCCTGAAGTGAGAAAAATGGTGGGCGTCGCGGTAATGCCATACTTACGCCCAAGCTCTTTGATCTTCGCCAAAGGGGTCGCGCAACTTCCATCATTCTCGGGTACTTTACCGTCCAGCATCAGCTCGCTCCAGGCCTTCTGCTTGTCTTTGGCGCAAAGCGCCTTTTTCGCTTTCACGTCCGAATCGGGAGAGAGAATGGGGTATGCGAAGGTGTAAACGGTGACATCAGGAATCTGATTTAAATCGGCTCGAAGCTTTTTGCAATAGCCACAGTTCGGATCTTCAAAGAGGGCGATTTTTCTTGTGCCCTTGCCATTGACTTGCTTAATCGCGAGCTCCAGCGGCAAGTCTTTGAAGTTAACCGACAAGATCTCATCAAGACGCTCGCGGGTTAAGTCGCGGTTGGTCTTGAGGTCGAGCAGATGCCCTTCCATAAAAATGTAGTTGGCCTTTTCGTCGACATAAAAAAGGTCGGAGCCAATCCGCGCTTCGTAGATGTTCGGAAGGGGTGTGCGTCGGACTTCTTCGACCTTGTAGCGATTGCTAGTCCAAGTCTCCAAGGCACTCTTGATATTAGCCGCGATCTCCGGACTCGCAGGGCCCAAGGCTGGAGCAGTCAGTGCAGGTGCGGACGGCGAGGTAGCCTTAGGTGAAGCACCAGTCGGGGCAGGCACCACCGGCGGACTAGCAGGCGCGGTTAGCGGTGCAGGCGCGGTTACGGGCTTGGTTTGCGCCGCCACCTCGCTAGTAAGCATTGCGCAGCTTGCGCTCACAATAGTAAGCGTCAGACTGACTGCAACAGCTTTAACAATTCTCATGGATCTCTTCATTTCTACATCTAGGTTCGGCATATTAAGCTAGGGGGCGAGTTTTAAGAAGCGTGCCGAATCATGGCCTGTTTCAACGGCGCGATCTCGTTCACGCCGCGCCAGCCCAATTCACGGGTCACACGCCAGAGCCGCTCAATGACACCCGGGTCACTCTTACTCTCAAAGGCTTTTTGAAGACCATGGGTGACATTCAACATCAAGGCAATTGGCTCTGCTCTCGACCGAGCATAGCGGCGCAATTGGATCGCCTCCCCAACGTCGGCCGCGGGCGGCAGCACGCGCAACATTTCCGCCAATGCACCAGCGTCGGCCAGGCCAAGATTCAAACCTTGGCCCGCCAAAGGATGAACCATATGAGCGGCGTCCCCCACCAAGGCAACACGCTCGGCAATCAGGGATGTCGGGCGTAGGCGCGACAGAGGAAAAGAGCGCAAAGGAGCGAGGAGTTTAGGTGTGCCAAAGGACCGACCAATGACCTCACTAAGCTCCGTGAGAAATTGCGCTTCGCTAGCCTCAGGCGCTGAAGTTGTGCCCAGCAAGCGCTTGACGACGTCCTGCTCCGGTTGGTCCGGCGCTGACCAGATCATGCAGAACTGCTGATCTTTCATCGGCAAAAGCGCGAGCACGCCATGGGGGCCAAACCATTGATAGGCGCAGTCACTTTCCCGCTGAATGGCTTTTGATAGAGGAGTTTGCCCGAGGTCTGCTTGGCTTGAGGCTATTGCGCTTTGAGCGTCCGAGAATTCAAGCTGTGCGACGACCGCTTTTTGTGGATAAGCCAGTTGTTCAGACTTGATCCCTGACAGCGCTCTCAGTAGCGATTGCCCACCATCAGCGGCAATCGCCAACGAAGTCGATATTTCAAAACCAGAACCTTTAAGGATTCGCTTTCGAGCCATGGGAGTCGTCGGCTCAAGCGTTTCGAGCGAATGACCCACTCTCGAAATGCCTTGTCGCCCGGTCAAAGTTTCGAGCTGAGACTGCAAGTCCGATTGCTTCATCACCCAAGCCAAGGCTGCCAAACCAGAATCAGCCGCATTGAAATACAGCTCGGACCCGGAATAGACCCGCATGTGATGCACAGCGCAGGATCGATCCCGCACCTTGACCCCAAGAGATTCGAGAAACTCCACGGAGTTGGGGGTAAGGGTGACAATTTGTTCAGCGGTCGCAGGCTCGCCCAAAACCAGCACCCGACGATCCGGCCGAG
>JAYVKZ010000195.1:0-2926 GCA_043767985.1 Betaproteobacteria bacterium
CGCAGTCTTGTTCTTGTATACCGCACCGTTTTTTGTAGCGCCGCTGGCGCACTGGTTGATTCCAAATGACAAAATTAGTCGCTCGAAGCTGCTCGGGCTGATTGTTGCTTTTCTTGGCGTGGGCTTGGCCTTCGCGGATCGGCTCTTCCCAACAGGTCACGCAGGCGTCACTGCACTGGCGAGCGTGAGCGCCTTGCCAGTGGCCTCAACCTTGAAAGGCGATCTACTTTGTATTGCGGCGGCGTTTTTCTGGGCCTTATCGACCATCATTGTGAAAGCCACTCGCTTGCGCACGGAAGCGCCCGAAAAGAATCTCATTTATCAATTGGCAACCTCGGCCGTTTTGCTGCTTGTGGTCGCGTGGTTAATCGGTGAACCCGGGGTGTTTGCCTCGAGTACCAAGGTTTGGCTAGGCTTTGCCTATCAAACGGTGGTGGTCGCCTCAGCCGGGTACTTGATCTGGTTCATGCTCATCGCCAAGTACTCTGCCAGCACGATGCATGCTTTTGCCTTTCTCTCGCCGATCTTTGGTGTGATCGCTGGCACACTCATTCTTCAGGAACCTCTGGGCTGGAATATCGCAGCGGCGCTAGTGATGGTGGCGCTTGGGCTGTGGCTAGTGAATCGAGGTTAAAGCACTTTTCACAATCAGTCCGGCTCGTGATCACCGGTTGTGCGCCCGCCCACCTCATAAAGAGGCACCATGATGGCCTGACCAGGTTGGGTACATCCTTGATCACAACAGCGTCCAGGCTGCTTATTGCTCGTAATCGCTCGCGCATCTGCTCCTGGTTGCGCGGCGTTCTCAGTTAACACCCCACGCTCCAACAAACGCTCCACTAAAGCCACCTTGTCGCCCACTGGATAATTGCGCCATATTTCCTGCTTCATCGCCGCAGGCGAGCCGCCGCCATGCAGGCTGATCACCGAGTACCAGCCGCCTTGGTTCGACGCCGTGAGATCTTCAATGAAGCGCGCCACTTCGATCCGCTTGTCATAGGGCACGGCCGGGTTTGCTCTCAGCACTTCGGCGAGGGTTGCCGCTGTGGCTGGGTTGTGGTCTTCGTCTGGGCCGGGCAAGGACACGATCAAGCCGCCCGAGACTTCGTGGGCCAAACGATGCATATCGTAAATTTGCGTCGCCAAGAGCAATTTGCCGATATTCGAGAACACCGCCTCTGGCATGAAGGTGCCGCTGTACTCGTCCTTGGTCGCGTACACACTGGCGGCCACACCGCAGGCGTAAAACCCTTCAACAATCTTAATGAGCTCTACCATCGGCTCACGTAGGTTGGACTTTTCTCCCGGATCGAAACCATTGGCCTCGCACATGAGCGCGCCCGCCCCAATCAAGAGATCACCAAAGCCTGCCCGTGCGGCGATACAACTATGGCGATGATGAGTCGCGTAACTATAGGTCAGCACACTACTCTGCTCCCACTCGCCCGCATAAAACACCCGCTCCCAGGGCACAAATACCCGATCAAAAATCACCACGCCAGTCGACTGCCCATACTTGCGTGAAAAGAGCGCAGCCCCATGCTCAAGCTTTTCTCCGGGGCGACCTGCCGGGCGAGCCACGATCGTGATTCCAGGGGCATCGACTGGCACCGCACAACATACGGCAAAGTCAGCATCTTCCTGGCTCATATTGCGGCACGGCATCACCAAGAACTCATGCATGTACGGCGCACCGGTCACAATCGCCTTCGTGCCAGAAATCAAAATGCCCTTGGCATTTCGCTCGACCACATGCACATAGGTATCGGGGTTAGACTGCTGATGAGGCCTTTTGGAGCGATCGCCTTTGGCATCGGTCATCGCAATGCCGAGTGATAAATCGTTCTGGTGGACATGATCGAGATAGGCTCGAAAGCGCGCGACGTGTTCGGTCGAGCCACGGGCATCATCGATTCTTGCTGTGACTTGGGCGAGAGCATTGAGCGCGTCATGGGCGAGATAGCGCTGGGCGCAACCCGTTTCCTGGCACAGCACTCGCACCGCTTCGAGCTTATTGAGCAAATCGCCTGCGGATTCATTGACATACAGCATGCGGTTAACGACGCTGCCGCTTCGAGAGTCTTTGGCGAGCATGAGCGGTGCGAGAGCAGGATCAAGCGCAAAGTCGTAAGTGACCCCTAAAGCATTGACCCCGGGTGCCAGAACTGGGTCGTCCGCCACCGATTCAATTTTGCGGCCGTCGACATACACGATGGGTTTTAGCCGACGCAAGGACTCTTTATAGGCGGCACTACTCATCATGGACGAGCTGGCGCGCAAGGGCTTGGCTACCGTTGCGAGGTCGTGAGGGGCGTTCATCTTGTCTCCTAGGTCGAATGTCCTGTAATTTAGTCGCATTCCCCAACTTCGACAAGGCGTTACTATTTCATTTTACGATCATGGGGATAACGATATGACTGCAATCAATGCTGAGGCTTGTGTCTTGGTCCTAGTCGATCTGCAGGAACGTTTGATGCCAATGATCGAGCGGGGTGAGTTTGTCCTGAAGGGGGCTATTTTCCTCGGCGAAGTTGCCAAGGCCTTAGGGCTTAAAAGGATAGGCACGGAGCAAAACCCAGCGGGACTCGGGCCAAATGCTTCGGCGATTCGCGCCTTGTGCGAAGTCACTCTTTCTAAAACGCACTTCGATGCTTGTAAGGATGGTTTGTTGGAGCTACTGTCGGCGGACCAGGGAAAGCCAGTCAAGCAAATTGTTGTGGCTGGATGCGAGGCCCATGTTTGCCTTCTTCAGACCAGCCTAGGGTTGCTTCGGGCAGGTTATGAGGTTTTCGTCGTTGCTACGGCCTGCGGCTCGCGAACGCTAGAAAACCATCGTTTAGCCATGAATCGCCTTGAAAAAGCTGGAGCAATTCTCGTCAGCTCAGAGATGGTTGCTTTCGAGTGGCTAAATTCATGTAAGAATCCA
>JAYVKZ010000196.1:0-2968 GCA_043767985.1 Betaproteobacteria bacterium
CCCAAGAAGCAAGCAAAAGCATCAAGCCCGACAAGGCGGGAGCGAGTAAAAAGGTAGAGTTCAGCAAAAAGCGCATTAGAAAGCCTGTGAAAAAACCGGTCATAACAAGATCCATGCCTGTGGCGATAGACTAACTCAGACCGTACTGTAAATTACTTACCATGAATTCATTAGAACCCACAGAAGGCTTAACCTTACATCGCGCCCCGGACGCACATCGCCGCGCCCTTATCATGATGTTCCTTGCCGCGGCCATGTGGAGCATTGCGGGCATGGTGACTCGTCGCTTAGAGTCAGCAGCGGGTTTCGAGATCACCTTCATACGAAGCTTTTTCGCCGCCCTCACCATTGCTTGTCTTTGGCCTTTCGTTCACAAAGAGCAAAGTCTGCTCAAGGCGTTGCGCTCAGGGTCGGCCGTGTGGATCGCAGGAGTTTGCTGGGCGATCATGTTTTGCTGCTTCATGATTGCGCTGTCACTGACCACCGTGGCGAACGTTCTGGTCATGCAATGCTTCGCTCCTATATTTACCGCGCTGCTTTCCTGGCTTTGGCTCAAGCGAAGGTTAAGCGCTCGCCTGTGGTGGGTGATTGCTGTGGCGGCAGCCGGGGTCGCAGTCATGTTCATTCTGGATGCACAAGTGGTCTCCGGAAAGCATTGGTTGGGCTTCATGGTTGCCTTGGGGATTCCTATCGCCTCCGCCGTCAATCTTAATCTTGTCGAGAAGTCAGGCGCCAATGTTGATTTCATCTCGGCGGTGTTTCTGGGAGCCGTCCTGTCTTGCCTACTGATGCTGCCTTTGGCCTGGCCCTTGCAATCCAGTGCCCACGACGTTGGCTTATTAGCGCTGCTAGGTGTGGTGCAATTAGGTATTCCTTGCGCGATGTGCGTGGTCGCTGCGAAGTATCTTCCTGCGCCCGAAATGTCGCTACTTGCCCTGCTGGAAGTCGTCTTTGGTATTGTGCTGGCGATACTCTTCACCCAGGAGCGGCCCGGTGCCTCGACGCTCATAGGCGGGGCGATGGTGGTGGGGGCGCTCGCGATCAACGAAATTTACAATCTCCGCCAGGCCCGTCATCGGCTTTGAAAGGAAGCGCGATAAGCCCGACGGATGCCCCCTTCGACTTGGTTGGCATAACTTTTGCTATAAACATGCCTTGGCCTTAGGGCGAATTATTTTTTTGGAGACCTATTTTGCAGTTCATTCAGTTTAAGAAGCGTTCTTTTGCCCTCGCCCTGGCTGCCATGGCGGTTTTAGGAAGCGCCCTTGTTCAAGCGCAGACGGTTTTGGACGATGTGATCAAGGCCAAGAAAATCACCATCGCCATTCCCACCGACTTCCCGCCTTATGGTTTTGTCGGCACCGATCTCAAGCCCCAGGGCTTGGACATTGATATGGCCAACTATATTGCGGTAAAAATGGGCGTTACCATCGAACTGGTCGCCGTCACCAGTGCCAACCGCATTGCCTATCTTCAAACCCGCAAGGCAGATTTAGTCATCTCAACCTTAGGTAAGAACGCCGAGCGTGAAAAAGTGATCGACTTCACCGCCGCCTACTCGCCGTTCTTTCAAGCCGTTTTTGCTGCGAAGTCAATGTCCATCAAAAGCTTTGCCGACCTGAGTGGCAAAACAATTGCGGTCACCCGTGGTGCGATTGAAGACCAAGAACTCACCAAAATGGCACCTTCTGGTGCAGACATCAAGCGCTTTGAAGACAACAATGCCACAGTGTCGGCCTTCGTGTCGGGCCAAGTGCAATTGGTGGCCACTGGCGCTTCGGTGGCGGGCAACATGATGGCTAGAAACCCACAGCTCGGTACAGAGTACAAGCTCTTGCTCAAAGACAGCCCGAACTTTATCGGCGTGGGTAAGGGCGAAGACAAGCTGCGCTTGAAAGTGAACGAGATTCTGGCCGAGGGCAAGAAGGCTGGCGATTTGGACAAAATGGCGATGAAGTGGTTGGGTCGGCCTGCTGGTGATTTACCTAATTGAGCACGCGATGTCGATTGGTTTCTTTTGATTCAATTTGATTTTTTAGCGGTCCTGGCGCAGTGGCCGCTCCTTGTCAAAGGGGTGGCCTGGACCTTGGGGTTGACCGCGCTCGCCTCGGTGATCGGGGTCGGTCTAGGGATAGCATGCGCATGGGCGCGCGTGTATGCTGGCCTCGGGTTAAAGTGGCTCGCAGGCGCTTATGTGGAGTTAATCCGCAATACGCCGTTTATTGTTCAATTGTTTTTTGTTTTTTTTGGCTTGCCCGCAGCCGGGGTGAAGTTAACCCCCGAAATTGCCTCGGTGATTGCAATGGTCATTAACCTTGGCGCGTATGCCGCCGAGATCATTCGCGCAGGCATTGAAGCCACGCCCAAGGGGCAAATCGAAGCCGCACAAAGCCTTGCTTTGAATCCTAGCCAAATATTTACTCGTGTGGTGCTGCCCCCGGCGCTTCGTAAAGTGTGGCCCGCTCTGGTCAGTCAAATCATTATTGTGATGCTGGGCTCGGCCGTCTGCGGGCAGATTTCCACAGAAGAATTGAGTTATGCGGCCAACTTAATTCAAAGCAGGAATTTTCGTGCCTTCGAGGCTTTTATTATTGCCACAGTCATTTACTTGGCCTTATCTATGGGCGTGCGCAAGCTTCTCAATTGGCTCGGTCCTCGGTTTTTGTTTGGGCGCTAGGTGAGCAACTCCTTTTTAGTGTCGACCGACTCCGCCCCTGTTTTTTTCAGCGGAATGGGCCATGGTTGAGTTTTCCCTGTGGGATATTTTCAGAAACCTCTTGCTAGCCGCTCGCTGGACGATTGCTCTGTCTTTGATCGCTTTTATTGGGGGCGGACTAGTCGGTCTATTGTTACTGGTGCTGCGCTTGACCCGCGCGCCTTGGGCCGTGCGTTTGGTGAGTGCCTATGTGCAAATTTTTCAGCGCACACCGCTCCTGATGCAGCTCTTTCTCGCCTACTTTGGCTTGGC
>JAYVKZ010000197.1:0-26923 GCA_043767985.1 Betaproteobacteria bacterium
CCGTGTCGCTTTCTCCGCCGATTGTGCTGTGGAGCTTGTCTCGCAATTCACCGAGCCTGGAAGCTTATCGGAGCGCCGGGCATTTCGCCGTCAATATCCTGAGCCTGACGCAAATCGAGTTGTCGCGACGTTTTTCCCGACCGAGCGCGGATCGCTTCGAAGGATTGAACATCACCGAGGGGCATCAGGGCGCCCCCTTGCTAGAGCAATGCTCAGCTACTCTAGAGTGCGTGACCCTCAGCGAACAAACCGTGGGAGACCATGTGCTGTTCCTTGGGCAAGTGGAGCGCTATCACTATGCGAGCAAAGCGCCTCTACTATTTTTCAACGGCCAGTATATGCAAAGCGCTGACCTTCCCTAACAACAACATGGAGAACACTTGATGAAACTCGGAATGTTCATGATGCCCATCCATCCCCCTGGGCGCAACATTGCGGACGCTTTGCAAGAGGATCGCGAGGCCGTGCTGCTCGCTGATCGTCTAGGCTTTTGCGAAGCCTATATTGGCGAGCATGTGACCGACGCAGCCGAAATCATTACCTCGTCAATGATGTTCTTGGCTAGCCTGGCCTCAGAGACCAAGCAAATCATGCTGGGTACGGGCACCCTCAATTTACCCAACAGTCACCCAGCAGGCATTGCAGCCAATGTTGCCATGCTTGATCACATGCTTAAGGGTCGCTTCATCATGGGTATTAGCCCCGGCGGCTTAATGTCGGATGCGGAAGCATTCGGTAACTTTGGCAACAACCGCAACGAGATGTTTGTCGAGTGTATCAATACGGTGTTGAAGATTTGGGAGTCTGATCCGCCCTATAACATCGAAGGAAAATATTGGAATGTCTCGGTAGGCCGCACCATGATTCCCGAGATCGGCCAGGGGTTCATCATGAAGCCTTATCAAAAGCCCCATCCCCTAATCGTTGGCACCGCCGTCGCGCCCTTCTCCCAGGGTGTGACTGAAATGGCGAAGCGCAGCTGGCAACCCATCTCCGCCAACTTCCTCATGCCGGAATGGGTCAAGAGCCATTGGCCGAAGTATGTTGAGGGGCGCACGGCTGTCGGCGCGGTCGCCTCGCCTAAAGAGTGGCGGGTCGCCAAGAGTATTTTTGTGGCGGACGACGAGGCCACTGCAAAACGCTATGGGCACAGTAGTGAGGGCCCCTACCACTTTTACTTTAAGCAATTGATTCGCAAGTTAGTTGGCGCCGGAGGCCGAGGCAATCTGTTCAAGACCGACCCAGACATGCCCAATGAAGCCATCACCGCGGATTATGTTACCGAACGTCTAGTGCTTGCTGGAACGGTCGACTCGGTGGTGCAGCAGTTGCTCGCTTTCCGTGAGCAAGTGGGTGACTTTGGCACCTTGCTGTACGCCTGTCATGATTGGATGGACCCAACCCTAGCCAAGCGCTCCATGCAATTGCTAGCCGAAGAAGTGATGCCTCGAGTGAATGCGGAGATCCGATGAAAACTTCTATTGCACCCACGGTGGGCATGATTGGCTTAGGCATCATGGGCTCGGCGATGTCGGCCAACTTGGTCAAAGCCGGTTTTACAGTGTATGGGTATGACCCGGTCGCTAGCGCACGGGTTCGCCTCAAGAAGGCCGGAGGTATCGCCTGCAAGAGTGTTGGCAAAGTTGCCGAGCACTGCGCTCATGTTGTGCTTTCGCTCCCTAGTGAGGCAGCCCTCGATCAAGTGTGCGCCGAGCTTATCGCCGCAAAACCTTCGGGTATGATCGCCGCCGAAACCAGCACCCTGCCAGAGACGGCCAAGCTGCGCGCCTTCAATGCACTTGCCAAACATAAAATCGCGCTACTTGATTGCCCATTGTCCGGCACTGGTGCTCAGGCCCTGACGAGAGACTTGGCGATCTACGCCAGCGGCAGCGGCAAGGCGATCAAGGCCTTCATACCAGTGTTTGAAGGCTTTGCCCGCGCACGTTATGACGTCGGCGCTTTTGGCAATGGCATACGAATGAAGTTAGTCGCCAATCTGTTGGTGGCGATTCACAATGTCTCGACCGCTGAGGCCATTTTGATGGGTGTGCGCTCAGGCCTGGATGCCGCCATGATCGTCAAGGTCGTGGCGGATGGCGCCGGTGGCTCTCGCATGTTTTCGGTGCGCGGGCCAGCCATGGTGAATCGCTCTTGGTCGGAGGCCACAATGAAGGTGTCCACCTGGCAGAAAGACATGCGACTGATCAATGATGCTTTGCAGGCAACCGACACCCCTGCCCCGCTCTTTGCTAGCACCATGCCAATCTATAACGCGGCCATGGCGTTGGGTCATGACATGGACGACACAGCGGCCGTCTACGCAGTTTTGGAGCGCTTAACTTTAGGTAGCAAAACCTGAGGGTAGGTACTCATCGCCCCGGCTAAAAATCCGTCCACCGCATGCTCGACCTTGTTCATCAAGGGCACGGGCATGCGAATTTGGTAAACATGTTCTCGCACGGCATAGTAAAAAATGCCGCCGTGCAAGTTCCAGACATATTCCATCTCATCATCCGAGACTTCGCCCTGGAATTCACACTCGCAATAGTGCCTAAGTTCGCGGCACATTACGGGCAAAAGCTCGCGGCGAATCAGCTTGATGTAGCGCTGGTTCAAGCTCGGCGAGCTCAGGCCCGCAAACATGTAGATGCGGATCCAGTCAGGGCGATAAGTGGCCGCCGAGTACTGTCGGTAAAACTCAATCAGCCTCTCTCGAAAAGGCATGGAGCGATCTTGCAAGAGCACCAGCCACTGCGAGTTCCAGCGGCCCTCGAACACCGTCTTGTACACCCGATCAATGAGGGCTTGTTTGCTCGAGAAGTAGCGATAAAGCAAAGGTTGGGTAATGCCCAGTCGAATCGAGAGTTCGCGGGTTTGGCCTGAGAAACCAACCTCAGAAAAATAAGCGATCGCCCCCTCGACGATCTGCGCTTCGCGCTCAAGGGGCGATAAACGGCTCTTTACGGGTTTCGCGACGGGGGCCTTAGCATATTTTAAAGGCCTACTCAGCTTTAATCCCATTGTCAGCAATCAGCTTCGCATACTTGGCTGTTTCGGCGGCCAGAAGCGCTTTAAACTCATCTTGCGTGCTGGCCTGAGGCTCAACACCTAAGGCAGCGAAACGCTCCTTCAAATCGGGATCCGCCATGATCTTCACTAGGGCCGACTGATAGGCATCCACAATCGCCTTGGGTGTACCTGCAGGTAAAAAGACACCCCACCAGTTTTCTGCGACCAAACCCGCCAAGCCGGCCTCTGCAAAGGTCGGAACGTCCGGCATGATCGCTGAGCGCTTGGCACCCGTACTCGCTAAAGGCCGGAGCTTGCCCACCTTGATGTGTTGCGAGACGGGCAGCACATCGGAGACCATCATATTGAGATGCCCGGCCAACAGATCGTTCACCGCCAAGCCACCACCTTTGTATCCGACACCAATCATTTTAATTTTTGCCTGCCGCATGATCATTTCACCGGCCAGATGGGCCATGCTGCCTGGGCCACTGGTGCCGAAACTTAAAGTGCCAGGCTTTTCTCGCGCTGCGGCAAGAATTTCAGACAAGTTCTTGAAAGGTGAAGCGACGGGCACCACCAGGACGTTAGGACCTGTGGCAGTCAACGCAACCGGCACGAAGTCCTTCTCCATGCTGTAGGGCACCTTGGTAATTAAAGGGTTGACAGCGGCAGGGCCAAGATTACCCACGACAAAGGTATAGCCATCATTGGGCGAACGCGCGGTGTATTCCATACCTATCGAGCCCGCAGCGCCTGGCTTACTCTCAACCACCACCGCTTGCCCCCAAAGCACACTCAACTTTTGTCCCATAATGCGGGCCATGAGGTCGGAACTCCCGCCAGGGGGATAGGTCACCACTAACTTGACGGGCTTATTGGGAAAGGCCTGAGCCTGGGCGCCCAAGGCCACAACACATAATGCACCAGCGATCAGACTACGTAGGGCACTGCGTTTGCTGAATTGATTTTTCATGATCGTCTCCTTTTACTTTAGTTTATATTATCAACTGATAAATTAAAAGCCCCGGCCCATCTCATGTTTAATGCTCCCAACAGCGCTGCTCGCGCTGATCAGACACTTTCGCTCAATATGAAACTGCTGGCTCATCATGAGCTGGCGGGCTTTGGCGGTCTGGGCGAAGGCATGGCCCTGCAACAAACCTATGATGGGCGGCGCATCCTGTGGCTGGCCCATGAGTCCGCCCCAAAAAACTTTTCAGGGGTGGATGTCACCGACCCTCGAAACCCTAAACTCATCATACAAACCGATTTGCCCCATGCCAAGGTCCGCTCAAACTCGCTAGATGTGGTGGGCAACATCATGGCCGTGGCCTATCAAACCTCCACGGTTGGCCTCAAACCTGCCGGTGTCGATCTGTTTGATGTGAGTCAACCCGAAGCCCCCAGGCTTCTGTCGCATTTTGATTGCTCTGGCCCGCATTCGCGCGGCGTTCATGCAGTGTGGTTTGTCGATGGCAAATACCTGCACATGTCGGCAGGTGCGCCAGACTTTCAGCCCCGTAACCCTTTGGACGATCAGTTCTACCGGATTCTCGATGTCTCCAATCCTGTGAAACCTTTTGAGGTCGGTCGCTGGTGGTATCCGGGCACCAAAGAAGGCGATACAGCACCACCTCCGCCCCGTCTGCCTGCTCAATTCGATTTTGGCTTTCGCACGCACAATACCAATGTATTTCCCGAGCGACCCGACCGCGCTTTCGTAGGCTATATCGATGGTGGCGCGCTGGTGCTGGACATTGCCGACATGGGCAACATCAACGTGGTGTCCAAGTGGAATCATTCCCCGCCATTCAACGGGTTCACCCACACCGTGCTGCCTTTGTTCGAGCGAAACTTATGGATTGTTAGCGACGAATGCGTGCTCGACAATGGCGCCGACTGGCCCAAGCTGGTTTGGGTGGTGGACGTCCGCAACGAGGCCAATCCAGTGCCGATCAGCACGTTCCCCGCGCCTCCGATCGAAGCCTTCGCAAAACGAGGAGGTCGTTTTGGCGCCCATAACTTGCATGAGAATCTGCCGGTCGCCACGTCGTTTCGCTCCGACACCATCATCATCGGGACCTTCTTCAACGCGGGTGTTCGCGTGTATGACACCAGTAATCCCTATCAAGTACAAGAAATTGCATACTACGTGCCAGGGGCGCCCAAGCTCTCCCCTGCGGGAGCCATTCAGCTCAACGATGTTTATGTGGATGAGCGCCGCATTGTGTATACGGTCGACCGCTTCACCGGTGGCCTGTATATCCTAGAGATGAATATTTAGTCGTGAGCCCTGAACGCGATCCACTCGCTGGCCGAATCCCCGTCACGCTGATTACTGGATTCTTGGGGAGCGGCAAGACCACCCTCATTTCGAAACTGGTGAAACACCCTGAGATGAATCGGGTGGCGGTGATCATTAATGAAATTGGCGAAATTGGCATCGACCACGACCTAGTCACCCTGTCCTCGGAAAACATCTCCTTGCTGGCCAATGGTTGCATTTGCTGCTCAGTGCGCACCGATATGCAAGAAACTCTGCGCGAACTGTTCTCACAGCGAAGAGCTGGCCTGATGATCGATTTTGATCGGGTCATTATTGAGACCACCGGCCTGGCTGACCCTGCGCCTGTCATTCAAACCCTGGTGAGCGACACGCTCCTGTCTGCGCAGTTTCGGCTGGATGGTGTGGTGACCTTGGTCGATGCCTTCAATGGTCTGGGTCTCCTTGATCATCAAGCGGAGGCCATCAAGCAAATTGCCTTGGCCGACCGCCTGTTCATCACCAAGGACGATCTGGTCGATGCAGCTAAGCTCACCAAGCTACAAGAACGCCTAGAGGACATCAACCCTCAAGCGGCCATCGCCCTGCTCAATCATGGTGAGATTCAGCCTTCGGTTCTTATGAACATTGGTTTGGCGAGCGCTCGCGCCAGTGCAGCGACCTTGGCGTTCTTGGGGGAGCAATACTTAGGAAAAAGCCACCTCAGTTCAAGAGCCAGACTTGACGGCACGAATGGTGCACGGCGCAGGGTCTCGCCTCACGATCCGGCCATCACGACAGTATCGCTGCGCTTTGAAGCACCGTTCTCATGGACCAGCTTCTCGAGTGCCCTAGAATTGCTCGCCACGCTACGCGGCCCCGACCTCTTGCGAGTGAAGGGCATTGTTAACGTCGATGGTCAGGCGGTGGTGGTTCAAGGGGTTCAGCATATCTTTCATCCACCCGTGACACTTGATCGTTGGCCGAGTGCTGACCGGAACACACGACTGGTGTTCATCACTCGGAACATCACCGCTGAGAGCATTCGCAGCCTCTTTCATGCGGTCGGCGCCATTACTCAAAAGCCAAGTGATGGAGAACCGCTTCAGTTATCATCTGATCAATAGCAGCATTCAAACCTAGCACTGTTCATCCCTACCCATACTTAAACTCTACCGTTCAAGGAGCGTCCGTGTTTTATACCTGTTCCCCCAGCTGTACCAATCCCCTGCACAAGCACGGTCAAACGCGCAGTTTTGCGGCGACCAAAGCTAAAGCAAAGAGCACAGCGACGGTGAAGGCCACGCCCAAAGCTGCGTCGCCAGTCGTCAAAAGCAAGAGCGGAAAATCCAAAGTCGTGGACATGCATTGCCACTATCTCAACCCGGTCGTGAACGCGAAAACCGCGCACCTGAACCCCGCTCAATACGACCCCACCACCGTCTTTGCGGACGAACTCACCCGTGCGACCAATGTCAAGCAAATGAGCACGCGCGCACCGAAATTGACTGGCGTCACCG
Source organism: Betaproteobacteria bacterium (assembly GCA_043767985.1). Lineage (GTDB taxonomy): Bacteria > Pseudomonadota > Gammaproteobacteria > Burkholderiales > Burkholderiaceae_E > JAPOKJ01. The sequence continues at coordinate 6,799 of JAYVKZ010000197.1, forward strand.
AGCGCTTAAAAGACATGGACAAGATGGGTGTGGATATCCAAGCCGTGTGCCCTGCGCCCTATCATTTCTTTTATTGGACTGAGCCTGGTTACGGTGCCGAGCTAGCCCGTGAAGTCAATGAAGGCATTGCCCAAGTGGTCGCCGACACGCCGGATCGTTTTGTGGGTATGGGCAGCGTGCCCTTGCAGGATGCCGAGCTCGCCATCAAAGAGCTTAACTACTGCGTGAAGAACCTGGGCATGCGAGGCATTGAGATTTGCACCAATGTCAATGGCAAGAACCTCACCGACCCGAGCTTGAAGCTCGACAAGTTTTTCGCGCGCTGCGAGGAACTCGGCGTGGTGATCTTCATGCACCCTTTAGGCTGGACCCAGGCGGATCGACTCACCCATCACTATTTCAATAACGTCATTGGCAACCCGCTCGACTCCACCGTGGCCGTCTCGCATCTTATTTTTGACGGCGTTTTGGCACGCTATCCTAAGTTGAAATTTATCGTGGCTCACGGTGGTGGCTTTGTGGCTCACTACTGGGCCAGGATGGATCACGCTTGGCGCGCTCGCCCAGATTGCCGCACCATCATCAAAAAGCCGCCCTCTTCGTATCTTGAAAAATTCTATTTCGACAGCATTACCTTCGACCCAGAAATGCTCAAGCGCCTGATCGAGAAATTCGGTGCAGATCATGTGGTGCTCGGTACCGACTACCCCTACGATATGGGCGAAGATGACCCGCTCGGTCTGATCGCGAAAGTCAAGAGGTTATCAAAAGCGGATCGCGAGTTGATTCAAGGCGGTAACGCGGCACGCCTTCTCAAGATCAAGTTCTAAGCCTGCACATTTTCGAGAGAGTCTGCCATGCTCAATATTGCGGTCATCGGCCTGGGATGGTGGGGCAAGATCATCGTCGATCTTGCGCTCAAGAGCGACAAGTTGTCGGTGGTCCGGGTCGCCGATCCCAGCCCGCCCTCCGCGGGTTTCGCTGCGGAGCGGGGGTTGCCCTTCTCACCTTCTTTCCAAGAGGTGTTGCTTGACCCTAAGGTGAAGGCGGTCGTGTTATGCACCCCGCACTCACTGCATGCTGATCAAATTGTTGCCGCAGCTCAAGCGGGCAAACACGTGTTTTGTGAGAAACCACTTTCGATGACCCGCGCCGATGTTCTGCGTGCGGTGCAAGCGGTTGAGCAAGCCGGTGTAGCGCTCGCAGTTGGGCATGAGAAGCGCTTCGAGCCACCCATCATGGAACTCATGCGCCTAGTGAAAACCGGTGCATTCGGTACGCCCTTGCAAGTCGAAGCGAACTTCAGTCAAGACAAATTTCTAAACCTTCCTCCGGATAACTGGCGCCTCTCGCCGAATGAAGCTCCGGCGGGCCCCATGACCGCCACCGGCATTCATCTGCTCGACCTTTCAGTCGGCGTTTTCGGGGAAGCGGATACTGCCTATGCCAGCGTCAAGCAGTTGGGTAGCAACCTCACCAACGGTGACACGCTTGCCGCCTTGGTGACCTTCAAACGGGGCGGCCATGCTCTGATCAGTGCAATATTGGCCACGCCATTCGTAGGCCGCTTTGCCGTATTTGGCTCACAGGGCTGGGCCGAGGTGCGCGACAAAACGCACCCGGAAGCGCCGGAAGGTTGGACCTTGACCACCTGTTTCCGGGGGCAAGCTGCGAAGTCCATTGATATTGCACCAGCGCCCGCTGTGCTGGATAACCTGGAAGCCTTTGCCGATGCAGCACTTGGTGGAAAGGCATACCCAGTTTCTCGCGCTGAAATGATTGCGAACGTGAGCGCGCTGGAGGCGATTTTTCGCTCCGCGAAGAGCGGTAAGATCGAAAAAGTTGACGGTGGAGCTAACCCGTTAAACTAACGGCCTGTAAACTTCGGAGCGCGCTTCTCAATCACCGCACGAAGACCTTCGAGCGCGTCCGACATCGCGCAAAGCTCGGCCTGCGCCTGATTTTCTTCTGGCATCGCCGCCTCGACATTTTGACCAATGCCGTTCCATAGCAGGCGCTTGGTTCCGGCCAGGGCCGCGGGTGCGCCTTGCGCAAGCTCTTGCGCCAGGGCAAGTGCTTGCTCGTTCAATTGTGCATCAGGTACGACACGCGTAATCAGGCCGATGTCCTTCGCCTCTTGGGCGCTGAGCGTCGGGTTGAGCATTAAAATTTCCATGGCTTTACGAAAGCCTACGAGTTGCGTCAAGGTGACCGAAACACCCGCATCAGGGACCATGGCAACACGGGTCGCACCCGCTAAAAATTTGCTGGAATCCCCCGCCAAAACGAAGTCCGACATGCATACCAATCCCATTCCGCCTCCGCCAGCGGCATAGCCCTGCACTGCAGCAATCACCGGCGCTTTGAGGCGCATCAAGAGCGCAACCACAATCTGCAAGTAGGAGGTCGTGACCCGTATATAGTCGGGCAGGTTCTCGCCCTTCGACAGGAAAGTATGCACATCACCACCGGCGCAGAAATGCTTACCCGCCCCGGTTAAAAGAACGACCCGTACCCGAGAGTCGCCATGAATGTGCATCAGCGCCTCATGCAAGGCCTTGAGCAACTCCAAATTGAGGCCGTTCGAAGCCTCTGGGCGATTCAAGCGAAGGTGCGCTATCCCCGCGCCATCAAGACTTAGTAGCACCGGGCCTTGATCGATGATGGCGAGACTGGTTGAACCAGGATGCGAGATCGTTACTTGGGTCGTACTGCTTGCTTGGGTCATTGTCAGGTTCGCATTTAAATTAAGAAGGCCATCGAGTACAGGGCATTTTCATTGTTGACAAGTATGACCTTCTTGAGCGCCATGCGCCAACCCTCAGAGGTCGAGCGCAAGACATACTCATTTCGTGAAGCCCAAATCGTGTCGCCGCGCAGGCTGGATTCAAAAACAAAAGCGTTGGAGGTGACTCGCACTGAGTTTACGTCCTGACTCAAAATTTCGATGTTCGAAACTATGCGTCGCAGGCGCGATTTTGGTGTTTGACTCAAACGCTTACCCGTATAAAACTGGGCTACTCGCAACGCAATCCGCGAGCGATTGTCATACACAATCGACATCTCACTGTCCGGATCAAGGCCCTCACCATTGGCCGGTATCCAGTAAATGCCATCGTTCGTCCAAAGCGATTCCCATTCGCTGTAGGCATGGTCGTCTTGGAGACGGGCCTCGCGATAAATGAATTGCGTGACTTGATCCAATAAATCCCGGCTCGACGTTGGCACGGACGCGGCCAGTGTCGCCTCGGCGACGGGTTGCGTAGGCGAACTCAAGAGGCCTCCATCAAGGCGCGATAGTGCCGCCAAATGCCGCGCGAAGGCGTTTCATCGGTAGCGTCGCCAATCAAGAGCCCTTGTTCATCGCTGCGTTCGCGGTGCTTGCCACGCCCGAGATACAACCATTCCGGTTGGCTAGCCTGCACGCCCATCTGGGTGCGCTCATACATCTCGGCATCATCGGCCAGGAGAAAGCCTGCGGGGCCGACCGAACCCATGGTCTGCTGGCGCATACGTCGGTTCAAATCGGGTGCGCCTTTAAACTGCAAGGCGGTGACATGCTGCACCGTCTCGTTCACCGCAAGGGGCTGCAGCACAAACATTTGTATTTCCGCGATGAACAAATTCGGAAAGATCATCGTATGCGGCGTACCTTCGACCATGATTTTTCGGGCTTGCTCGGGGCCATAGGCTTTGTTCATGCTCGCTACATAATCCGGCAAGCGTTCGGCGGTGGTATTGAACCAGCTCATGGGAATATCTCGCTTTCGAAACTCCGGGCGCAAATCAATCTCGGAATGGCCATCACCGAGGTAGCGCGTGACTGCCGTAGAGTCGCTGGTGTAGAGCGTACTGATTCCGCTCTTGGCCACTTCAAAAATAGATGCATGAACAAAGGATGGATGGTAACCATCGGTCTCATTTTCGACCAAGAACTTCCAGTTTGATTTGACCTTATGCTTTAAAAATCCGGTGGTGATTTCGATCTCACCTTCTGGAGAATTGGCACAGAGTAGATCAATGGAGCTCTTCGCGGCGCCCAAGTGTTCGTCAAGACTTGGGCCTTGCTCGACAAAGGATCCGAACACAAAGCCCTTATAAGACGCAACACGAGCGACCTTCCCGAGCCCAAGGGCCGAGCGGTCCACACCCTCATAACCGGAAGGAAAAGGGTAGGCTCTTAGGGATCCCTCATTGGTAAAGGTCCAACCATGATAGGGACAGGTAAAGGTGCGGGCATTGCCCTTGTCGGTCACACACACTCGATTACCACGATGGGGACAACGGTTGTGCAACAAATGTACTTTGCCCTCGCGATCTCGCGTCATGATGATCGGCTCGGGGCCGATGCTTTTCATAACATAGTCATTGGGCTTGGGTATTTCGGTTTCATGGCCCACATAGACCCAGGTCTTGAACCAAATTTTGGCAAGTTCGGCCTGATAAATATCGGGGTTGGTATAGAGCGAGCCATGAACATGATTGTCCTGCACCAGTTCACGCCAATTGGGCGCGAAGAGGGACCCGGAGGCTGGCGACGAAATCGGAATGACGCGCGTCTGGGGGTTCAAGGCATGACTCCAAAAGGTACGGGGGAAGGACACCCGCGAAGGGGCGAGTAATCGAGCAATAATAAACCGACGCGTCGGATTAAGTCAATGTTCTGGCTGAAGCGTAGCGGTTTCCTGATTGACCGCGAATTTAGAGCTATCTGAGCTCATAGGTGGTGCTGCGCCCACCGGCATCCGCTTTGCGCAACACATCGAGCTTCAGCAGTTGGTTGATATCGCGCAGAGCACTGTCTCGTGAGCAATTCGCGATACTTGCCCATTTGCTACTGGTGAGTTTTCCTTCGAAACCGTCGTGCAGGTTGTTGAGCACCTTCACTTGCCGTGGATTCAATTTGGCAGTCACATCGATGACCATCTCGACCACGCCCTCAACATGCCGATCAACCGGGGATAAAGCACCAATGTCTACACCCAAACGACGTGCAATAGAGGATCGCACAGAGTCGACATTCAGCGTTTCACCTTCGATCTCGCTGGTCTTGACAACATCTTCGGTGAGCGCAGAGAGACTGGCCTGATCTCGCAGCGACATGCCTAGATCGGCTAGCCGCCCGAGTAACATACCTTAGGCACGACTCACCTCGGCCAGTGGCCCGCTCAGTACTGACAGATCGAAGAGCTTGAGTATCGATGTGGAGCATCGACATCATGCGATGAATGGCACGAGGCCGTTTAACAAGACTGAGCAACCAGCCACGGGCGGCGCGGTACAGGTCGACTCCCTCCAGTAGTTCTTTTGCAATACTGCAATAGCCAGATTTTCCGAGGTGACGCAATGTGGCCCAGGCCGCGGCCACACCGCCTGGCGGTCGCGTGCCCACAAGCGTCGTTGTCAGAAAGCGCCCGCTCGGCCAGTCGTTGTACTCGAAAGGTTGATAGGCGGCCAACTCAGCACTACGATACAGCCAAAGGTCTCGAGTAAGCGCGATACGGCTAAGCTCTGCAATGGGATCAATCATGCCGTAGGGAAAGTTTGGGGCCGAGCCCACCAGCAGGATCGTGTCGGCATCAATGGCCGCTTCCATCGCCACGACATCAGCCCGCCAGTCCTTGCCGACCGGAATGCGCCTGATCTGTAAATCCATCAGCGAGGCGGCCTTGTCAAAGGCCGGGTACAGTGTTTCAGACGCCACGATATTGCCGTAATGATGTGGCTGACCGCGCCGCTCGCGCGCTCGTTTGCGGCAAGCTTGTACCGCCAACAAAATACTTTCGCTGCCGCCTGTAGACATGAAGCCTGCGGCACCCTCAGGGGCATGAAAAAGGTCTAGAGCCATCGCCACAACCTCCTGTTCAAGCCCACGCACACTGGGAAAAGCACTCAAAGCTCCGAGAGCATTCTCGGCAAAGTACTCAACAAAGGCATCTCTACCCAGAGTCTCCACCGTGCTGTTGGCCTTGAACACAAAAGCGGGCGACCGGTGTCACGCATTATTAAAGTCCATGGCGCAAACCCATGGATCGAACGTAAACCCTCATAGGCAAGCAAGCGAGAATGGCAGGCCTCAAGTGTCGGCGCAACATAGGTTTATTGCATTGCCGCGGAGTTGCCCTGGATTTCAAAAACGCAACGATACGTCGTCAAGTTCCAATGGCCGCATCGTAAGTCGGGAGGTTTGAAAGACTTCAGTTCGGTGGCAGGGTCGAATCGATCAGAAGCGAAGGGGTCGACAATCTGCGTGAGGCGAGTCCGGGCTAGGAACTCCATCAGCCGCGCAAGGATCGTCGTGCCCGCAAACACCGCTAGTGAAGACTATTGGATAACAATCGGCGTGGCTCCCGGAGCGCAGCTATTCGAGTAGGTGTAGGTCAAATTCACACCAGCTGCGGCGGCACCTGCCAGGGCTGTATTGAGAGAAAGGTTGTTTCCAACACATTGTCCGGCAAGACCGGTTACACAATAGTTAAAATTGATCGGAATACCTTGGACGTTACCAACCGCACTGACACCACAAGTGCCCGAGCCGCCGCCAGCGCCTGTCCCGCTGATGGTTAAACCCGCGCCGTTGAAGGCGAAGGTTAGGGGCGAGCCCGTTCCATTAATGGCATTGAAAGCAGCAGCGAAATTGGCCTGCATGCCCGTGAAAGTCGCGGCAGTCAACATTTGCGCCATATATTGCTCAAAGGTCAGGCCCGCACCCAAGTTTTTTACATGCTGCGACATGGCTCGCAATACCCGACCGTAGTCGTTCGTGGTGCCGGTTACTGCGGGCAAGGTTGTGATCAAATTGGTGCTGCCGAGGCCGAATTGTGTGGCTAAATTAGTCATCGCAGTATTAAAGCCCGTGCGCGTCCCCCCGGAGTAGCCGTAGGCGAGGTAGGTCAGCGGCGTGATATTGGCCGTTTGTGCGCCGCCAGCTGCATTGACGATCGCTTTGAGCTGGCCTAAAGTGGTGGTGGCTCCTGAGGCTTCGTCGACATAGGTACCCCCTTGCACTTCGATAACCACATCGCCGTCGTAGCTAATGCTAAGCGAATAGGATCCGTTCGGACCTGTTGTGGTCGTTCCCAAGACAGTGCCTGAAAGGCTCAGCGCTTTCACTGTTGAACCGGTGACCGGCCCTTTCACGACATTGCCGGATAACGTCGTTGTGGAACCAACTGCAGCCGCCGCTGGGGTATTACTGTCGCTGCCGCAACCCGTGACTAGGCCTGCCGCAAGGGCTAAGCCAGCCCCGAGAGATACAATATTTTTGTACATATCCTGTCCTTTTAGGAGGTATTTTGTGTGAAAAACTCACCCTTATCCGCTCAATCGCCCGTTGACGGGAGTACTTTCTAAGGGATGCAGGAATGTTGCACACGGCGAAGCGACTTGTCATCATCCAAAAGGATGACGCGGCTTGCAAAGCTGCTGAGAGATCACGTATTCTTTAAACATGAAGGCTGACCCAGTGAAACTCGATCTTATTGATCGTATTTTTGAATGCTCTTTTGTGCCCGAGCTTTGGCCTAAAGTTTTGGACGAGCTCGCGAAGCTGGTCGACGCTCGCAGCGGGCAATTGTTCGCTGAATTGAAACCGTTTAGACCTTTTGCTGCCTAAGCGCCGTGACCTCAATCTCGATTTTCATTCTTGGGTCAGCCAGACCGGCAGAGATCATCATCGCAGCGGGCCGCACGTTGGCGAAATATGTTCGAAGCACTGGCCAACACTGGGGAAAATCTTCACCGTTGGGAAGCACATAGGTCACACGGACGATGTCCTTCATACTGGCGCCCGCTTGTAACAGCGCAGACTCAATGTTCTTCAGGCACTGTTCGGTTTGCACAGCGAGATCATCAGAGATCGTCATGGTTGGGTAATCGAACCCGGTCGTACCTGATACGAAAATCCAATCGCCTTGCACGACCGCGCGGCTATAGCCGATTTCGGCTTCAAAGCTTGAGCCAGAGCTGATGAGTGTACGAGTCATAGAGCCTTTCAATTTATCTATTCAACAGTCAGGATCAAAGAATTAATCGTTGAGCCCGCTTCACTCCCACGGCCCCTACCTGAATTGTCTCGTCTTTGAGGGCCACACCCGTCAACTTACGCCGCGTGGCCTCGCGCAGCAGATACATGAACTTTTCCACTGCAACGACGTCACTCATGCCTTGCGGGCGGATGTTCGATAGGCAATTGCGGGCGGAGTCGTGCAGGCCTACTTTCGGCTGCCAGCTCAAATAAATGCCCATGCTGTCTGGCGAGCTCAAGCCTGGTCGCTCACCAATCAGAATCGCAACCATCTTCGCCTTGAGCACCTCACCAATTTCATCGCCTATCGCGACTCTCCCCTGTTGAACCAAGATAAGAGGTGCCATAGTGAAGGCTTGGGCTCGCAGGGCAGGGAGCAAAAAACTCAAGAATCGAGCTGCATTTCGTTCTATGGCAAGGGCGGATAGACCGTCCGCAATGACGACCACTACGTCTGGCGATTCCATTGTCTTAGTAGCCCGAGACTCGAGAAGGCTGCGCGACTCGCTATCCAATCTACGACCGAGATCAGGTCGTTGCAAATAAGTGGGACGATCCTTGGCGGCACTTCTGACGATGCAGACATCGGGCGACAAACTCTCAAGCGCGGCCTTCATCGACCCAAGATCTAGCGGATGATGCACGGCGTCCCGGGCTCGTGCATGCGCCCACTGAAAATCAAGCTGTGGCACGGTGGGCACACTGCTGCCGGCACGACCCAAGGCAATTCTCGCGTCTGTCAACGCTCGCAACACTTGCCAGGGATCTTGGGTTGAGGGTTCGAGCGCACTCATTGCAATTGACTCAGGGCGCTTGCAAAGCCTGCAGGCAAGGTTCTGTTCAGGCGCCCTGGCAAGCCATTCGCAGTGATCCCCATGTGTTGCAACCAGGTTTCAAACTCTGGGGCTGGGCGCAAGCCCAACACCCGGCGCACATAGAGCGCGTCGTGAAACGAGGTCGATTGATAGTTGAGCATGATGTCATCCGAACCTGGAACACCCATGATGTAGTTCACACCGGCCACGGACAATAAAGTGAGTAAGGTATCGACGTCGTTTTGATCCGCTTCGGCATGGTTGGTATAGCAGATATCGCAGCCCATCGGTAGCCCTAGCAACTTGCCGCAAAAATGGTCTTCGAGGCCAGCGCGAATGATTTGCTTATCGTCATAGAGATATTCAGGGCCAATAAAGCCGACCACGGTGTTCACCAGCAGTGGCTTGAACTCCCTGGCCACTGCATAGGCGCGAGCCTCGCAAGTCTGCTGATCGATACCCTGATGGCTATTGGAGGACAGCGCGCTACCCTGCCCTGTTTCAAAGTACATGACATTGTTGCCAAGCGTGCCGCGCTTGAGAGAAAGCGCCGCTTCACGGCCTTCCTTGAGCAGGCCAAGGTCGATGCCAAAGCCGGTATTCGCCGCCTGAGTGCCAGCGATAGATTGAAACACTAGGTCGACCGGCGCACCGCGATTTATGGCCTGAATACTGGTGGTGATGTGGGTCAGCACACAGGATTGGGTCGGAATCTCGTACTTGCGGATCACCTGATCCATCAGCTCTAGGAGCGAGGTCACGGCCATGAGGTTATCGCTCGCTGGGTTAATGCCAATGACGGCATCACCGCTCGCATAAAGCAACCCATCCAAGATCGAAGCGGCGATACCGGTGGGGTCATCGGTCGGATGGTTGGGCTGAAGGCGGGTCGAGAGTCTGCCTGCCAAGCCTAAGGTGTTTCTGAATCGCGTGACTACTCGACATTTCTTTGCAACCAAGATGAGGTCTTGGTTACGCATCACTTTGGAAACGGCGGCGACCATTTCTGGGGTGAGGCCGTTCGCCAAGCTTGCCAACGCGGCCTCGTCGGCTTGGTCTGAGAGCAGCCAGTTCCTAAAGTCGCCGACCGTTAAGTGACTCACAAGCGCGAAAGCCTTAGCATCATGTCGGTCGACAATCAGGCGGCTCACCTCATCAAGTTCATACGGGACGAGGAGTTCCTCAAGGAAGCGCTTGAGTGGGACCTCGGCCAGCGTGCGTTGCGCGGCGACTCGCTCTTCTTCATACTCCGCCGCAACGCCTGCCAAATAGTCTCCAGACCTCGCCGGGGTTGCTTTCGCCATCAAGGTCTTCAGGTCCGCGAAACGAAAGCGATGGGAGTCGACGGTGTGCGAATAGCTCATGGCTTTAGCCGGTCCGGCCAGTGGCGGGTGTACTGAACAAAGGGCGGCTCATTCAGCTCATAAGCGATCTCTCCGCACTGGCAGTTGCCCGACGAAGGTATTGGAATCATGAGGTACTTTTCATCTCGTATCAAGAATTGGCATAAAGAGTAGTCTGACTGAAGTTACAACTTTTCTCAACGGATATTGATCAGACACATGTCGAAGCGGCGATGCTGCCGCATACCGACAGTAACCCTCTAAATGCGAACCTCAAGAGCATCACTAGCGTATTCGCCGACGGCGAGTACGGCCCCTTGCTCCTCGCCTTTCGAGTTTGTTGTCATGCGATAACTGATATCGGTATGGGTCCCCACAAAACGATAGGGGCGCCCGCTGCGCTCGCTCCGAGTCACGACCATGCCGCGCGAATGAATCCACTTCCAGGCGCCATCCTTACAACGCATACGACACTCAACTTCAACTGCCGAACTCTTGCCGAACAAGTGTGCGTGCATGGCGGCTGAGAAGTTGTCAGCATCGTCAGGGTGAATTAGCTGATCCCATGGGCTCTGTTTTTGAGGAAGTTCTTCCCTGGAATAACCCAACATGCCCAGCCATTTCGAGGAATAAATGAAAGTATTTTTACTAATATCCCAATCCCATACACCTTCACCCGAGACTTCGAGTGCCAGCTTCCATCGCAGCTCTGAGTCCCGTAGAACGCGTTCCGCGGCCTGCCGTTCAGAAATGTCGCGGATGGTCACGATGTATACCGTGTCTTCCAGCATCTTCACTCTGGCGATGGCATATTCAATTGGAAACAGGGTGCCATCGCGCCGCACTGCGTTAATGGTCCTAAATTGATTGAGCGCCTTGCTATTACTGACTGCAAGAAAATGCGCGAGGTTCTGCTTTAGGTGTCCGCGTACATCCTCGGGAATGATGAGCTCGTCCAAGCATTGATCATTGACCCGCTCCAGGGTGTGCCCAAACATCCTTTCTGCGGCCGGATTCATATCAACGATCTTAGCTTGACCATCCGTCGAAAAAACTGCGTCGAGAGAGGCCTGCAAAACCGCCTTTTTGCGCGCCTCCATCGCTAGGGCCTGATCGTAAGCTGCCTTTAGTTCAAGCGTCATGGCCTCATCGCGGCGCGCCCGGCGTCGTACAAGTAGCGTTGTGCCCGCAACCAAGAGCAGCGCTGCGAAGGCTACTGCGGCAATGGTGAAGCCCTTGAGTGTCACTTCGCTCGACAACGATTCGCGAGTTTGCTCCACAAGGGTCACCAAGGGTAGATTTTTAAAGACTCGATAGGCACCGACAACACTCTCGCTAAAAAGCCCTACGCCAGTAAAATTATCCGCGTTACGCTTCATTAAAAGTTTTTCGAAAACGGGCAGTTTATCCAGACGGGATCCTGGCGAGACTTTGATTCGTAGGCTTTTTAGCAAGAGCTCACCCGAGTACCGACTCAACGCTACGTGAGTCTTCGGATCATCAATCAAGCGATCAATCTGCTCCGACAAGTAGTCAAGATTGATGAGGGTGACAAGAAACAGCACATTTGAGTCAGACCGGAAAATCGGCTGAACCAGGGGTAGTACCATCGGTGCTTGGCGAACAGGCGTTTCTTTGCCCAGATCTACTAGTCCGGCGCCTCTCTGTAAGGGCATAAGTCTGCGGGAGTCGGAATCGGTCGGGTATCCGCCCAGAGTTCGCCAATGTAGGATCCCATTGCGGTCCGTGTCGAGGGAGGTAGCGATAATCTGCCCATCGGTGTTTACCAGGGCAATGCCGCGAATGTAAGGCTGATCCGTAGTGCTAGAACTCAAGATTACATCGAGTGCCTGCGCGGAGGGTAAGTCCGGTTGGCGTTTAATGTAGTCGGCCAGCAACCCGGTGATGAGCTCAGAGTTGCCGAAAACCCTGGTTGTTTGATCTTCAATCACTTTAGCGTAAAGCGCCGTACTGATACGTGCATTAGTTTCTATTCGGGCTTTTTCGTGCCCGAAGAACGCGTATGCCGAGAATACAATTGCAAGGGCCAACGTCGAGGCAATTAATAGCGCTCGTACGCCCCGCCGCCTTGCGGCAACCATGGCGGCGTGCGTATTGAAGCGAGCTTTTGGTGCATTTTCAAAGCTCTTTACTTTCTCTTTAACTGGCATATTTTTTTCGTTCATAGCTTTCTCGTGCGATAGCTGATTTGATTTTGATCACATCCTTGGGTCTCTTCGGCGTATCGGAGGATCACCATGAGTCTTGATTTCCCAGACGGCCTACCCGGCCGACCTGTGGATGTCAAGTGCAGAGGAGCGGTGTGACTTCAACGCACTTTATTCCTTGCGTACACCGCCTCTGATGAGGCCTATTCGACCGTTACCGACTTCGCAAGATTCCTCGGCTTATCCACATCTGAGCCTCTCGCCAGTGCCGAGTGAAACTATTGACATCAAAACCAGATGTATTACAATAAATTTTTTATGTAATACAACAACGAGATCATGACAACTTCTGTACGTTTAACGCCGCAGCTTGAGCGAAGTCTTTCAGACTATTGCAAGCGAAGAGGAGTTACTAAAACCGAGGTGATGAGTAGCGCCATCGTTGATTACATCGCAAAACACGAGAGTTTTTTGGTTGACCCAGCTAATGACTTTAAGGCCGCTGACGCGAGTCCAATCTATTCTGCGTTTACAAAAAGCGGTTTGATCGGCACAATCCAAAAAGAGGCTGCAGCCAATGGAGAAAGCGCAACAAAGGCGCGCGTACGAGAAGTTGTACGCGCGCAAATGATTAGACGTCCCCAGGGTTCCTAACCATGGTGAACGGCGATGGTAGAAAGGTCATTGTCGATACTGGCTTTCTCGTCGCCTTGTTCTACGAAACTGATAAGCATCATCTTGCTGCGAAACGCTGGCTTCATCAGTTCAAAGGCAAGTTAATCTCTACTCAGCAGGTATTGACCGAGACCAGTTTTTTCTTCCGCCCAGAAACGACCGCCAAATTAATTGATCAAATCACCGCCGGGTGGATCGAACTGCATACCCCGGACTCCGCAGGCTATCGTCGTATCGCAACGTTGTTGAGAAAGTACGCGGATCTTGACCCGGACTTGACCGACGTCGCTCTGATTTGGCTAGCGGAAGCCTCTGGTATTCAAGCTATCCTCACCGTCGATGTCAACGATTTTTCCACCTACCGAATCAATGAAAAATCCAAATTCGAGCTGACTGGCTGGCAGACCTTCGGCACTTAGTCTATACCTAGGATCTGCCAAACGAGAGGACGACAATGAATCTTCGATCTCACAAGTTGATAAGCACTCAAGCCCGAGCCAATCACATAGACGCGCGTAGGCGGGCTTTGCTACTAGCGCTCGGGACCAATACCGTCGGCCTGACCGGCATCATGAGCAGTACGATTTCCTTTGCCCAGAGTTATCCCAACCGCCCACTGCGTTTGGTCGTACCCTTCCCCGCAGGCGGGCCAACCGACATCGTGGCGCGCCCCTTGGCGCAGATGCTGTCGCAAGCGCTGGGTCAACCAGTGGTGGTCGACAATCGCGGGGGTGCCGGAGGCTCTATCGGGGCGGAGGTGGTTGCCAAGGCTCCCGCTGACGGCTATACGCTCTTCATCGGCACAGTCGGCACCCATGCCATCAACCCAAGCCTTTATCGCAAGCTGCCCTACGATGCGGAGAAAGACTTCACGCCACTTGGGCTTGTGGCGATGGCGCCCGTCGCCGTGGTCGTCAATGCAAACGCGCCCTACGCCACCATCGCCGAGCTGATCGCAGCAGCCAAGCGCGAACCGGGTGCGATCAATTTTGCCTCGGCGGGAAATGGCACACCTGGACATCTTACCGGCGAAATGTTCGCAAAAGCTGCGGGGATCGACCTTAAACATATTCCCTACAAGGGCAGCGCACCGGCTTTGACCGATGTGTTGGGTGGACAAATTCCCTTGATGTTTGACCCGGTGCAATCTGTGTTGCAACATATTCGTAGTGGCAAACTGAGGGCTTTAGCGATCAGCAGCAGTGCGCGCTCCAATGTGCTGCCCAATGTGGCGACGCTTGCCGCATCCGGCCTTAAAGGATTTGAGGCGACCGCATGGTGGGCCATGTTCGCACCTGCGGGCCTTCCCGCCTCAATGACCGAAAAGCTCAGCGCAGAAATTAACCGCATCGTCGCGACAGAAAGTTTTCGCAGCAAGCTATTGGAAGTAGGTGTTCAGCCTAGCGCGCAAACCGGTAGCTCGGGAAACCTTAGCTTTATCGAATTTCAACGCAGTGAATCATTGAAATGGGGTCGTGCGGTGCGTGACTCTGGCGTAACACTCGACTAAAATATTCAAGGATATTCATGAAGCTCAATAGCGAAGAACAGGCCATGCTTGCCGGCGAGTTTGGGCGTGCGCCGCAAATTGCGCTTCAGCATCAAATCAAGGTGGGCGATTTTTTCGGAGCGGAAGATTTCGTGCCCGTAACTCAAGCACACATCATGGCCGACACCGAAAGCCTGGGTGAATCCGGCGTACGTTGGCTGGAGGATCTCTCCAAAGAAGATTTAGGTCGCGCACGAGTCCGCATCCCCACCATCACTGACCCGCGAGGTACAGACTTTGCCAAAGCAGGCATGCTCAAGCAAGCGCTTTGGATGTTGACCCTAGAGCAGCGCGCGATTGATGCCTTCGTTAAATTGGGGGTGTCGATGACCGATACCTGCATCAACTATCAAACCATCCAAGCACCTACCCGTGGCGAGCATTTGGCCTTCGGTGACACGGGTGTCGTCATCTACTCCAACTCGGTGTGCGGTGCGCGCTCCAACTTTGAAGGCGGCCCCTCTGCGCTTTCTGCGGGTATGACAGGACGAACCCCGCGCTACGGTTTTCATCTTGATTCGCAACGACAAGCGACGATTCGTATTCAAGTCGATTGGACACCGAACTCACTCAATGACTGGGGAGCGCTAGGTGGCGTGATTGGTCGCCTGGCTGGAAACTATTGGGCGGTACCTGTCGTAGAAGGCTTGGAAGGCTCCCCTGGGTCGGACGCCATGAAGCATTTCGGCGCAGCCATGGCCAGTTTCGGTTCAAGCGCGCTCTTTCATTTAGTGGGTATCACACCCGAGGCATATCGCCTGCAAGATGTTGGCGGTGACCGCCTAACTGTTCACCACCACATCGGGCAACAGGACGTGAAGTCTTTGCAAACGTCCTATGCCGTCTCGGACGAGGTGGACGTCGTAGTGTTCTCTGCGCCTCAATTGAGTCTTTATGAATTAAGGCGAATTGCTGAACTGAGCGAGGGGCGCAACTTCATCAAGCCCATGTTGGCAGTGACTAGCCCTCAGGTGAAGCCGGATGCCGATCGCCTGGGTTATACCGAGGCGATTGAGGGGGCTGGCGGACAAGTGCTTGCTGGAATGTGCTTCTACCAATCCTATGCCCGTGAAATTGCCGAAGCCAATGGCTGGAAGCGTTTGGCAACCAATAGTGCCAAGCTCGTCAATATTTTAGGGGGTTACGGCTATGTGCCCATGCTGGCCTCAATGGAGCAATGTATTGAAGCCGCCGCCACGGGGAGATTAGTATGAACGGGCAAAGCGCCGTCATGGAATTTAAAGCGCATCATGCGATTGGCGACAAGGTACGCGGTCAAGCCTTGGTGGCCAATGACGGGTTCTCCGCGCGCTACGATCTCGATCGCCTTGCAGGAACCTTCTCTCGTCCAGGGCACAAACTAGCCGGGCAATCCTATGCTGGAAAAATTCTAGTGCTGGACACCGCGAAGGGTGGCGTGGCAAGCGCTTGGATGCTGCGCGAGATGGCTTCGCGAGGCATCGTTCCGCTGGCGATTGTGTTCAATAGCGTCAACCCTATTTTGGTTCAGGGCGCGGCCTTCGGAGAGATCACCATGCTCTCTGGTTTCGACGATGACATTACCTCAAAAATACCGCACGGCGCGCACCTGGAAATAGATCCAGCGACTCGTACCGTGCGAATCTTGGCCTAAGACACTATGGACACTCCTTTTTCACAAGCTACCGCCACCGTTTTACCCGCTTGGATAGATTACAACGGTCACATGAACGTCGGCTACTACCATGTCGTCTTTGACATCGCGGCCGAACCCTTTTTTGAATGGCTGGGCTTAACGCCAGAGTTTCGAAAAGCCAATGCCTCGTCAACCTTTGCCTTGCAATCGCAGTTGCATTACCTGCGCGAAGTAAAACAGGGCGAGAAGCTACGCTTCGAGTCGCGCCTCATTGATGCCGACCGCAAGCGCATCCACTACTACCAAGAGATGTATCACGCCGAGGAGGGATATCTCGCAGCCACCTACGAATCACTCAGTGTGCATATGGACATGACCCAGCGTCGCAGCGCTCCGATGCCCGACGCGCTATTTCACCGTATGCAAGAGGTGCTGACGATGCATCGGACCCTGCCAAGGCCTTGGCAGGTGGGCCACGTCTTTGGTGAGAAACCGCCGCGCTAGCGCGCAAGCAAACTACTTGGGTATCAGTAATTTCTTGATTTCTTCCATATGCTCACCGGCACGTTTGCTGATCACGGCCAGCGATTCGGCTTGCGCCTTGCGTCCCATATCTGCAAGATCTTTCATATCCGCGACGGCCTTGGTATAGGCTTTCTTCGCCATTTCGGTTTGCTTCGCGGGGTTTCCTAAAGTTTCAGGCAAGCTTTTGGTGGCCGCCTGAATCTCTGCCATCGCAGTCTGGAGCATTTCCGTCTGTTTCTGTGCCAAGGCCTGCATGCCCTCCATGGCTTTCTGGTTGGAGGCCACTACCGCTTCGATATCCTTGCGCCGAGACTCAATAATGGACGTCATATCGACCCCAGGGACCTTAAATTTTTCAATCATTTTGAGCACGTCACCAAAAGGATTGCTTGGAGTGCTGGGCATAGAAATCTCCTGAGTAAAGACAAGTTGCGTTAGCTTAGCATCATCAAAACCAATTTGCCTATTTTATTTATTTTGGTACTGTTTACTGGCTAAAGTCGCCCGCGCGAAACATCACGCCAAACCCCGCGATCAAATCTGGTATGGCTTGATACCATCGTTGCCGGGTACGTAACCCTAGGCCACCGGCTGCGAACGCTGCCATCCAGTTTTTGGTTTCATGCGCCGAGCCACCCCCTTCCCGCACAATCTCTTGTTCGGAGATTGCGCGCACGGCATCCCAGTCGTCCGCCTCCAACAGGGTCATCACGCCGTTATCCCAAGCTGCATTAAGCGCCCGACGATCTGATCGCCCTGCTCCCATATCGCGACCCGCTTGAACCACTCTGGCCTGGCGGGTAGCACGTTGTTCATCGGTCGCACGATGCCGAACAATAACGCGCTCGCGAACCTGAGGGTCGGGATGATCCAAGGTTGGAATAGGAGGATCGTGCGACAGGCCTCCTGAGCCAAGATAGAGAATACGGCGAGGGTCTGACTTGAAACACTTCCCGACGGCCTGCCCAAGTTGAACAACTCGCGTCACCGTCGGAATCGCAGGCGGTGCGGCTGCATTCAAAAAGATTGGCAGGATAGGTGGAGAACCTAAGCCGCCGAAGAGCAATTGCAAAGGTTGCGCGACGCCGTGATCGACCACCATACGTCGTGATACTGCGGGATCGAAACCGTGGGCGATAAGATGTTCGGCAAGAGCCAGTGCATCGGCACCGCTCACATTGATCATACCTGCAGGGGTGCCATAGTCACCCACTGCTTCGGCTTCGGTACCAATGCAAATCGCGGGCATTAAGTCGTAAAAGAAGCCATTGAAATGGTCGGGTACAAACATCACGATCAATTCAGGCGCAAAGGCTTGCACATGGTGCTTAGCCTCCATCAACGCCGCCTTCAAAGACACATCCACTGCGGGCGGCAGCTCATTTAAGCCTAGCAAGGGCGTGTGCGATAAGCCTAGAACAGCGCGCGGACCGGCTGGCTTTGAGGGTTCATCATTTGCTAATGTCATGGGTTCACTCGATGCTAAGGTTGAACGACAATCTGGTTCAACGACTACCGGGCGGATATCGGTTTCGTCTCAGGGCTGACCCGCCAGGGCCAAGGCTTGGGCGACCAATCGTTCGCATTCATGTTTGTGTGCGTAGTTAACGTAATTGCTGGCCACCAGGCGAAACGGGTCGCCTGCGTAATAGCGCTCGTATTGCATTGCTCGCATGCCAAAGGCATCGCCCGCCAAGTCCCAGGCAAGTTTAAAGATACGCACCCGATCTTCTGCCGAGATGTCGCCTGCGCCACGGTAATAACGGCGCACATCATCGCCCACTTCACTTGCAAAATCCGCCGCGGTAGGCATCATCAACAGGCCGCCCGCACCGATGGTTTGTAGCACCTCAATAATGCGCGGATAGGCTTTTGACATCAGCGCCCGTAGTGTTTGCAAGGGCGTAAAACCGGCGCGTACCGTGCCACCCGGTGTGGTTTCAAACTCAACCTCAGCGCGGATCACACAACTCTTGGCGAGCTCAATGTAACCAATGATTTCACCCAGCATTTCCTGCACATGCAAAAACCCGTTGGACTTGACAGTCTCGGCGACCGCCATGGCCACACCCACGGCGAGCTGCATTTTGGCAATCGCACGTACACCGGTTTGGTGGGCGGTGTGATTACGCAGCGCTGTTTCCGAATACATGCGATTCGCCAGATCAACACGGCCATGAAGGAACACCCGATCCCAGGGCACCAGTACATCATCAAAAATCAGCAGTGCGTCAGGTTCTTCGAAATGCGTTGATAGCGGATGATCAAAAGCGGCCCGCGTGCCCACATCGAAAGGCTCGCGACAAATCATCCGCACACCCTGAGTGTCGACGGGGATTGCGAAGGCCGTTGCATAAGCCTCCTCACCGGCCTTGATGCCGGGCAAGTGGTAGACGATGACTTCATCGGCGATGGGGCCATGTGTGGCCAACATGCGAGCGCCGCGCATCACTAAGCCCTCTTCGGTTTCGCGTACGACGCCCATGTGGAGGAAGGGGTCAGTTTGGTCTTTCGAGCCTTGCGAGCGATCTGTTTGGGGGGTGATCAGCGCATGGGTCAAGAACAAGTCATTTTCACGAACATGCTCATAGTAACGGCGAATATTCTCAGCGAAACGGGGACCCATTTCTTGAAATACGCCGGGCGACTCTGCAAAGGCCATCACGGTGGTATTCAAAAAATCGGGGGAGCGCCCCAAGAGTCCGAACGAGCTCTCGGCCCATAACTGGAAAGCTTGGTGACGCTTGACTAAATCGGCATGAGAGCGCGACATCATAAAGGCCGTGCCCACCCGCTCGCCGGTACTTGGACTCACGTAGCTCAAGGTTTCGTTATGCACCGGGTCATGCTGCATATCGTAGAGCTTGGCAACATGAGCTGCTGGCTTGGCAAAGGCAGGATGACTTACCACATCGTGCACTCGTTGCCCCTGTATCCAAACCTCACGCGGATGAAGTCTCAGCCCCTCAATGTACTGCGCACCGGTTCTGATAGCCATTACTGTCCTTTGAATTCTGGTTTTTTCTTGTTTAAGAAAGCGTTCAAGCCATGCGGTCCATCGTAGGTGCGCATCATTTGAGAGATGCTACGCGTCTCCAATTCAAGTTGGGTTTCCATTGGGTTCGAGTACGCGCTTTGCAGCAGTTGCTTGAGCCCCCCAAACGCACGGGTTGGGCCGCTCGCAAATGTAGCGGCCAATTTACGGGCTTCGTCCATTAAGCTCTCCGCGGGGACCACACGAGTGACCATACCCCAATCGCAAGCTTCTTGGGCGCTCAGTAGGCGATTGGTAAGCAGCAATTCTTTGGCCCGCAACAAGCCGACATGCTTGGCGAGAAAATAGGTTGAAGAGCCATCCGGCGTGAGGCCCGAGGCGGTGTAGGCGGCGATAAATTTGGCTTTCTCGGAG
>JAYVKZ010000198.1:0-4840 GCA_043767985.1 Betaproteobacteria bacterium
GGCTGGCACCAAGTTTTGAACCGTGACTACGACGTCGTATGCTGCGGCTTGCACGGCGACACTGAAGCTCAGTAGGCCCACCGCTCCGAGCGTTTGAGCTAACTTGACGAGGCGTTTCGCCTTATTCGCTTGGTTTAAATGACGATTTGAAGACTTTAAGATCGACACAATTACTCTCCTGGTTGTATTTACAATTGTTTGAGAAGCCCACTGTGATGAATCTCAGTCGGCTCTTCAATCAGGATAAGAAATAATGTTTAGAAAGTCCTCACCAAATTATCACGGCAAGAAAATGGTCGTTTATCGCAGTAAAGCGGCATCCACAATGCCGCCTAATTCAGAGGAAGGCCTATGCTCAGCAAATACTATAGGTCAGCCGGCAGGAAAAAGTGCCTTTGAACCTCCTATCCCCGGGCGCGTTAAGATTCACCACAACCAAAGTACTAGTTACAAAACTTGAAAGTTGAACGATACTGATCGTGGGTACTCTTGATCTTTTACGAGACGGGTTCCTCCCGCGAAGAGGACCTATTGCTTTTAAGGACGGTTGATGTTTGAATTTAACCCTCAAATGATGGACCAAATCGGTTCCATTCAGTTTGATCAATTTGAAAAGAAATGCCTTGGTTTCCTAAGGGAGAATTTTCCTGAGCTTGAGGCGATAAAGGATTCGCCTCAGGAGCTTGAATCAGTTCGCGGTGGCATTCAAATGGCCGGATTCAGGGGTTTCACTGAAGAAGCGGATATCGCGCAATATTTGTATTTGCGCCAGCTTCTCGGCGAGGCCTTCGATGTTGGCAGTAACCCTATCAGCAAGTGCTTGCATGATTACAGCGTTGCCCCCTCCCAACGGATTTCGCACGCTATGGACTTTCTCACCACGATTTTAGATGCTCCTTCGGCTGAAACGCGATGAAGCCAGTACGCGCGGTAAAACCTATTGACCATAAAGCACTTGAGGCGGCCAATCGAGATTTCTACCAGGCTCACCCTGATAAGGTTATCGATGGTCGACCCGTGCCGATCCACCCAAATAGTCGGGCTGATGCCCAGGACCGCCAGGAATGGATGAAGTCCTATGTAAAACATGGCGGCAAAGTGGAGCCGATTCGGGCGGAGCATGTCCGAAATGCAAAGAAGCAAGCCCATGCGAATTTTCCTCGAACCGATGTTGGCAAACCGCTTCAGGCCTGTCTCGCCACTCCCAAAAATAAGGGGGCGCCTTCAAGCGGAGGTCGCAATGAACTGCCGAAAACCGTCAAACCGCCAGTGCAAGGTAAGGGGCCAATTTGTGAGCTGGTGTCAACCAAGCTTACCTGTGAGCACGGTCGCATTCCGGGCAAAATCGGGATACTCATGGTGGTGCCAGACTCGACAGCTTCATTAGGTGACCATATCGATGGACAAGTGAAGCTCAAAGGTGGATGCGGGCAGCATCCCTCCTGGTCCGTGGGTGGCATGTGGACCTCTCAGGGCATAGCGGGCAGCTTTTCATTCAACGCTAAAACCTGGAAGCCGTCGGCTTTAGGATTCTTCACGCTCAAAGGAGTTTCACCTCAGACCTATCAGGTTCAGACGAGTGCTTGCGGCGGTGGCCCTGCGGTCTATGAAATTCACGCCTATCCACCTGGGAAAGTAGCCGCCAAACTCGATATTGGCAAAATCACCGACGAGATCCGTAACGCCTTGGAAATTTTGCCGGTACCCGAAGAAGAGCTTGAGAAGTGGGCTAAGCAATGGTTTCGCGGGTCCGTCGAGTACTCTGGTGCCTGGAAGGAAGACAGTGGTACCTGGAAAGCCTTCTATGAAATGTCGGTGGCTGGTGGCTTCGACCCCCTTTTTGGCGTGGCCTACAAGGGGCCTGTCTATCCAGTCACCCTCGTGCCCGGGTTTTTAGCTAAATGGGTAAAAGCAGGCCTCTTCTTCGAAATTAAATGTGGTGTCAAATTTGCCGCCGCCTTTAAAGGAAAGTATTGGCCCTCGGACGATAAAAGTGACTGGTCCGAGAGGACCGTCTCGGGTGGAGGAAGTGGCGGGGGTGCGCTGTCTCTGGAGCTAAAACTGGCCAGCTCAGAGCTCGTTGAAGGGAGCATTTCCGGCGAAACAGGCTTAAGTGCGGAAGTCGTCAAAACATCGAGTGACGAGCCAAAGGTTGAATTGGCGATCAAGTTTGATGGCATCAAAGGGAAGGCCAGCTTGAAGGCGGTGTTTGGCTGGGTAGAATTCTCTCGCGAATTTCAGCTGATTCAAGAGCGGGAAATTTATAAAAATGAATGGTTGCTTGCAAAAGGCTAGGCGATGACAAAAACGCGAAAATTGTTGCTTAATGTTGAAAGTGCCCAGCTTCTGAGCAGGGTGATATTCAATGGCATTGTTCTGGCCGATGATATGGTTAAGGAGAGCCTGTCCCGAGCGTTTGTGCTGAACGGCTGGGCAGTGAATGGGGAAAACGATTTAAGTCTCGGCTTAGCCCTGCTACCCGCAACAAGAGGGACCACCCCGATACCTTCCTCCGGGCCTCGCTTTGCGCTGACGCTTAAAGCAGCGTGGCCTGATAGCCAGAGTTCAGACGAGACCATTCTGACCCATTTCACATGGGATTCGGGCACCATGCCGTTATTGCCGGGTCAAGGCAGAGAGGTTCTCAAAAAAAGCGTGTCGTGGGATGCTCCCATCGCTTGGTCTTGGACCAAGGCTACCCCAGTGGCCGCACTCTCTTCGGACGATAAGGACGCCATTGTGGCTCTCTTGAGCCGTGTACATAGCGCTTTGCAGGAGCGAGACATTGCAAGTCTTCAAAAATTGCAATCTTTACAAATTTCAGAACAAGCTCTTGCCCTCGGGGAGAGTCCGGCGGAGTTTCTTGGTAGCTACGCGAGCTTTCTACAACAGCGCAGCGCCGCCAAAGATTGGTCAGTGTTACCCTTGAATTCCAAGTCGCTCAATTTCCTGCCCATGGCCTCAGGGCTCACCCATCGGGTGCGCGACGCGAGCGGTCAACCGCCGATTGTCTGCACGGGTTCTGAGGGAGGATTTGCGATTGAGCCCTTTGTCTCAAAAATCAATGGCCAATGGGTCATTGTTCGATAGAAAATACTATGGGGCGTTCTATGTGGTTAGGTGTCGCCGTGATTGCCTTGGCCGCGACTTGCTTTCTCGCCTATTTGGCCAAGCAGTTATATGACTCGGAGAAATCGTTCCTCGCTTGGCCGACGACTGCTGGCCAAATCACTTCGATCAGCATTGTGAAGCGGTCGCAGGCTGCGGTTTCAGGAACCGCCACCAGCGCAACCCATTCCTACTGGCGGATCGAAGTCAATTACCAATATAACGTCGACGGCAATTTGTTGGCCGGTGATCGTTTATCCACGTCGCCGCCTCAGGAGGCCGCGGATCTTAACCAGCAACCAAGCGAGGCATTGAAAGCGTACGTTCAACGCTATGCTGTCGGGACGACCGTCCAAGTACATTATTCCACTAGCAACAGCGCTCAAAGCGTGCTCGAGATTAATACTGGTGGCTATCGAAAATTCGCCAATGCAGCCTTGGCAAGTTTGGGGCTTCTTATCTTGGCATCAGGCTTCGCGATAACATCGAAGTGATTTCTCCGTATTTTGCTTTAGGCAAACACCTCTGTATCTACCTCGCGGTTATTTTGCTCGTTGTAGCGATCACCGACCACCGTACGTTGGTTGATCAGAACTTCGAGTTTGTCTAAAACCTCAGCCGAGAGATTGACTTCAACCGCGCCCAAGTTGTCCAACAAATGCGGAACACTGGTTGTGCCAGGGATCGGAATAATGTGGTCAGCTTTGTGCAGCAACCAAGCGAGGGCAAGTTGCGCAGGCGTGCAGCCGGCCTCTTTTGCCAGCGCCAAGTAGGGTGGCAACAGCTTAAGGTTCGCGGCGTAATTCTCGGGCGCGAAACGTGGCATCCCCCGTCGAATGTCTTTGGCGTCCAAGGTGCCTACGTCCAATAGCTCGCCACATAAAAAGCCGCGAGTCACCGGACTAAAAGCAACAAAGCTTGCTCCAAGTTCTTTGCAAGTATCCAGGACGGCAATCTCGGCATTGCGACTCCACAGCGAGTACTCCGTCTGTACCGCTGCAATCGGGTGCACGGCATGGGCCTTTCTCAGCGTAGTGGCCGAGACCTCGCTCAAACCGATGCTGCGAATCTTGCCAGCGCGCACCAAATCACTGAGCGCACCGACACTGTCTTCAATGGGGACTTTTTTGTCCCAGCGATGCAAGTAGTAAAGATCGATCACTTCGGTTTGCAAGCGTTTGAGTGACTTCTCGCACAAGGCGCGGATGGTTTCTGGTCGGCCGTCAATGACTCGCACCAGTTTGCCGTCGCCAGCTACGTCGGTGCCTTGTATGCCACATTTGCTGGCGAGCGTAAAGCGGTGGCGATGTTTGCTCAGCACATTGCCGACTAGGGTCTCGTTGGCACCGAAGCCATAGAGGGCAGCGGTATCGAACATCGTGACGCCTTCATCTAGCGCTGCCAACAACACTCGTTCGCCTTGCTCTGCGGATACGGGTACACCGTAAGCATGACTGAGGTTCATGCAGCCCAGGCTGATCGCCGACACTTGGAAGGGGCCGAGTTTTCTGGTTTTCATGATTGAAGTTGTTGCTCAAGCTTATGCAGCACTTCGTAACAAGCGAACACCTTAGCGACACTGGAGTTCGGCTCACGACCCTCTTTGATGGCCGCGAAGAATTCGCGATCCTGCAATTCAATGCCATTCATGGACACATCAATCTGACTAACATCAATCTTTTCCTCCTTGCCGCTGAACAAGTCGTCATAGCGCGCGAGGTAGGTGGCCGTA
>JAYVKZ010000199.1:0-3890 GCA_043767985.1 Betaproteobacteria bacterium
ATATTCCGCCCCACTATTAGAAGTCGTAGAGTTCTTCGGGATTTGTGACCATCACTTGCCTGAGTAGCGCTTCGCTAGGAATCCAATGATGAATTTGCTCAAGTAAAGCATCGCTTGCAATTTGACGATAGGCACTGGTTTCAAGCGGCGTTTTGCCTGCTTCGCGCTGGGTGTGCGGCCAATCGCTTCCCCAAACGATTCGCTGAGGATTGGTGTTGAGGAACCTCTGGGCAAGTTGAACAAAATCTTCCTCACGACGAACTCCAGCGACGGGCGGTCGGTACGGCGCGGACAACTTGACCCAGATTTTTCCGCTCTCTAGTAAGGAGAGTAAGGCGCTCATCCTTGGGTCATCCACTCGGGGGGGCGAGGGGGCCATTGCAAAATGATCCAGCACCAAGTCATAGGGTAAGGTACGAATGAGCGGCGCACATTGGACGATCAAATCTATGGCCGCAAACACTTGTACATGCCATCCCAAGTGAGCTAAGGGCGCGAGTCGCTCCGCCCAATACGCAAGGGCTCGCGGAAGGGGATGGTGCCCGCGCTCAACTTGAAGGCCCGGTGAGCTTTCAACGTTAAGCCTCAGCCCTCTCACGCCGCCTTGATGCAAAGCGAGGAGGGCTTCATCAGAGATCGCTTCGTCCACCACCGCGATGCCGCGACCTGCTCCCGCCATTTGCTTGAGACAGTCCAGCATCAAACGATTGTCCGCGCCGTAGAAGCTAGGTTGCACGATCACGGCCCGACCAAGACCTACGGCCGAGATGTGCGTTTTCAAGTCATGTAAGGGCGCCGGACCGGCCGTGTACTGACGCGCCTCGAGCATTGGATACTCTACGATGGGTCCGACGACATGCACGTGGCAGTCGCATGCATCGTCGGGAAGGGATTTGAACGTGATCATGGGCGATGGTGTGAGGTACTTATCCTGCGATTCTCAGTGCGAGTGCTCGACCGGTTGCCTGGGTGCCGAGCTTGCCTCCCACGTCTAGCGTGGATTCATGGGCCAACATCGCTTGCGCCACCGCCTGTTGCATGGCCGCGCTCGCCTCTATAAACTTCTTCAGTCCTTTGCGTTGCCCGTACCAGCCGAGCAGCATCCCTGCAGACAGCACGAGTGAGAATGGGTTCGCAATATTCTGACCCGCGATATCCGGTGCTGAGCCGTGCGCGGCTTGACCCATAGCATGCTTGGCACCCGCATTGAGTGAACCCCCTAGACCCAGGCTGCCCGACAGCTCGGCGGTGAGGTCGGACAGAATGTCGCCGAACATGTTGGTGGTGACGATCACATCGAAGCGTTGCGGGTTGCGCACCACATGCGCCATCATGGCGTCCACGATAAAGTCGTCAATCACTACTTCGGGAAATTCTTTTCCAACTTGGTGGCAAATATCAATGAACATGCCGTCGGCGATGCGCAGCACATTCGCCTTGTGCACAATGCTGACATGCTTACCTCGCGTCATTGCCAGCTCGAAAGCTGAACGGGCAATGCGCTCACAACAAAGGCGAGTAATGCGTCGCAGGGAAATCACAACATCGGGCGTGATCAACATTTCGCTACTGCCAGACTCGATGTTGCGATCCGCATAGAAGCCCTCGGTGTTCTCGCGAACCACCACCAGATCAAAATCACCCAAACGACCAGGCAGGCCAGGATAGGTGCGAGCGGGTCGAATATTGGCATAGAGATCCAGGCTCTTTCTAAAGAACTTGGAAGGATTAATTTCGCCCTTGGATTCGTCTTTAAAGTCGTAGGTGGCCATGGGGCCTAGCATCAGCCCATCCGCCGCCCGTACTTTCTCCAGCAGTTCTGGGCGAACGGTGGCGCCATGCGCTTTTAGACTGTCGTGGCCGGCAATGTCATGCTCAAGGCTTAGTGCGAGATCAAAACGCTTCGACGTCGCCTGCAAGACCTCGAGGGTCGCAGCCATGGTTTCTTGACCAATGCCGTCGCCGGGTAAAACAATAATCTTCATGGTGCTTTCTTTGCAACGATGCTTGAGTGCGCAAGCCTACTCGGCCTGGATGCCGATGGCCTTGGTCACACCCGCATACTTATTGATGTCGCGTGCGACGAAATCAGTGAACTGGACGGGGCTATTGTTGCGAACCGTGTTGCCGTCACCCTCCAGTCTGTTCCTAAAGGCGGGCTCGGCCAGAATACTGTTCACCTCACGGTTGAGCTGGATCACGATGTCGTCAGAGGTCCCTGCGGGTGCGAACAAGCCTCCCCAGAGGCTGTAAGAAAATCCAGGTACGACGGTTTCGGCTACCGTCGGGAGTTGCGGTAAGGCGCTTTGTCGTTGAGGCGATGAAATCGCCAGCGCCTTGATTTTTCCGCTAGCGATGTGAATCATGACGGCGGAAGCGCTCGAGAAAAAGAACTGAACATGCCCACCCATCAGATCGGTCAAGGCTTGGCCACCGCCTTTGTAGGGCACGTGGGACATTTGGGTTTTTGTCCCCAATGCAAGTGCTGCTGCCGCAAGATGGCCTGGAGTCGCTGTGCCCGAGGAAGCATAGCTGATGGTTCCAGGCTTGGTCCGCGCTGCCTGGATAAGGTCCTGAATACTGGTGTAGGGTGAACTCGCGGGCACCGCCAGAATCAAGGGGCCATCACCGATCAACACAATCGGCTTCAAGTCCTTAACAGGGTCGTAACCGAGCGACTTCACCACCGATTGATTCACTGCAATTTCACCGGTTTGACCGAGCAACAGCGTGTAGCCGTCATTCGCTGCCTTGGCCACAATCCTTGTGCCAAGCGCGCCGGTTGCGCCCGGTTTGTTGTCGACGACTACGGTTTGCTTTAACCGGGTGGTCAAGCGCTCCGCAATAAGGCGCGCGAAAACATCGCCTTGACCGCCAGGCGGGTAAGGCACGATGATGGTGATGGCTCTGCTAGGGTACTCGGCCTGAGCAAATGCAATTTGCGAGCCGCCCAAGAGCATACTTAAAACGATGAGTGCGTACTTCATTGAATATTGATCCCTGCTGTTTTGACGACGGACTGCCACAGCGCCAATTCTCGGGCCAAGCTCAGCTGAAAGTCTTTGCTAGTACCCGTAATTGGCTCGGCGCCTTCATTCACTAAACGTTCTCTCATACCGTCTGCTGTGGCCGCCGCATTGATAGCCCGGTTGAGATGTTCAATGATTTCCGGCGGCGTATTGCGTGGCGCCAGGACACCCCACCAAGTCGAGATATTGAAATCGTTAATCCCGGACTCTGCCATGGTGGGTATGTCCGGGTAGAGCGACGAGCGTTTGGGGCCAGTCATGGCAAGTAGGTCGACCCGGCCGTCCTTCACAAAGGCCTGAATGGTCGGCACGGTCGCGAAAAACAGTTGCACCCGACCGGCCACGAGATCAATGGTGGCGGGGCCACTGCCCTTGTACGGGACATGGGTAAGATTGACGCCAGCCTTTTGCTTGAATAACTCGGCTGCTAAATGATTGATGCTACCGCTACCTGCGGAGCAATAGTTCAAGCCGCCAGGGCGGGCTTGTGCCAGTGCTCGAATATGGGTGATGTTCTTGGCGCCTAGGTCCTTACTGGTCACGACCATCAGCGGGCCACGTCCGATTTGGGCGATGGGTGCAAAGTCTTTGAGCACGGAATAAGGTAGCTCCGGCGATGCGGCAGCGTGGGTGACGAAGGTCGAGGTCGCGAGCAGCAGGGTGTATCCATCGGGTCTCGCCTTGGCAACTAACTGAGCGCCAATGCTACCGCCCCCGCCACCTTTGTTGTCAACAATGACCTGGGCGCCCAGCTTTTCTGATAAGGTCTTAGCAAGACTGCGGGCGATACTGTCGGTGCCCCCGCCTGGCGCAAAGGGGACCACCAGGGTGACGGGGCGTTGAGGATAGGCGGGCTGACTG
>JAYVKZ010000200.1:0-4808 GCA_043767985.1 Betaproteobacteria bacterium
GCCGGCGCAGAAGGTTTTCTGGACATCAAGAGTGCGCCCGCAGATGGGCACAAGCTCGTCATCACCTTGTCAAACCTTTTTACGACTCCTTTAGCAACCGGTGTGCCGTTTAACTGGAAAGAAATTACGCCAGTCGCGATGCTCGCTTTGGACGAATTCGTACTCTGGGTGAATCAAGAAAATCCCGCCAAAACAACTGAGGAGTTTCTCGCTACCTTGAGGGCTTCTGAGAATGGCAAGATAAAGCTGGGTGGCACCGGCGCCAAGCAAGAAGATCAAATTATTTCGGTGGCTATGGAGAAGGTGGCTGGTAAGAAATTTACCTATATTCCTTACAAAGGGGGCGGTGAGGTCGCCGTGCAGTTAGTAGGTAAGCATATCGACGTGACGGTGAACAACCCTCTCGAAGCGGTCTCTCATTGGCGCGCAGGCACTTTACGCGCCTTATGTGTATTTGATTCCGCCTCGATGCCGTATGAGAAAAAAATAACGGCCTCGCAAAGCTGGAAGGACGTGCCCTCTTGTAGAAGCAAGGGACTGGATGTTGAATACCTGATGTTGCGCGGTATTTTTATGGGACCAGGTGCCAAGCCCGCCCAAGTGGACTACTTTGTCAACGTCTTCAAGAAAGTACGTGCCCTGCCAGAGTGGCAAGAGTTTATGGAGACGGGCGCTTTTCGTAATACCTTCTTGAGTGGCGATCAGTTTAAGGACTGGTTGCGGAAAGCCGAGATTGAGCATGTTCGTTTGATGGCTGAGTCCGGGTTTCTTGCCAAGCGAGAGTAATTTCACCCAAGTTTGACGCCTTCTTAGTCACACCACCAGAATAAGTGATGGGCTCCGCTGGAGCCCATCAGCCGGGCCTGACGCAGCCTCCCGGTCCACATACGTTCGCCTTGTTGAGGGTTCAAGCCCGTCGCTCCTGACAAAACGGTGTCAGGAGAGTCGGGTTAGGATTGAGGATTCCAAACGAGGTTCTTATGGACGACAGTCATGTGATTCGTAACGTTGAGCAGTTGAGAGAGGTTATCCCCTTGCCAGGCGCTGCGGCGCATCGCAAGGTCTCCAGGGAGATGGATGAGCACGTGCGCAGCTTCATTGCGGATTCACCCCTGGTTTTTGTCGCAACGTCGGACCGAGCTTTCAACCTAGATGTTTCGCCAAAAGGCGATGCTGCGGGCTTTGTCAGAGTAGAAAATGCTTCGACCTTAGTGATTCCTGAGCGTCCTGGCAACCGTCTGACCTTCGGTTTTCAGAATCTCATTGAGAATTCGAGCATAGGACTCATTTTCCTGATTCCAGGCCTGCGCGAAACTTTACGTATCACCGGGACAGCGGTTATCACTCGCGATCCGGCTTTGCTGAAGTCGTTTGAGGCCAATGGAAAGGCCGCACTTCTATGTACGCGCGTCACCGTCACTGAGTGCTTTTTTCATTGTGCAAAAGCCTTGATTCGCTCCCAAGTTTGGATGCCGGAGACTTGGCATGCGGCCAACGCAAGCGATGCCGCGATCAAGCATTGGGCCAGTCGTTTTGGTGCGCCTGAAACGTTGATACGGGATAAACTCGAGGAAGACTACCGATCTAATATTTGACGATCAATGGTTCGGGAGGGCATCTACTTGCTATTGCAGACTCTCTAGAAACAGCTTTTTTGAGATTAAGGATTAAGCGATGCAAGAGGAACCCCTAGATTTTGGCCAGGTGGTGTGGTCAAGGCAAAAAGAAGTGGTCCGCGTTTTCTATAAGGAAATGTGGGATCGTGTGGATGTTTCCCTAGTGCCCCAGATTTTTCATCCGGATTTTACGTTTCGAGGATCGCTTGGTCCGACCTTAGTCGGCCACGAGAAATTCATTGCTTACGTCAAGATGGTGACCGGCGCTTTAGAACACTACACCTCCGACATCCTTGCCCTGGGCGAGGAGGGCGCTCAGGTGTTCGGCAAGCTCAGGTTTCATGGTGACCACCGAGGAGAATTACTCGGTGTAGCGCCTACCAATAAGCATGTGTGGTGGTATGGTGCGCCAGTCTTCACCTTTGAGGGAGATCGGGTGAAAGACCTTTGGGTGCTTGGAGATGTTCACGGTTTGTTGGGTCAATTGAAGGGGGCTTAGCTGATCGGTATCGATGTCACTTGCTCCGCTTCGCGGCGCAACCAGCGCGCAAAATCTTGAGCATCGAGATTCAATTCGGCACGCTCCGAGATGATCACAAAATAGCCTCGCCGTGAGGTCGCGGCGCCGCTGCGAAATGGGGCAATCAAGCGCCCGTCTTTCAAATGCTCCTTGAGTAAGGGGAGACGACCGATGACTACGCCCTGGCCCGCCACCGCAGCGGCAATCGCATCAGAGTATTGAGAGAATCGGACGGTATTTTTCACATGCAAATGCGTGATTCCCATCACTCTTAGCCAAGGTTCCCAATCTACCGTCAGAGACTGGCCATTGGGCATATCGGCCGCAAGCAAGGTGAAGGCCTCGAGATCACTTGGCTTCTTCAACTTAACCCCTTTTCCTTTGCCAAGATTCGGAGCACACATGGGAACTACAGTCTCTTCGAACAGAGATGCACCCTTTGTGGAGCCGATCGGCGCGAAGCGAATCGCGATGTCGATCTGGGTTCGTTCAAGATCGACCAGTTCAAGCGAGGCTGAGATTCGTACGTCAACCTGTGGGTGATCGGCCGTAAAGCTTGCCAGCCGGGGGATTAGCCAGAGCGAGGCAAACCCTGGGGTACAGGAAATGGACACTTGACGCGATTGGCTCGAGCTACGAATGCGAGCTTGGGCATCCAATAGGCGCTCGAAACTGTCCCCACCGCTCGAAACAAAATTTGCCCGGCCGGTGTTAAGGCAATGGCGCGATGGGTACGCTCGAAAAGTGCGCTTTGAAGATTTTCCTCGAGCTGTTGAATTTGCCTACTAACGGCAGACTGCGTTACTGAAAGTTCGCTGGCCGCCCTTGTAAAACTCGAGAGTCGGGCGGCTGCCTCGAAGGCGTAGAGCAGGTCTATTCTCAGTAGTTGCGAGCGCGGCTTGGTCCTGAGTTTTATGGTGTCGGCAGGATTGTTCACATTCTCAGTACGCATGCCAGACATTCCGTTTCACCGTTTGAGTTGCAGGCTTTGCATGAGTATATTCAATTCCAGCAACAAACCCAAAGGACTAAATCATGAACATCAATGCCAAAACCGTCGACCTCCCGCTCGCCAAGGGCGCACTCTTTAGTATCGAGGATATCTCTCAAGTTCAGGTGATTGTACTCAGTGGTGATGTTTGGCTCACCATTGACGAAGACCAACAAGACAACATACTTGGTGCAGGCGACTCTATCCGCTCCAACCAGCATCAGCGTGCTCTAGTTTCAGCACTCGTTGAGTCGACATTGCGTCTGTGCACTCGGTCGACGGCGCAGGCGACTCCGTCGGGGAGTTTTCACGGGATTTTGGGTAGGCTGTTGGCTTTGGCTTTAAGACGAGGTTCGATGGCGACTACGGGCTGACAGAATGAACCATTGAGGAGGGTTGCTAAGTTAATATTCAGCACGCAGCTTAGACTCATCAACCGGGCGTGCGGCTCTGGAGCGAATCGTTTTGCGCATAAATTTAAGGAAAGTCCACCCATGAACGACAAAAAAGCTATCCTCGTCATCGGCGCGGGTGACGCCACCGGTGGTGCCATTGCCCGGCGTTTTGCGCGCGAAGGCTACATCGCCTGCGTAACCCGACGCTCGGCTGACAAACTTGAACCCTTGGTCAAGCAAATTACGGCCGATGGTGGTCAAGCTCACGGATTCGCCAGTGACGCGCGCAAAGAGGAAGAGATGGTCGCCCTGGTCGAGCGGATCGAACGCGACATCGCGCCCATTGAGGTGGCCGTATTTAATATCGGCGCTAACGTGCGCTTTGGTATCACTGAAACTACCGCGCGGGTCTACTTCAAGGTGTGGGAGATGGCCTGCTTTGGTGGTTTCCTAATGGGGCGTGAAGCCGCCAAAGTGATGTTGCCACGCGGACGCGGTACGATCATTTTCACTGGTGCCACCGCGAGCCTGAGAGGGCGCGAGGGCTTTGCCGCATTTGCCGGCGCCAAGCATGCCTTGCGCGCATTGGCGCAAAGCATGGCGCGCGAACTGTGGCCGAAAGGTATCCATGTTGCGCACCCAGTGATTGACGGTGCCATTGATACGGAATTCATCCGCTCGAATTTTCCAGAGCGCTATGGGATGAAGGACCAGCAAGGCATCTTGAGTCCGGATTCAATTGCCGAAGCTTACTGGCAGATCCACAAACAGCCACGGGATGCTTGGACCCATGAAACCGAACTGCGTCCTTGGATGGAATCATGGTGAGGGCAGGGCGCACAACTCCCACTCTGTTACGTTCCACATCGTACCCTCAGCGCGCTCCCTTGGGCTCAGGACGTCGGTTCGGAAGTCTGTCGTTACACGGCACCCCAGACCTACTTTTCATCGACGACCATGAACTGGTTCGCGCGCTGTTATAAAGGTCTCTCTCGGGCGGCAATCGTGTTTCTGGCAAAGAAGCGGATGCTGCTAGCTGAGCTCTTCGATTGCCAAGGCATGGTATCGGTGCACAAACACGAAGGGTTCACGTCGTATTATTGTCATCGCGCGCTCCACTTCTTTATCGGATTTTGCATGAATCACTAAAATCGCGCCATTTTCGTGGGCGAGATCCAAATGAATTTGGACTGCTTTTGCACTCCAACCAAGTCGTGCGAGAAATCCGTCATGCAGTTTGAGATCGTGGTCGGCCGCCAGTAAGATCGCTTTCGCATTGAAAAGAG
>JAYVKZ010000201.1:0-7117 GCA_043767985.1 Betaproteobacteria bacterium
TTTTCAGGCATTTTGACGTTCAAGAATGCGAGCGATTTACGCGAAGTGGCCCAAAAGGTTCCGCTAGATCGTCTGCTCATCGAGACGGATTCCCCGTACCTTGCCCCAGTTCCCAAGCGTGGCAAGACCAACGAACCGGGTTTTGTTCGTCATGTCGGTGAGTTTTTAGCGACCCTTAGAGGTCAAAGTGCCGAGCAAATTGCAGAGCACACCACTAACAATTTCTATAGATTATTCAGTGGCTTAGGATGCACTCATGAAGTTAACTCTGAAGACAAATCCAATCCCCCGCTTTGGACCTGCGCTTGTCAGCGTTGTTTATCGATGGGCTCTCAAGGCGGGCGAACGGGCAGCAACCCCAATCTGTCTGGCGTTGCTGATGCTAGCGCTCAACCCGTGGCCCAACTCAGCCAGGGCTCAAGCTGACCCAAGAGTCGAGCTACTAGAGGCTGCAAGATTAGACCAGGAATCGGTGGCGATTCGCCTCTTGTTACGGGGCGTTGATCCCAATATTCGCGAGAAGGACGCAGGGCCGGTCATTGTTTACGCAGCTCGCGAAAAGTCCTTCGGCGTGGTGCGTGCCCTAGCCATTGATCCACGCACGGCGATCGATGCGGCCAATGCCCAAAAAGAAACTGCCCTCATGTATGCCGCTCTGCATGGTGACTTAAAAACAGTCAAAGTGCTCGTTGATAAAGGGGCTGGCGTGAACCGTGAAGGTTGGTCGCCGCTTCATTATGCAGCGAGTTCCGGCCATGTCGAGGTCGTGAAGTTTTTGCTCGAGAATCATGCTTATATTGATGCTGCCTCGCCCGGCAACGTCACGCCCCTAATGATGGCAGCGCGCCACAATCAAACCTCGGCTTCGCGCCTCTTGGTCGAGGAGGGTGCCGATCCTTCCCTGAAAAGCGATCAAGGCCTAAGCGCTGCAGATTACTGGAAACGCACCAAAGATCCCGTCGAAGAGGCCTGGATGCGCAAGCAGGCAGCACAGTTCGTTAAGAAATACGGTACGAAAGAATCCCCTGTCTTGGCCAAACCTGCTGAGTAAGCAGTTGATGGTGAACGGATTCGTCGCGTACCCAACGAGCAAGCTCGCCACCCCGCCCAAGCTCGTGATTTTCGATTGCGATGGTGTGCTCGTGGACAGCGAGCTACTCGCTAACCAAGTGTTTCTTGAAAAGCTCAATGCACTGGGTTTGAACCTCAATATTGCTGATTTGTTCGAGAAGTTTGTCGGGCGGACAATGTCCAATTGCTTGTCACAGGTGGAACAAATGCTGGGTAGACCCGTTCCCGACAGCTTTCTAAGAGATCTGGATCAAGCCACTTTTCAAGCCTTTGAGCAAAATCTTAAGGCGGTTGAGGGAATCGAGTTTGTACTCAATGCCTTAGACGCAGCCGGGATTCAGTACTGCGTGGCTTCCAGCGGAAGTCACGCCAAAATGAACAAAACACTCGGTCTCACGGGTCTCTTGCCGCGCTTGGAAGGACGCATTTATAGTGCGAGCGATGTGGCCCGATCAAAGCCCTTTCCCGATATCTACCTGCACGCCGCACAAAAGATGTCAGTGGGGATCGAGCACTGCATCGTGATTGAAGACAGCCCAACGGGCGCGCAAGCCGGCATCGCCGCAGGCATGAAAGTCTTTGGATACGCAGCGCTCAATTCGGAGCAAAAACTAAGAGACGCTGGTGCTGAGACCTTCAAGGATATGCACCAGCTTCCAGGCTTGTTGGGGCTACAGAAGCAACCTGATTTTGAGCCTCAAGCACGCGACGAACGAGGCACTGATCCCCGCGCACAAGCTAACCCATGAGCCCAGTACGGTTTTTCTGAGAGAACTCGGGGAACACCCTAGTCAATTGATGCTCTCGCAGCCGAAAACCATTCACCAAGACCTCACTTAAGACGTCCCGAAAATCGCTGGTCACGGCCAAGTCGCGCCCTTCATGTAAGGCCGACTGTTCCAGTCCTGGCCACGCGCCATGAACCTTGCCGCCCTGCACACCCTTGCCAAAAGCCCACATCACATTGCCGTGTCCATGGTCTGTGCCGTTGTTGCCATTTTGGCGCACCGTACGACCGAACTCTGACACCACCACTACGGTCGTTTCCTGAAATCGATTGCCCAAGCCCTTGATCAAGGCGTCGATAGCTTCACCCAAAAGAGCGAGCCGATTGGCGAGCTGACCTTTACCGTTGCCTTGATTCACATGAGTATCCCATCCGCCGACGGGCACAAAGGCTAACCGCACTCGTGCGTCGCGCTGCATGAGTTGACCGAGTCGCCCGGTATCGACGGCCAGGCCACGCAGGGAAAGGGCGCCAACATCCGCTTTTGGATCGTCACTCGCCAGTGTATTCATAATTTCGCGGCGCGTCGCGGTCGCCTCTCGGACAGTCTTGCCCAAAGCATCGTCACCCGCATACAGTTTGGCGAAGGCGTCCGCCACGGGCTCGCGATCCAACACACCCTTGGCGATCGCGGCATTGCCCTGGGCAAGCGAAGCAATGGGTGCCGTCCCGGCAAAAATACGCGGCATGACCGGCCCCAAATTCACAGCCTGCAAACGTGCGCTTGCATCGGTTTGAGTGCCCGATACGACATTGGCTAAGCGATTGAGCCAACCGTCTTGCGTCACCTTACGGCCTGGCGTGCCAGATTCCATGTAGTCTTGTGCATCAAAGTGCGAGCGGGTCAGATCAGGCGAACCACTGGCCTGTACAAAGCCTAATTCGCGGCGCTCCCAGTACGGCATCAACATTGCGAGGGCGGGATGCAAGCCGAACAAGGCGTCGAGCCGAAGTACACCATCGATGTCACCGGGTTTTGCAATTGCAATACTGGAGCGTGCGCTGTAATAGTTGGGGTCGCCATAGGGAGCGACCACCGATAGACCATCCACCGCGCCGCGCAACATGATGACCACCAGACGTCCTTCGGTCCCGCTCGGTGCCGCCGCATGGGCGCGGGATATTAGGATTCCTGGCGCGCCAAAGGCGCTCAAAGAACTCGCAGCGAGCGTCATTTTGCCTAGGAAATTTCGTTTGTTGTGGTTCATGCTCAAGACTTTCGTTATCGCGCGATTCTGACGATTGGGTGTAGTGCCACAGATTGATCTAACGCCGCATCATCAGAGGGCCTGCCAGCAGCAAGGCGTTAGCGAGCGCAGGATCTTTGGCGGCATCACGTGCCAGCGTTTTGGTGGGTTCGGAGACCAGGGGGCCGAGGGTAGTGATCAAGGACTCGGTGGGAATGTTGACCCCCATGCGGCCAGAGGTCAGCGTGGTCGCAAAGTTAATACGCTTCGTCATCCCATCCGGGTTGAGCCAGGCGGCCTCGGTATTGCGATAACCGTCGGGCGTGGGACAACCGTAGAGCGGCATCCCTTGGTTAGCCATCGCACCGCTCAAAGCTTGCAGGTTGCTCGGCACCGAACCCAAGGCACGCACCGTCGACAACACGTACTGATACGGTGTTTTGAACTTCACACCTATATTCTCCTTGGCCCAAAACGCTTCATGACTAAACAAGGCGCTGAGCACGGGCACAATCTCGCCGTTTTGCTCGAGAAACACCTTGGCCAGTTGGATGACCAAGGCAGGGCTGGGCTGATCATTGACAAAATACTGAGCCAATTTGTAGGCGATGTGTTTTGCCGTGGCGGGATGGCTCGCAAGCACATCCAAGGCAAACTCGCCTTCTCTTTGTCCTTGCGCGGCCACACGATGACCTAACCACTCTTTTTCGCCTTGGTCATGTACACGCGCGTTAAACCAAAAACCCGGCATCTGCTCAATGTTGCCTGGTGCGGCCGGTGTGTCGAAATTGCTCACCCGGTTCGGGGGTTGGATCGACCAACCGGTGAGCATACGGGCTAGTTCGGTGACATCTTTCTGGCGATAGCCGCCGTCCACACCGAGTGTGTGAAGCTCCATCAGCTCGCGGGCATAGTTCTCATTTAAACCTCGCGCGCCGCCCCCGCCGTTATTGGCTCCTGTTGTTAAAGTGCCAGGGGCGACACTAAGGGCATTGTCCAGGTAATAGAGCATCGCAGGATGGCGGGCCGTGGCCCCCAACAAATCACGAAACCGACCCATTGCGAACGGACGGATCGCATAATGCTCATAGTGCCCGGTCATCACCCGAAGTATGTTTTTGCCCTGAAAAACATTGAAATGATTGAACCAGAAATCGACCATCACCTCCTCGAGTTGGCGAGGACTTTCCAAGGCTCTTAACAAACGGGATTCGATCGCTGGACGGGACACACTATTGACGAACCGGCCGAGTGGGGGAATCTGAGGCGAGAGCGAGCCAGGCTCCTGAGTGGCGATGGTCTGCCCGCTGGCGGCCTGCACCGTCTGCATATCCAGCGTGCCTTGCGCCGCTCCAAGCCTCGACGCCGCTCTAGGGGCGACGTTGGCTGGAGTGATGGCATCCGGATTGGCTACCGAACCTGCCGCTTTGCTGGCAGCCAGCTCCGCTGAAGCCCTTTGCAAACTACGAAACTCCTGGACCAGCTCCATAGGGTGGCGTTTTAAAAACGCCGACTCTTCTAAGCGAGCCGCCAAAGTTTCCGGCAGGCCAAGGCTAGTCGGATGAAGTTGTGCCTGCAACCAAGACATTGGGTTAGCAGCCACCGCAGCGATGTCATTGGGACGGGGTCCGAACCCTAAGCGATTCAGCAAATGGGTCGCGATTTGCTCGGGCGTTAAGTGACGAAGCGAGCTCGGCCCTTTGAACTCGATGATGTCGCGTGCCCTGGCCGCGCCCGAGAAGCCAAGCGAAAGGCCCAGTGCAAGGCCTAGGTCGGTGCCAGCCATTAAAACCTGGCGACGGGACTGGAAGAGCGTTTGTGAGGTGATTTTCATCATGCCTCAAGCATAGAGGCAGAGCAGGGCGCCTGACTAGGTTATTTTCGCAATATTTGTAAGTAGCTGTAACGCGTACACCCCTACGCGCACAATTCCACCCATAGCCACTTTTTGACTCATCGCCAATTTTTCACCTAAAGCCAATTGCCCATCAAGATGAAGGGCGCCCAAAAATAAGGATGATCATAGTTCACCGCGATACTCGCCGCCGTGCCCGGCGTTCGAGCGCCGCGCTCGCCTTGCGGGGCCGCGCCAGCGAACTTGCCATACTTGCCGTTGACAAAACCCATTTGCACTTGGCGAATGGCCTCTGATTTAGTCAACTTTTGTTCGCTGCGAATCCGGTACATTTCCTTCATAAAAATACCCGTACTTTTGTCTGCCACGGGCCAGAGTGTCGCCAACACGGCCTTGGCGCCTTGCTTTTGAGCAATCGCGCCGAGACCCTCTACTTCGGCCCCCCGAGCGTTGTCGCCCACGGCTGTTTCACAGGCCGACAAGGTTAAAAGATCCACATGATCAAACTGCAGATCATCCTCACGAATTTGACGCAAACTTAAGCGCTCACCGTCGCCCAATAAGAGATACGAATCCGACTCCGTACCCGGCGTAAACTTAAAATGGCTGGCGATGTGCAATACGGGCCGCTGGTCTGACAGTGCGCTTTTGACCCGAGCCATGGTGAAAGCATCGTCCAAATAAGTATCGCCTTCCATCACCCCACCGGTTTTCTTGTTGAGCGAGGCCAGTTCATCCTTGACCGAGGGCAGGGCGTCGAAACCCGAAATCGCCTTACTCAAGCCCAGGCCCGACAAACTCCAAGACGCTTGCGGAACATCTTTCAGTTTTGATTTGGCCGCTTCGGTATAAATTGCAAAGCGATAATTTTCAATGGCCCACTGCTTGCCATCGTGCAGGGCTGCGAACGGCACATAGCGAATCGCGCCGTCCAGGGACAGCATTAGGGTTTTGGCCTGCGCTTGCTTAAGGTCCCCTTCAATCGGCCCGAGCAAGAGCTTGTACAGCTCCTGGGCGAGCGGTTTAATGTCCTGTTGCGGGTTTCGTAAACCACTTCTTAACTCATTGATCTTTCGATTCAAATCCACCGAGGCAATCGCTACCTGGCGCGCAAGTTGGACCTCAGGTGTGGTCAACATGATCCACAGCTTGTCTTCGGCCATTACGAAATGAAGCAAAACGGCGCCGTGGCCTAATTGCCGTAAATCCCCACGCATGGCGCGCACACTCGTGATGACCTCTGAGCCCAGGCGCTCATTGCCGCCAGCCGATGCCTTCTTAGAATCTTCGAGCATTTGTTTAGTGGCGCTATCGAAGGCTTGCCTGGCCACTTTTAGATCAGCTTCAACTTTCGCCAACTCGGCCTTCTCCTCGCCGCTCAAACCAATTTTAGCTTTGCCATCCAACTCGGATTTACGTTTGGAAATTTGCACGAGACTGCCGCTAATTTGCTGAAACCTTTCTAACCAGACGGATTCTTGAGCATTCAAGGTGAGCTTAGTTTCTCGGGCATCCGTTTTTTCGGAGCGGGTCACGAAGTCGTTGTACTCGTCTTCTTTCAGCATGCGCATCACTTGCTGAGCTTCTGATAGACGACCTTCCCCAATCAAAAGATCGGCCAGCTCGGTGTACACCTTGCGTTTGTCGGCGAGATAAGTGCCCTGCATGGCACTCCCCAGGCTAGACAGTCCTGCGCGTAGATTTTGCAAGGTATTGACTGCCTGCTTGCCGTACAAAATCGCGACCGTAGGACTCTTCAATTCCTCATAGGCAGAGCGCAGGCCGTCGGCCGCGCGCCACACCATATCTTGAGTACCTGAGGATTCGCCTACACGCAGACCCTGCATATTGAGCTGAATGCGGCGCGAAGGGTCCAACTCGACCTGGGCTAGATAGACACTAACAAAGCCAGCCAATAAGTGATCTGAGCCTAGCACCCGGTTGACCAATTCGAGGCTTCGACGATACGTTTCACGCGCTTCATTCTTATCCCCTAAAGCCGTCTGTGCCTCGCCCAGCGTACGATAGAAGTAAGCCAAGTCGAAATAGGAGGCGTGGCCCGTTCCCGCCTTTTCAATGGTCGCAATTGACGATTGCAGCAAATCACGTGCTTTGGCCGCTTGCCCCGAACGAATGTAGTTGATGGACAAGTTATTCGTAATCGCCAGGGTATCGCGATGCTCGGCACCCAATACTTTTTGGCGCCCCTTCAAGACC
>JAYVKZ010000202.1:0-6073 GCA_043767985.1 Betaproteobacteria bacterium
TACTTTACGAGAATCTGCAATACCGACATGCCGGACTTTGCCGCTCTCCCCTGGAGAAGGCGTTGAACACGGAAATCGCGGCGCGCAACTTGTTGGGCAAGTTTCGGTTGAACCAAGCACGCTCATGACGGGGCTACGGGATAATGGAGTATGGTGTAAGTAAGGGGTGTGGCAAGTACCAGGAGGTTCAGGAGCGTCTAGCGATTTAGCCTGAATCCCTCACGACCAGATGCTCAGGTAGGAGGTGTACATCATGACCGAGACAATACTCACGGCTCGCCGTAAGCTCATCAGCTCTGCTGGGGCTTTTCTCGTAGCAGGGGCCAGCAGTCCGGCCAAAGCCCAATCCCAAATGAAACGGCGAGCGACGCCGTCTCAGACAGAAGGGCCCTACTATCCGGTCAAAGAACCCAAGGATACGGATTTCGACTTGCTTAGTAACGGCAGCCGCACCTACGCTAAAGGCCAACCGAGTTGGATCGAAGGCACGGTGATTGATCTAGATGGCCGAGCACTGAACGGCGGCATCGTTGAAATCTGGCAATGTGATGAAGACGGACATTACGACCATCCCAGTGATGGCGCTAGGATGGATCCGTCCTTCCAAGGCTTTGGTCGAGTGCGTCTGAATGCGGACGGCGAGTTTAGGTTTCGCACCATCAAGCCTTCTGCCTATGCTGGACGTACACCGCATATTCATGTCAAGTTGTTTCTGGGAGCCCGGGAGCTTCTAACAACCCAGCTTTATGTGGCTGATGATCCTGGGAATGCGAAAGACTTTCTTTGGCGAAACATGAGTGCGGTGGATCGCGCTGCGGTGACGTCGCGCTTTCTTCCCGGTGCGGATGGATTGCGGGCGCAGTATACGTTAGTGGTTCGTGTGTGATCGAAGTTCTAGGCCGGAATGAGCGAAGAGTTTTTCGCACGAATAACAGTTCGGCCTGCGAGCATGCTTGATGCCGCAACGTCGTAACTACTGGTTCTAAAGCTTAGGCATACCGAAGGCGGGCCTTAAAAGCGTGTTCCGGCGCAGTACCTCAAAGCTTGCATAACCGAGTAAAAACGTCGCAGCAATGACTATCGGTGCTTCAATCCAGGGTCGCAAACCGACAGGCAACAAGGCCTGGGTTAACAAGATAATGACCGTCTGATGCAAGATGTAAACCGGAAACACGGCCCCAGTCAAGCGCGCGCGCCAGGCATGGTCGAAATTCCAATGACGGTAAGCAAAGCCGAACGCGGCGACCAGCGCACACCATTGTTGGAGTGAGATATCGATACGGCGCCACACTGGGCTCAAGTGTTGATCGAACAACACCAGAGTCGCCCAAGCCATCAGTGCAAGAGTAAGCGCTATCCAGCGCAGACGCTCGATTTTTGGCCAATGCCCTGGCAAGTTCACGATGATTGCTCC
Organism: Betaproteobacteria bacterium; assembly: GCA_043767985.1. Taxonomy (GTDB): domain Bacteria; phylum Pseudomonadota; class Gammaproteobacteria; order Burkholderiales; family Burkholderiaceae_E; genus JAPOKJ01. The sequence continues at coordinate 1,415 of JAYVKZ010000202.1, forward strand.
CGCGAAAAACATCGAGAAATACATGGCATGCAAGAACCAATCATCACCAAAGGCATGGGTTTGCGGAAAGCGGGCAGCCAAGGCCCAACGCAGGAAAACCAAACCCAGCACCGGGATTATTAAGAGCCAAATTCCTTGAATTCTTGCGAAGATCGAACGCTCAAGCAATATTGGCGACAGCAAATTCGGCCTAAGTTTCACCATTAGCCAGAGCACTGCCGTGTATGCCCAGAGATAGGGTAAAAACCAAAGATGATTCCAGGTAGGCAGGATCAAACATTTTTTGGCCTCGCAAAATCCCGCAAAGGGCCGCCACGGCCGATGGGTGAAATAGATTTTCAAAAAATCGAGATAATCACCGCTGAAGTGAAACTTGCGAATCACTTCAAAGTAAGTTTGCGGTGGCACGATCACCATCATGCCGAACACTAGTGGCCACAGCAGGCGTTTGGTGCGGGTGCGTAGTAGCTTGCCGCTCGCGCCCGCGCGCAGCATTATGGCAGTCGCCGCGCCGGAAACCATGAACAAGAGGCTCATGCGCCAAGGCGAGCTAAGTTTCATCCAGGGCTCTAAGGCCTGACTCGCGAAGGGGCTTTTGACATGGAACTCCCAAGTCACGTAGTACATGCCGACGTGATAAACCACAAGAACGGCGACCGCGGCGATACGTAAGTTATCGAGAAAATAGAGACGGGCAGGGCTCGTCAGGGGCGGCGGTGAAGTGGCGATGTTTGAGTGCATGGTTGGCAGCGTCTGCGGCCTTCTTGGTTCGCAAACTAAATTGAGAGAGGCTCGCCCGAGCGGGTTGGGGCCAATCGGACTCAGAGCATATTTTGAATCGACATCTCAATCGATGAAGTAGTCCAGACCGAAATTTTTCACAAAGGTTCAAAATAGCGGTAGTCTCATTTAGAAGGTAGCGCATGTACGCATTCGATTATGAAAAAGCCAAGGCACTCGCTGAGGTAGGCGCCAAGCTTGGGGCTGACCCAGACGCCAAGCTACTGGCAGGGGGCATGACCCTACTTCCCTCGATGAAACACCGTCTTGCTGCCCCGTCGCGCTTGATTGACGTAAGCGGCTTGCAAGAGATGCGCGGCATTTCATTGACGGCTGCAAATACTGGCTCGGCGGCTGAGTTTCTGACCATCGGCGCGGCGATGCGGCACTGCGAAGTGGCGGATAGCCCCGAGGTAAGAAAGGCTATTCCTGCTTTGGCCGATCTAGCAGGCCTGATTGGCGATCCTCAGGTTCGTGCGCGGGGCACCTTGGGTGGTTCGGTCGCCAATAGTGACCCAGCGGCCGACTATCCGGCGGCGGTGGTCGGCCTAAAAGCTGTGCTGGTCACGAACCGTCGAGAAATTTTGGCCGACGATTTTTTCCTGGGTATGTTTAGCACGGCTTTGACACCCGATGAGATTTTGGTCGCGGTGCGCTTCGCCGTGCCACGCCGGGCTGCTTATGCCAAGTTCGCGCAAATGGCGACCGGTTATGCGATGACCGGTGTTATGGTGGCGGACTATGGTGATCAGGTTCGGGTTGCAATCACTGGTGCAGGACCTTGCGCCTTTCGTTGGCAAGAGGCGGAAAAAGCGCTCAGCAGTTCGCTCAGTGAGGCCGCATTAAACGGCCTGTCCTATCCAGCCAATGACTTAACCGCTGATATTCATGCACCGGCCGAGTACCGCGCCCAATTGATTAGCGTGGTGACCTTACAGGCTGTGCGCGGCTTGCTGGCTGGCCACTAAAACCCAACAATAAATTCAGCCACCGCTGAACCCCAAAATTCTAGGAATGTCTCGATGACTCAAAGTACTTTGCCCAAAGCGCCGATGAAGGTGACGCTCACCGTCAACGGCAAAGTCCACCAAAGGGATGTTGAACCCCGCACCTTGTTAGTGGACTTGATTCGTGATGATCTGGGCCTCACGGGTACCCATGTGGGATGCGATACTAGCCAGTGTGGTTGCTGCACGGTGCATTTAGATGGTCAAGCTGTGAAGTCCTGCACCATGTTGGCGGTACAGGCTGAAGGTAGAAGCATCACCACGATTGAAGGCTTGGCACCAGGGCGAGGCACGGGCGTTGATTTCACCACCGGTAACACTACGCCCACCATGGCGGCGCTCCACCCAGTGCAACAGGCCTTCTCGGCCTGCCACGGGCTGCAATGTGGTTTTTGTACGCCGGGCATGATTATGGCGACGACTGATCTTCTCAAACGTCATCCCAACCCCAATGATGCACAAATCCGTGAGGGTCTGGCGGGCAATTTGTGCCGCTGTACTGGCTATGTGAACATCATCGCTGCCGTAAAGCAGGCGGCCGTTTTGATAGCCGCTGGCGGTGGTACGAGTGCTCATGCGAATGGTGTTGGGAGCGCCGCATGAGTACCGCCACGCTACAACCGGCTCGCCATGAAGATCTGCGCCTAGTGTCAGGACAAGGTCGCTACGCTGCAGATTGGAATCTCCCTGGCCAAGCCTATGCCTACATGATCCGCTCGGATCGTCCGCATGCGCTCCTCAAGTCTTTGGACCTCTCTGCCGTTCGCGCCGCACCCGGTGTATTGCTGGTACTCAGCGCTGACGATGTTGTAGCCGCCGGTTTCAAATCTTTACCTACTGGGGCACCTTTGGTGGACAAGGATGGCAAAGACCAGAAAGTTGCCGCCATGCCGGTCTTGGCGAGCGGCAAAGTCTGTTTCGTCGGCCAGCCTATTGCCATGGTGATTGCAAGCTCTGCAAAACTCGCCCAAGACGCTAGCGAATTGGCCATGATCGACTATGACGATCTCCCCCCGCTCGCCAGTGTTGCCAAGGCCTTGTCTGGCGGAGCAGCCACTATCCATCCCCAAGCTCCAGGCAATATTGCGCTCGATTTCGAAGCGGGCAATGCCGCCGCAGCGGACGCTGCATTTGCAGCCGCCAAGTTCAAGACCACCCATCGCATTCATAGCCAACGTTTGGTCGGCGCGCCGATGGAATTGCGTGCCTGCATGGCGAGCTATGACGCGGTTCGCGATGCCTATCAGGTGTATACGCCCACGCAAGGCATGCTCGGCATGCGCGGCACGCTCAATGCGGTGTCCGGTGTACCCGCCGACAAAATTGAAGTGATTGCGCAAGACGTGGGCGGCTCCTTCGGTTTGCGTGGTGGCACCTACAGCGAACAAGTGTTACTGATGCTGGCCTCCAAAAAGCTTTCGCGGCCGGTCAAATGGACGGCCTCGCGTAGCGAGCTTTTTGTCAGCGATTGGCATGGTCGTGCGCTCACCTTGGAAGGTAGTCTAGCGCTGGATGCGGACGGCAAGATCTTGGCCATCCGCTTCGAAGACACGATTGATCTCGGTGCCTTCAACTGCTATTGGGGAGCCTTCATCGGCAGCAAAAATGTGTCGGTGACGATGGGTGGTGTGTACCGGGTGCCTGCGCTGCATATGACCTCGCGCTTGATCTTTACCAATACCGTACCGGTATCGGCTTATCGAGGTGCAGGTCGTCCTGATATTGCGTTCGCGATCGAAACCCTGATGGACGCCGCTGCGGCGGAGCATGGCTTTGATCCGATCGCGCTGCGCCGGAAAAACTTTATCCCTAAGGATGCCTTCCCCTACGTTACGGCCAATGTCACGACATATGACTGTGGTGAATTTGAGGCGGTGCTCGATAAGGCACTGCGGTTGGCCGATTATGACGGCTTCGCGGCGCGACGTGCCCAGGCGGAAAAAAATGGTAAGCGACGCGGCATTGGTGTGGCGAGTTACCTGGAAGCCTCCGGTGCCGGTGCTGTGAAGGATAACGTTCGCGGATGTTGGGACGCCAATGGTCGGCTCAATCTCTATGGCGTGACTGGGCCCTCTGGGCAGGGTCATGAGACCACCTTTGCGCAACTTGTCGCGGATGGCTTAGGCATTTCCTTGCAGGACGTACGCTACCGCGCCAGTGATCCGACCCAGTCCTTGGTCGGTAACGGTACCGGTGGTTCGCGCTCCTTGTATGGAGCCGGAAGTGCTTTCAAGATACTGGTCCCTCGCATTATCGAGAAAGCGGTTCGCGAAGCCTCGCGCACCTTGGGGGGCAGTATTGACCAGTTCACCTTTAAGAACGGCCGAATCGAGGGCGCAGGCAAAAGTATTGGCCTTGTTGAATTGGCGAAACAACTCGCTGGCGGGACAGACACTCATCCACTCGATGCTGAGGGCGAAGCGACGTCGGGCATGACCTTTCCGAATGGCTGCCACATTGCAGAGATCGAGATCGATCCGCTAACGGGTGTGACTGAAATCGTGAACTACTCGGCGATTGACGATCTGGGCAATGTCATCTCGCGTGAGCTGGTCGTCGGCCAAGTGCACGGCGGGGTGATGCAAGGTGTTGGCCAGGCCTTCGGAGAGCATGCCGTTTATGACGAAGAAAGCGGTCAATTGCTGACTGGAAGCTTCATGGATTATCCTATGCCCCGCGTTGGATGGTTGAACAAAATTGCTTGGGACGATCATCCAGTGCCCACCAAGCTCAACGAGCTGGGGGCCAAGGGTGTAGGTGAGTCCGGTTGTTCAGGGTCCTTGCCTGCGCTCTCCAATGCAATGTTGAATGCTTTGAGGCCTTTGGGTGTGAAGCAATTTGATATGCCCTTTACGCCAGCTCGAGTCTGGGC
>JAYVKZ010000203.1:0-4917 GCA_043767985.1 Betaproteobacteria bacterium
CAGGGTGAATCTTGTTCTGGATACCATCCAAACCAGCCATCATCATCGAGGTAAAGGCCAAGTACGAGTTGGCCGTTGGGTCTGGGAAGCGCACTTCGATACGACGAGCTTTCGGGCTCTGCACATAAGGAATACGGATCGAGGCAGAACGGTTACGAGCCGAGTAAGCCAATTTCACAGGCGCCTCAAAGCCTGGAACCAAACGCTTGTACGAGTTGGTGCCTGGATTGGTGATCGCATTCAAAGCGCGGGCGTGTTTGATGATGCCGCCAATGTAGTAAAGGGCAATATCGCTCAAACCTGCATAGCCGTCGCCTGCGAACAAGTTGTTGCCGTCTTTCCAGATCGATTGGTGAACGTGCATTCCGGAGCCGTTGTCACCCACGACAGGCTTAGGCATAAAGGTTGCCGTTTTGCCATAGCTGTGAGCGACGTTGGTCACGACGTACTTAAGGATTTGAGTCCAGTCAGCGCGTTGAACCAGAGTGCTAAAGCGAGTACCGATTTCGCACTGACCCGGTCCAGCAACTTCATGGTGATGCACTTCAACGGGTACGCCCATTTGCTCAAGAATCAAGCACATTTCCGAACGCATGTCTTGGAAGCTATCGACTGGGGGAACAGGAAAATAGCCACCCTTGACCGCTGGACGATGACCCGTGTTGCCGCCGTCGAACTCTTTGCTGGTGGACCAACTCGCTTCTTCAGAATTGATCTTGACACCGCAGCCGCTCATGTCGACATTCCAGGTCACGGAGTCGAAAATGAAGAACTCAGGCTCGGGACCGAAGAAAGCTGTGTCGCCAATACCGGTTGACTTGAGATACGCTTCACCGCGCTTGGCGAGCGAGCGTGGATCGCGTGAATAACCTTTACCATCACTGGGCTCGATCACGTCGCAGCTCAAAATCAGGGTGGGTTCTTCGCGAAAAGGATCCATGTTGGCGGTATTAGGATCGGGCATGAGAATCATGTCGGATGCTTCGATACCCTTCCAACCAGCGATGGACGAGCCGTCGAAAGCATGGCCTTCTTTGAACTTGTTGTCATCGAAATGCGACTTGGGTACGGTCACATGCTGTTCTTTGCCCTTGGTGTCAGTAAAGCGAAAATCAACGAATTTAACTTCGTTGTCTGCCACCATTTTCATGACGTCTTTTGCCGTCTTCATCCTAGTATTCTCCAGATTGAGTAAAAGTATCGTTGCTTGAGCTGCAAGAGAAGCAGAAAACATGCCATCCCCAGCCGTATCCACCCTAAACCCCGTGGAACATCAAAGCCTAGATGCGCAAACGATGGATTTGATTGCCCGCGCGTCAAGCAGCGCCGCTATTCTATGCCATGCCAAGAACAGTCGTTTGGAATTCAAATTTTTATCTGCAAAGTCAGTTTTTCGGCTAGACCGAGAGCGCAAAGAAAGCGCACCAAGTCGAAGCAAAAACTATAAGCGCACCATTCTGGATTGTTTTGTATCGTTCGCACTATTTTAGTGCGCTCTCGACTTGCAGTCTTAACGACCAAAGCTTACGAGAGAAAAAGCATTTGCAGATCGTTTAAAAATTGAAACCCGAGCGCTGTGGGCTCATGTCTCATAGGATCGTCGGACATCAAACCTCGCTTTGTCGCCTCAGCTAAGGCGCTTTGTAGGCGGACGACCGAAAGGCCGGTGCGCTCAGAAAACATGCTCGTCGGAACGCCCTGTCGCAAACGCAAGGTGTTCAGAAAATACTCGAAACAAAGATCCTTGGCTTGTAAAACCCGCTCTAATTCAACCGCCGGATGACTTAGTGACGGCTGGAGTTTGCTCAGAGAGTTAGGGGCGGTGGGCTTCGCAATTGAAGCCAGGGCGTTCGGCCCGAGCAGCCGGCCCATATAGTCCTCCGGTTTACGATATTTTTGCTGACGCAAAATCCGATCATGAAAACTCAGCTTGCCATGCGCACCCGCCCCCAAGCCCAGGTAATCCCCGAACTGCCAATAATTCATATTGTGTTGACAGCGCTTGCCAGGCTTGGCATAGGCTGAGACCTCATAGTGCTCGAAGCCATGCGCTTGGGTGAGACGTTCAATCTGGTCTTGCATATCGCTCAGAGGGTCTTCTTCAGGCAAAGGTGGCGGAAACTTAGCGAATAGCGTGTTGGGTTCTAAGGTGAGCTGATAATAGGAAAGATGAGGAGGATCTTGCTCGAGAACGAGCTGCATCTCCAGCGACAGTTCGGCCAAGGTTTGCTGGGGTAGGCCATACATCAAATCAATATTGAAACTTTCAAAGCAGCGTCGCGCAACGTGAATCGCATCAAGGGCCTGTTTGGCACTGTGCACACGACCTAATCGCTTTAATGCTTCGTCCGAGAAGCTTTGAACCCCAATCGATAGGCGATTCACGCCAGCCTTGGCAAAGCCTTCATAGCGCTCGGCTTCGAAAGTGCCAGGATTAGCTTCTAAAGTGATTTCACACTGGGGCCGCAATTGAAAGCGACTTCGCAAAATACCGAGCAGGCGATCAATCGAGGCGGCCGAAAACAAACTCGGCGTCCCGCCACCTATAAAAATACTTTCTACGGTACGTCCCCACACCAGAGGCGCGCTTAAATCACAATCAATTTCAAGCGCATCAAGATACCGGCTTTCGGTTGGCGAGAAGTCTGATACCGCCGCAGCGTTTCTTTCATGTGAATTGAAATCGCAATACGGGCATTTACGGATACACCAGGGTAGGTGGATATAGAGCGACAAAGGCGGCGAGGCCTTCAGCCCCTCTTGGAGTCCGAACCTGGTCATTCGAGCATCTGCATCAAGCGCAGCAGTGCCTGGGCGCGGTGGCTATGTTGGTTCTTTTGTTCGGCACGCATTTGGGCCGCGGTCAGTCCGAGGGGGGTAATGAAGAAGTGCGGGTCATAGCCAAAACCACCTGCTCCCCGAGGCTCGGCGAGCACTTCTCCCCACCATCGACCTTCAGCGATCTTTGGGCAAGGGTCTGCATGATGATCTACCCAGACTAGGACGCAATAGTAGTACGCGGTGCATAAGCCTTCTCGGGAGGGGCTCGGCAACGCTGGGGCTTGCCGAGACTTGGCTCGAATTAGCTCCGCGACCAGATGAGCATTGTTGGCTTGATCTCCCTCGCCCTGCCGAGCACGGCTCGCATAACGAGCAGAAAATACGCCCGGCGCACCGGCTAATAAGGGCACGCAGATTCCAGAATCATCGGCCAGGGCCGGCAGACCAGTCTGCGCGGATGCGTTCCTGGCCTTGCGCAAAGCGTTCTCGACGAAGGTGTCAAAGGGCTCATCCGTTTCTTTGACGCCTAAGGCGGCTTGAGAGACGACGTCCCAGCCTTTAGGCGCAAGGAGATCTCCAAACTCTCTCAGCTTTCCCTGATTTCCCGAGGCGAGAACGAGACGATTCATAAGGGCTTAAACAAGGGCCTAAACAAGGGCCTTCTTCTGCGCATCGCAAAGCTGCTCACACCCTAGCCGCCCAAGGGCCAAGAGCCGCTCCAATTGACTTGCCGAAAAAGGTTCTCCTTCGGCGGTCCCTTGAATTTCGATAAATCCACCGGTGCCGGTCATCACTAAGTTGAGATCCGTATCGGCAGAGGAATCCTCGTCATAATCAAGATCGAGAACGGCTTGGCCTTGATGAACACCCACCGATACCGCCGCTACCGAATCGCGAATTGGCGAGCTAGGCAAAAGCCCGGCTTTCAGTAAGCCATTGATCGCGTCGCACAGAGCCACATAGGCTCCCGTGATAGACGCAGTTCGGGTGCCACCGTCGGCCTGCAGCACATCGCAATCCAGGGTGATCGTACGCTCGCCCAGCTTTTGCATGTCGATCACGGCGCGTAAGCTCCGGCCAATGAGGCGCTGAATTTCCTGGGTTCGTCCGCTTTGCTTGCCACGAGCCGCTTCGCGGTCGCTCCGAGTATGAGTCGCACGAGGCAGCATGCCGTACTCGGCCGTGACCCAGCCCTGGCCTTTGCCGCGCAAAAATCCCGGTACTTTTTCTTCGACTGAGGCGGTACACAGCACCCGTGTCTGCCCGAAACTTACGAGCACCGAACCCTCTGCGTGCTTGGTAAAACCTCGCACAATGACGACCTCGCGCATTTGCTCAGGCAAACGCCCCGACGGTCGGGCTTGAATAGGAAGAGAAGAATCTTTAGTCAATTGGTTTCAGCTTACAAAAAAAAGCGAAGGTTACACCCTCACAATAATCATGGCCTGGTGTTGACTAAGGCTTTGCCTTGGCGCGCTCTAGTTCCATGGCAAGCGTTGGTAAATCTTGATGGCCACTGCTTCGCCCGGTGCCCGGATCGCTGCGCTCAATCGCCGCCTTGATCTCTCGAATGGTCTGTTCAATTTCATCGTCTGAAAGATCGCTCGACGCTTCGGAGAAATCAGCGCCGTCGAGCCCAATGGTGGTCGTGACTGCCCCATCTGGCAAATCTCTCGAGGACACCTGTGTGTCGGCGACCTCGCCTCCCTCCCATTGCATGGCCAGAGCGGTGGTATTGTCCGCGCCGTCACCCTCGCGCTCAACAGCCATTTGAACGAGACGCGGCACCGCAACATTGACCGGAGTGCGAGCGAAGGCAGTACAAACCTCGATATCACCGAGGGCCGACCACACACCATCACTACACAGCATGATGACGTCTCCGGGGAGTAGATCTTCCGGACCGCCTATTTCTACCGTGGGCTCGATGGGCGAGCCCAGACAATTCAATACCTTATTGCGCTCAGGGTGACGATGTTGCTCGCCTTCCGCGATTAAGCCGAGGTTGACCAGAGTTTGAACCTTGGAGTGATCCATCGTGCGCGAATGCGCGCGATTGCCGCGCAGCAAGTAAAAGCGCGAATCTCCACTGTGGGCCCACCATACTTTGCCGTGCTGGACAAGCGCGGCGACAAG
>JAYVKZ010000204.1:0-5458 GCA_043767985.1 Betaproteobacteria bacterium
TTAAACAGGTAGGCACGATGACCGCCATCGACATTGACAAAGTTGCACTGCGCAAAAAATACCTTGAAGAACGCGACAAACGTTTACGCCCTGAGGGAAACGAGCAATACTTGCAGATCAAGGGTCATCTTGCACATTATCTGGACGACCCCTACACGCCCATCGTTCCCAGGGAGCCGAAAAAAGATCATGTCCGCTTTGCCTTCATAGGTGGTGGGTTTGGAGGCCTGAGTACGGGCGCGCGGCTCGCTGAAGCGGGTATCAAAGACGTCCGCATGATCGAGAAGGGCGGGGACTTTGGCGGTACTTGGTACTGGAATCGTTATCCGGGCGCGCAGTGCGATACGGCCTCAATGATCTATATGCCTTTGCTGGAGGAAACCGGCTACATGCCGAGCGAAAAGTACGCCCATGCACCGGAAATTCTCGCTCATTGCCAACGCATTGGTCGGCATTTTGGTCTGTACGACAATGCCTTGTTTCATACCGAGGTCACCGACCTTAGATGGGCTGAGGCTGATTCATGTTGGCATGTTCGCACAAACCGTAGTGATGATTTCACCGCCCAGTACATTGGTATGGCCACGGGCCCCTTACATGTGCCCAAACTGCCTGGCATCATCGGCATGGAGTTATTTAAGGGCCATACTTTCCATACCAGTCGTTGGGACTACGACTACACGGGTGGTGACCCTAACGGCAGTTTGATGACCAGGCTGGCGGATAAGCGCGTGGCCATCGTTGGAACCGGTGCGACGTCCGTGCAATGCGTGCCGCATCTCGCCAAAGCCTGCAAGGACTTGTTTGTATTTCAGCGCACGCCTTCTTCGGTCGATGTGCGTAACAATGGGCCGATTGATGCGGAGTGGTTCGCTGAGATCGCCACTGCGGGCTGGCAGCAACGCTGGCTAGAAAACTTCACTGCCAATCAAGCCGGTGGCAGCGCCGAAGTCGACTTGGTGCAAGACGGTTGGACCGACCTAGCCCGTCGCATTCGCACACAGATCATGAAGCTGCCACGTGACGAGCGAACGGTGCCCAACATGCTGGCGGCCTACGAGGATGCCGACTTCCAAAAAATGGAGGAGATTCGTTCCCGAGTCGACACCATCGTTAAAGACAGGGATGCAGCCGCCAAGCTCAAAGCCTGGTATCGCCAGCTTTGTAAACGCCCGTGCTTTCACGATACGTTTTTACAATCGTTCAACAACGCCAATGTGCATTTGATTGACACCAATGGCCAGGGCGTCGCACGAATCACGGAGACCGGTTTAATGGTCGCCGGTGTTGAATATCCTGTCGACTGCATTATCTATGCATCAGGTTTTGAGGTTGGCACACCGTTCCACCGACGAGCCGGGTTTGATCTTGTGGGGCGAGGGGGACGTCGCCTGTCCGAGCATTGGGCACAAGGCATGCGTAGCAAGCACGGCATCCATGTTCACGGCTTTCCCAATGCTTTTTTTGTGCAGCCGACTCAAGGCGCCAATCTCATTTCAAACGTGCCGCACAACCTCACTGATTCTGCTAGAACCATTGCGCTCTTGGTCAAGCATGCCGAGGATCATGGCAAACGTGAAATTGAAGTCACCCAAGAAGCCGAAGAAGCTTGGGTCGCCTTGATGTTGACTGCGGTAGGTCGCATGACTAGCTCTCCGGACTGCACGCCAGGCTATTACAACAACGAGGGCAAGGACCCTGGCCCTGCAGCCAAACTTGCAGTAGGCTTTCCGGCGGGTGCGAGCGCATACTTTAAGTACATTGAGGAATGGCGAACCACAGGCAAATTTGAGGGCCTGTCGATTCGCTAAGGGATGTCCTTCATCCGCCGCAGGCACGCGCAGTGTTGGGTGCTGTGTTATCGTAAGCGGTTCGGTCCATCGTCAATGATCGACCCATCGCCAAGGCTCAACTAGACCTTGGGCGCCTAGAAACTTACAGCATAATATTTTTGCCGTTCGTCCGACGACGACAATAAACATCAATAGGAAATCAAAATGGTAGAAGCAAAAGGTTTGAGCACTCCCGTGAAAATGAAAAGCGAACTCGCTGCCTTGGTTGGAGCTAGCGCATTGCCACGGACTGAAATCACGAAGAAAATTTGGGATTACATCAAGGCCAATCAGTTACAAACCAAAACGGTCAACGGCAAGGCTGAGAACGCTGGTAAGTACATCGTCACCGATGCGAAGCTGCTGCCCATTTTTAAGAACACTAAATCAGTCAGCAAATCAGGTAAGGCTACGGACCTGACCGGCATCAAAATTGGCGAAACCGTTGACATGATGCAGATGGCCGCGATTGTTGGTGCCAACGTACTGTAAACCTCTTAAAGCTGACTGATCTCCAGGCTGACTATCTTTGGTAAGAGCTCACTGATCGAACCGGTGAGCAGTGCGTCAGCGAGATCGTCCATGGCGGTCGCTTGAGCGTTCATAATGACCACGCGAGCGCCTGATTGTTTTGCAAGCGGCACGACCCCTGCGACTGGAAACACTTGCAAGGTCGTACCAATCGCAATGAAGAGATCGGCCTCGCTGGCCACCTGCATGGCGCGATCAATCACCTCTGGAACGAGGGCCTGACCGAATGAAATCGTATCGCTCTTGAGGATGCCGTCACAGCTCAAACAGTGTGGGTCAGCCTCGCCAGCTCGAACACGCGCTAGAGCGCTTTCCATCGGCGCACGCCGACCACAGCTCCAACACATGACTCGACGCATCGTGCCGTGAACCTCAATGACCTTGTCGCTTGAAGTACCAGCTTGTTGATGAAGCTCGTCAATGTTTTGCGTAATCAGTGCATGTAGTTTGCCCTGACGCTCCAGGGCCACAAGGGCCTGATGCCCGGCATTGGGCTTGGCGGTCCATGCTGGGTTAGCCAGCCGCGATTTCCAGGAGGCGATGCGCACCTCGTGATCGGCTAGGTAGTTTTGAATGGTCGACTGCTTTTCTGCGGCTGGATTACGAGTCCACACCCCTTGAGGCCCTCGAAAATCAGGAATGCCAGAGTCGGTTGAAATGCCCGCGCCAGTCATGACGACAATGCGTTGGGCCATGTTTACCCAGTCTCTTACCTTTTGGATTGTTTGCATAGTCGGCATCGTAGAAATTGTTTTTAAATCAGGTGCTGGCCCGCTCCACGACCGTGAAGCCGAGATCATGACTGAGTTCGGGACTTGTCGTGCCAAGTAGCCGCGCCATCAGTTTTTCTCCAGCAAGTTGTCCCATTCTAGTGGAATGAACTTGAACGCTAGTGAGTGCCGGTTGAATGCCCGCAGCAATCGGCAAGTCGGCGAAGCCCATGACGGCTAATTGATGGGGAATGAGGATGCCTTGGCGTTGACATTCAAATATGACGCCAGCGGCAAGCATGTCATTCGTGCAAAAGACCGCGTCGCAATGATTTTCTGGTGCGAGAAGTGTCTGTAGGGCCTTGCTACCATCCAAAAGCGTGGAGGGTGAGCTCGCCTTTAACACCACGATATCTGCTAGACGGGCGGTCTTTATGGCAGTTTTAAATCCATCGAGCCGTGCCAGCGAACGATGATCTTGTCCACCCAGAAAAGCCAGGCGTCGATAGCCCTTGGCGATCAGATACTCGGCCGCTGCCTCACCGGCCGCTTGATTGGAGAAGCCCACCACCATATCGATGGGTCGACGCGTGAAATCCCAGGTTTCGACCACCGGTAGTTTCGCGCGCGCGAGCCTCGCACGTACGCCGCGTGCATGGTCCACGCCAGTGAGCATCAGCCCATCGACCCGGCGGCCAAGGAAGGTTTCGATCAAGCGCGCCTCTTCCTCGACGTCGTATTTAGACTGGCCCAAGAGAAGCTGGTACCGATGCGGGGCCAGCGCTTTCGCTAAGCCATCCACCGTGTCGGAGAAAATTGAACTGGCGATGGTCGGCACAATCGCCGCAATGATGCGCGAACGATTGGAGGCGAGACTTCCCGCCGTTTGATTGTGAACATACTGCAACTTCTTGATGGCGCTTTTCACCGCCGTAAGCGTCTTAGGCGCCAGCTTGCCGGGTGTATTGAGCGCACGTGAGACTGTGACCATCGACACGCCGGCGAGGCGCGCGACATCTTCCATACGCGCGGCAGGGAGTAGCTTTGGCTTCGTAGAGAGGGTTTTGGGCACGCTAGTATTTCGTTTAAAGGCCGATGCGCTTGACAAGTGTAAGTGTATAAGCAATTATCCTATGGAAGCGCTTCCATAAAGCGGCTCATTTTCAAAGAGGAGTACCCATGGCCAGCCTTGATGCTGCGGAGATAGCGCGATATCAGCGAGATGGTTTCATTTTGGTGGAGGGCCTGCTCGACGATATGACCCGTCAACGCATGAAAAATGTGCTGGCCGAACTGATTGAGAGCTCGCGAGCCGTGAGCGCCCATACCGACGTTTATGATCTTGAGCCAGGGCACAGCGCCACTGAGCCTCGGGTGCGTCGCATCAAAAAACCTCACCTTGTCAACCCGGTTTTTGCGGATTTCATGCGCTCGCCGCGCTTGCTTGAGGTGTTGTCGGCCTTGCTGGGGCCAAGTGGGGTTCGCCTGCATGGGTCAAAATTAAATCTTAAGGCGCCGGAGTATGGTTCGCCCGTGGAGTGGCATCAAGACTGGGCGTTTTATCCGCATACCAATGACGATCTACTGGCGGTTGGTGTGCTACTGGATGACGCCACTCCTGAAAACGGTCCCCTACTCCTCGCCCCCGGCAGCCATCGTTGGCCGACCTACGATCATCACGGTGCTGACGGTCATTTTTGTGGCGCTTTCGATGCGACTAAAGAAGGGCTAGATTTGAGTGGTGCCGTTGCCTTGACGGCACCGGCGGGGTCCTGCTCTTTTCATCATGTTCGGGCGGTTCATGGGTCGGCGCAAAATCGCTCGAAAGCCTCCCGTAATTTACTGCTCTATGAGTTTTCGGCAGGTGATGCGTTCCCACTCCTGGGCATCCCTAGCTGGGACGAATTCAATGCGCGGCTTTTGGTCGGTGAGCCGACCTATACGCCTCGTGTGGTGCCCTGTCCCATTCGCATACCGCTACCTGCTGCAAAGCATCAGGGCTCAATCTATGAGAACCAGACGGCGCTTGAGCGTCGTTACTTCGATCACGCGATCTGAAACTTCGGAGGACACATGAAAAACAGTACCTTGACCCAAAGATGCGCTAGCGCCATCTTACTCAGCACCGGCTTTTTTTTCGTTCCTGCAAGTCAGGCCCAGACCACTTTAACGTTTGGCGGATCGGATGCCATCGGCTCGATCCTCGACCGCCAAAACCTGCGCTTCACCGCCTGTGTCAATAATGACAAGGCGGCCAAGTTAAAAGTGAACTTCATTCAGGGCGAGCAACTTGGCACAGATGTGCAAGTGATTGAACAAATGATGCAGGGTTCGGTCCATATTTACGGCGACGTGCTCGATTGGTATTCGAACTGGGTGAAAGAC
>JAYVKZ010000205.1:0-8517 GCA_043767985.1 Betaproteobacteria bacterium
GCGACTCCATATCTTTTGCAAAACGCATCCCAATCTTGTGAAAAAGTTGATGCAGGAGTTCGAGGTCAACGTCAGCCTGAGTGCTCAGCTCAACGGCGAAAGCGCGCAGCACAGGGGACCATTGCAGGGAGACCTGTTGGGATCGGAAGTAATCATCTAAGGTGTAGGTCATAGCCTTGGCTTGTGGTGGGAGTTTTTTTTGGTGAGTTCATTACTTTTTCGCAGCGACAATGTTTGGGAAGAATTGAACACGCCATCGGTAAGTTCCCGGTGCAAGACCGGCCACCATCACGCCTGCTCGCCAAGCGTCAACCGCGGTGATCACAGGTATTTTTTCTGCCGAACTCAGAGGAGTGAGCGTCAGTGCCTGACCCGACGACGGCAAATTCACCAGTACCGTGACAGACTCGCGCAGTGGCTCGCCCCCGAGAATCTCGACTCGTAGTATCGGGGCGATCTCGTTACCCTCCATACGTGCTGAGACTCGCTCTTTCTCTCTCCACCAATCCGCAATTTGTGACCCAGTCGCCATCCAGGTACGATCGCGCCTAGTCTTGAGTTCCGTGGCGATGTCGGCCAATTGTTCAAGCGTCAGCAACCCTTGGTTTGGGATTCGTATCACCGATAGACCGGCCATTTTTTCAACCAACGTAATCTCGGCGAAAAAAGACTTGATACCGTCATCAAAGTCCCCTTCTTCGGTAGCATCTTCTGGGCCACGCTGGGTTCTAGGTAGACCGACTGTAGTAGAGACGGTGGCCGCCACGGCGGCTGCCGATGCGGAGGCCGAAGCCACTAGAAAGGGCAGGCGAGCGTCCGTATCTTCCATCGTTGAAATGTAATGACCAAAGCCCCTTTGACGAAGCAAATCTTCGGTGTTTTTGTCATAGGACTCAGTCGGTGCACGAAAACCGGGGTGGGCTGGCAGGCTTAGGCCAGCATCCTTCATGCGCTTCAACACGCTCTCTAAACGAGTTGCCTGCGCATCTGCCCCTTGGCCCTTGAAGCCTAGAAACTTGTCGCCCATCAAGGCCAGCTCATGACCACGTAATTGCAAAGCTTTCAAGTTCGTCGCAGATTTCGCGGCGTTATCCCCCAAGGCATAAAAGGTTGCTCGAGCGCCAATGTCTTCCAAATACTTGGCGAATGTCAGATCGGCTTCGACGATATTTTCTGCAGTGTCAATCGCCAACAGAAGCGCGCTTGAGTACGGCGCCGGCCACGACGCTGTGTAAGCGCTTGGCAGCCGCCTGAGCCAAGTCAAAGCGTTATGCGCAATGGCCTCCAAATGTTTCGGATCAGCGGTACGCCAGAGCCGCTCCGAGTATCCCAAAACAACACTGCGAGAGCTGCGATTCGAGCTCAAGGGGCGCTCATCAAAATTGATCGCTGCCGTGGTTTTTTCAAGGGCAAAGGTTCTTGACCAATCCATCACATGCGCAGCAGCAAAGCGCCCAGACAATCGTAGAATCGGACGTTGACTGACTTGTTCTAACCAAATCCGTTGACCCGCTGGCAAGTAGTTGCTGACGGGGCTATCGCCATGAGGCATCAAAAAATTGTCGTTCTTATCGCGCGACGTATCTCCGATCACTTTCACATCGAGTGCGCTCTCCATGAAGTCGAACCCCACCCAGCCGCCCTTGTCGTCGCGTACGCCGCAAAGCCAAGAGGCCAACACGCTGCCGCCACGCGCCCGAAAATCAAGAATCGCCTGTCTCTCGCCCTTTGACAGCGCCACGCTCGACGCCAGGATAAGTACGCCAGACTGGGTGCGCTCAAGCGCTGTGACGGTCGCAGCAATTTTGTAAGGAATTTTGTATTTCTTGAGGAAAGCCTCCCAAGCGGCGACACTCTCAAGGGCATCAAGCTGACCCGATTCAAAAAAGCTTTGGGTACTCGCTGAGGCATATAGGACGACATCAGACACAAAGTCCACGGGGGATTGCGAGGAGCTAAGCGCTTTGAGTTCGGAAGGCTTACTAGCGGAGCTGGGAGCTGAGGGCGCCAAGGCTGCAATGGACTTGCCAAAGGCCCCTTTTGGCAGAAAGAACTCCGGCGCAGGCTCCTCCTTAATCACATAGTTCACGTTGCGCGGCGTTGGCTTATCGGTCGTACAAGCCTGTAACAGTATGGCAAATGCCAGGCACGCGACCGCGCCCACCAGCCGAAACGGGCTAGTAAGGGGGGTGAGGACCATAAGCATAAACGCGCGCATGAATGAAGCAAGTCAAAGTTGAGTCGGCGTGAACGTAGAAATTGCGCGCCCAGGGAGCATAGATCTGAACTATGAAAGCCCTTGTTTAGACTCAACCCTGTGCGCTGCTGTTTTCGACGTTTACGTACGTAGTGCCGTAAATCTGTTCGTTTCTATTTTCAGCGTAGTTTTTGTCAGTTGGCACAGGCGGTCAAGGTGACACCGACAGGCGGTCTATAGGAGCCGCAGAGCTTCCGGTGCTCAGTCGTGGCGCGCTGTAACCGGGAGGCCGAGGCGCTTTAGCTCCACTTCCAGCGCTGGCCACCAGCGCCGAACGCCGCCAGAATATTCAACCATGCCGTGGGCGTCTTGTCCGAAGGCGCCATAGGCGACCAGCCGGGCGAAGGATTTCGGATGTCGACCCGCATCAAGATAGGCCGAATGCATACGCGCGACCAACGAGGGATCGAAAAAGCTGTCATTTTGACCATAGAACCACAGGGAGTTTAACTGCGCCTTCGTCCCAAACCGCTCAAACGCCAACACTAACTCCTCCGCCCACTGTGTTTTACAGCGCCCACCCGTCGACTTGAGCCCGCCCGCAAAATTGACCAGCAATTTGACGCCGCTTGCTGGATGTTCGGCATAGGCCATCGTCACCAAACCGCCCTGCGACTGCCCCATGACCACGACTTGTTCTCTGTTAATCCAGGCTTGCTTCTGAAAATGTTTTACGACCGCGTCCACATCCTTGGCTTGTTCGCGAGCACTGGCTGCGAGGTCACACCCCGCCGACAACTGACGGCCTCCCGAATGCGAGAAGCCTTGCCGCATTGGGATCACCACCACATAGCCACGCCTAACGAACTCTTGACTCAGCACCGGGTAACGCGCTCGCGCTTGCTTGGCAGGTGTGTTAAAGGCTTTGCCGTGGTTCATCACGACCAAGGGAAAGGGGCCCGGCCCTCTGGGGCGATAGATCGTTGTCTCTAATTGAATGCCAGGGTAGTTGGCAAGCGGCACATAGATCACCTCTTCCAGTCCTTGCAGCAAATTTCTTGACGAGTGATCTCGCTCGCCCGCCACCTTAGCGGTGTCGGATTTTGCGAACGCCAAGCCAGTGAGCGCACAGCCCATCAGAAAAATCATTACCCTTTGGAAATCTCGTACTTTCACAGAACAATGATGTCCGAAATTGATCGAAACTGGCCCAATAGGGAGCGGCGCACGGGCATAAGCTTAGACAAAGTACGCAAATACAAAGCTTCCTCCAATACCGAATCATTCAACTCAAGGCCAAAGAATGAACACCTGTCTCATGGTGATCGACGCTCAAGAATCCTTTCGCCACCGCGACTACCACACGGATTTGGACTTCCCCGCCTATCTTACCGCCCAGAATCAATTGATTGCAGGCGCAGCTCGGCAAAGCATACCAATCATTCGAATCTTTCACTGTGATGGCCCGAGCATCGCC
Organism: Betaproteobacteria bacterium; assembly: GCA_043767985.1. Taxonomy (GTDB): domain Bacteria; phylum Pseudomonadota; class Gammaproteobacteria; order Burkholderiales; family Burkholderiaceae_E; genus JAPOKJ01. The sequence goes on from JAYVKZ010000205.1 coordinate 3,675, forward strand.
AATGCAGGCCTGCTCAAAGGCATCCGTGCCACCACCCATCACACTCATTTGGATGAGCTTCGTCAAACCGAGCCGCTGAGCAGGCAGGCTTTACCAATGATTTGAAATTGCGCCGAGCTTGGCTTGCGGCTGGGTTGCCGGGCACGCCTTCGCAGGCCACATAGCCTGGGGTGATACCCTCGCTCCATGAGCACACCAAACACCCTAAACGACGGCACCCCCAACGCACTTGAGAGCTTCATCCCCGGCAAGGATGCCTCTCTAGAAGCCACCATTCGTACCATGCAGGCGAAACTGCTCGCACTCGGCATGCATATTGAAGAGGCCAGTTGGCTGAACCCGGTAGAGGGCATTTGGTCCGTTCACATTCGCGATCGAGACTGCCCGATCCTGTTTACCAACGGCAAGGGCGCAACCAAGCTGGCCTGCCTGGCCAGTGCGCTGGGCGAGTATTTTGAGCGACTGTCCACGAACTATTTTTGGACGCACTTTTATCTCGGACCTTCGGTCGCCGAGCGCAAGTTCGTCCACTACCCGCAAGAACGCTGGTTTGACGTACCCGAGGACGGCAGTTGGCCCAAAGACATATTAAATGCCGATCTCCACAAGTTCTACAACCCCGAGAACAGCATCGATGCCATTGATTTGGTGGACTTCAACTCCGGCAATATCGAGCGCGGCATTTGCGCCATTCCCTATACCCGGCAACGCGACAATACAGTGGCTTTCATTCCGGTCAATATTATCGGCAATTTGTATGTGAGCAATGGCATGTCGGCTGGCAACACGCAAGCCGAAGCACGCACTCAAGCATTGTCGGAGATTTTTGAGCGCAGCATCAAGGGCCGCATCATTAGCGAAGGCATTTGCCTGCCCGAGGTGCCTGCGGCCGTGATCGCGCGCTACCCTCGTATTGAGGCGGGCATCAACGCCCTGCGCGCCGCAGGTTTTGGCATTCTGGTGAAAGATGCTTCGCTTGGCGGGAAGTACCCGGTCATGAACGTCACCCTGCTGCACCCCCAAGATCAGGGTTGCTTCGCCAGCTTCGGCGCCCATCCACGCTTTGAAGTGGCACTCGAGCGCGCCCTCACCGAACTGCTACAAGGCCGTGCCTTGGATTCCTTAGGAGGCTTTCCCGCTCCTGGCTTTGACATGGAAGAGATCGCCAGCTCCCCTAATATTGAAATTCATTTCGTAGACTCCAGCGGCGTGATTAGCTGGAAGTTCTTGGGCGACCAACCCGATTACCCCTTCTATGATTGGAACTTTGCCAGCACCACCTTGGAGGATTACGAGTGGGCCGTCAAGCGCTTGCATGATGATGGGCATGACATCTACATCTCCGACTTTACGCATTTGGGCGTTTACGCCTGCCGTATTCTTGTGCCTGGTGTGTCTGAGATCTATCCGATTGATGACCTAGAGTTTGAGAACAACAGCATTGCCAATGAATTCCGCGAAGCGGTGCTGAACCTGACCGACCTTGATGATGACGAGTGCCGGGATTTGCTCGACACGCTCAACGAATCTAACTTGGCTGATCAGCGCCCCATCCCCACTTTAATTGGCCTCACCGCTGATGCTAATTCTTTCTTTAGCGATTTGAGAGTTGGTGAGCTGAAGACCCTCATTGCGCTGGCCATCGGAGACCGTGAGGCGACGCTCGAAGGTTGCGAATGGGTGAGGAATTTTGATCAACTCGACCCTGGTCGGCGCAAAATTTATGCCTGTATTGAGGACTTGCTCAGGCTGGCCGAGATGGCGTCGAAGTCGGGTAAAAAGGCGGCTACGGGTACCAAGGCATCAGCGCCCTATCTTGAGGCCATCAAGAGTATGTATAGCGCCGCAACACTTGCCGCCGCCCAAGAACTCATCGCGCAGAAAAATCGCTTTATGGGGATACCTGCGCCGGGCTTGGAGCTTGAGGGTTGCGACATGCATCAGAAGCTGCTGCGGGCTTATGACAAGGTGCATCCGCAGGCTGGGGAAGTGAATTGAACTAGGTCATTCTCAAGCTACTCACTAGCCCAAGGAGCAAAACATTCGTTTCCAGCACCTGATCAAGCGTAGCAAAGTGGGTGGTTTTAAGACGCAAGGCAATCGCAAGGTGCAAAGCTTCTCCCGCTCGTAAGCCCGAAGCGGCAACGCGGCACAAATCCCTGGCTTTTTCGAAATCCTCCGCACTGGCTAGGACTCGCACTGGTAGTCGCTTTACGAAAATCGACATGGACCGCCTGGAGCCACAGACAGTTAATGGCCGCCAGCATTGAAGGGTTAGCCATCGTAGGCTTCTAAACACTTGCGAATCAGCCGCAAAGCATGTAAAATCCATGCACATTGCTGTCATCCAGCAGTCAGACTTCAGCACTTCACTATGCCCGCTATCAGCATTCGCGATATACCCTCGCCACTTTATGAAACGCTTAAGGCGTCGGCCAGGGCCAATCACCGCTCCGTCAATAAGGAAGTGATTGTTGCCCTGGAAGCCCATGTCCTGAAAGGCAAGAAAGCGCCCCTTTTGGACGCCACCGAGCGCGCAGCCAGGATGGCGCAGATTTTGAGAGCCGCGCCTCCTATCGATAAGCTCAGCGCTGCCTACCAAATTCCTGAGGATGACATCCTTGGTTATAGTCCGGCCGGACATAGCAATTGATTGCCGTTGACTCTTCTGCTTTGGTCGCAATTGTTTTGGAAGAGCCTGAATCGCATAGATTGATGTTGGCCTTGGCGCAAGAGGAGGAGGTTTTGCTCACAACCGCGACCTGGCTGGAAACATTAATGGTGGTGACAGTGCGGGCTTCGCAACGAATGGCGAGCTTGCAAGCCTTGATGGAGGTTGTTCCCCACCAATATGTTGCAGTAGATCGCGAATTGACGGAGATCGCTTATGCAGCCTTTCTAAAGTTTGGGAACGGACGCCATCCTGCTGCACTGAATTTTGGTGATTGCTTTTCATATGCACTGTCGAAAAGTCGCAACCTCCCCTTGCTTTTCAAAGGTCAGGATTTCTCGAAATCGGATTTACTGGCGGTGCCCTACTGAATATTGATCTCGCAAGAGGATCTGGCAGCAGGAGAGTTGCCAAAGGTCGCTAGCAGCATTACCATATGCTGACATATGCTAAAAGGAGAATCCAATGTTCACTGCCAGTGTTTTTAAAAACGGCGCCAACAAGGCGATCCGTATTCCCAAACAATTGGAATTCAACGCTAAAGAAGTCAGCATCGAGAAAGATGGTGATCGCCTGATCATCACCCCCTTGTACGCTCGCAAAACCTGGGCGAGCTTAGCGCAGACAGAACCGGCGTCGGACGACTTCATCCGCGCCAAGCAGCCTTTCCCTCATGCGCAACGTGATTGGGAATGATTTTTCTAGACACCAATATCTGCATCTATGTGATGCTTGGAGCGCCTGCGACCCTGCTTGAAAAATTCGACTCCTTGGCTGGCCAACTCCACGTCAGCAGCATCGTCGTCGCCGAACTTGAGTTTGGCGTCATCAATTCGCTGAAAAAAGAGAGGAACGCTCGCGCGCTGGACGCCCTACTGGAGAGATTGGGCGTCATTGAGTGGGACCGAGCTTGCGCCAAGGCCTATGCAAGTGTTCGCTACGCCACGAGGCGACAACCGATCGGACCGGAGGACACCATGATCGCGGCTTGCGCGCTTGCTCATCAAGCTCTACTTGTTACGAACAACACCGATGAGTTTAAGCGTGTGCCAGAACTAAAGCTTGAAAACTGGGTTTGAAAGTCACAAAAATAAACCTCGCTTGCAAGTACGGCACCGCTTAGGCTATCATTGCCCCATGAACATTCGACTCCCCCACTCGCTACTACTGCTAGGACTAGCTCCTGGCCGGGGTCTGTTCATTCGCTGCCACGCAGCCTGATCTCCCCCTGATCCCGGCCTACAAAAACAAGCAGACGCAAGCGCTGCTTGTTGGGGGGATTAAAACCTGTATCAATCTAGATGGTGAAGATCATGCTTAAAAACCCAAGTACCAAGTACCACGCCTTTCCGCCCGTGCATTTGCCAGACCGCAAATGGCCAAACCGCACTTTAACCGCCCCGCCAATCTGGCTGTCTACCGATTTACGCGACGGCAATCAGGCTTTGTTTGAGCCGATGAATGCGGCCACCAAATTACGGCTCTTTAAGGAGCTGGTTCGCATTGGTTTCAAAGAAATTGAAGTGGGCTTTCCGTCCGCGTCCCAAACCGATTTTGATTTTATTCGCAGCCTCGTGACGGATGGTCATTTGCCCGATGGTGTGACACCGATGGTGATCACCCAATCCCGCGAGGAGCTTATTGAACCGACGGTGCGATCCTTGGCCGGTGCCAAGCGCGGCATTATTCACTTGTATAACGCCGTGGCTCCAGCCTGGCGTGAGCTGGTGTTTGGTTTGACGATTCCTGAAGTGATGGCGTTGATTAAGCATCATGTGGGTGTGGTGAAGAAATACACCGATCAGTATCCCGAAACCGAGTGGGTCTTGCAGTACTCCCCCGAAGTGTTCAGCATGACCGAGCTGGAGGTTTCTTTGGAGGCTTGCAATACGGCCATTCGTGAGTGGAATGCAGGTCCAGGGCGCCAGATCATCATTAATTTGCCCACCACGATTGAGAACGCGATGCCCAATATTTTCGCGGACCAAATCGAATGGATGGATCGTCACCTGGAGCGGCGCGAGCATGTAGTGTTGTCCGTCCATACCCACAATGATCGTGGCTCTGGTGTGGCTGCGGCCGAGATGGCTCAGTTGGCGGGTGCAGATCGCGTGGAAGGTTGCTTATTCGGTAATGGCGAGCGCTGCGGTAACGTCGACATTGTGACCATGG
>JAYVKZ010000206.1:0-32280 GCA_043767985.1 Betaproteobacteria bacterium
GCGCGACCAATTCATCCGTCATGACCAGTCGCCCGCCCGGAATCGCGATTGCATTCGGCCCAATGGAGCTTGCCCTAAAGAGGAGTTCATAAGGCGGCGCGTCTTTGAGTTGCTTGGTGAGCTGGTTATAGCGATCTCGGATCGTCTTTTGACGTTCTAGGGGCAGGGTGCTGGGCTTGAACATTTGCGCCTCGATCAAGGGCCAGGCTTGATCACCTAGGGCACGATCGACTGTCTCGGGCAGCCACGAAGCAACATGCTTGGATGCGAAGGGAATCACATAGAGGTAGCCTGCGACGATGACGCCCAAAAGTGCGACCAGACAACCTGCGACCCAGACCCAAGAGTTCTGAGCGTGTTGAACGACGCTGAGGCGGTTACCGACTCGGTCCAGCTCGATTTGCAGTGCTGCGCTATCCTTGACCTCCAGCAAGGCGCCGCCGCCAAGATCGATTCTTTGCGCCGTGCCCTTAAACGCTTCGTCAATCCTGGCGTGGGCAATGGGGTGGCGGATGGGCTCTCCCTCGTCTCGAAAGATTGCGATGTGGTCATTCTGAATGGCGATCTTGGCAGATTGCGCTTTCGCTGATTTGCCGTCGAAGTAGATCGCTGCGATCATAATTTTAGTTGCCTCGTGACTGATGCCAAACATCACTTTAACGCAACTGCGGGTGCAAGTTACAGCTTAAGTCCCGTATAGTTTTCTGCGAGACTGGTGCGAGCGGCTTGCGAGCTCATTAAATAGCTTAGTTCCGCCTCTTGAATTTTCTGACCAAAGCCCTCGGTATCAGAGAAGCGATGCAGCAAAGAGGTGAGCCACCAGGAGAATCTTTCGATCTGCCAAATACGGTTTAGGGCACGTTGCGAATACCCGTCAATACCAGTCTCGGTGTTTTCAAGGTAGTAGGCCGCGAACGCTTGCGAGAGCATACGAACATCGCTGATCGCTAAGTTTAGGCCCTTAGCGCCGGTGGGCGGTACGATGTGGGCAGCATCACCCGCCAGAAACAAGCGACCAAAGCGCATCGGTTCCGCGACGAAACTTCGCAGCGGCGCAATGCTCTTTTCAATCGACGGCCCGGTGATGATCTTGTCGGCTGTTTCGGGATCAACCCGGCGCCGTAACTCGTCCCAAAAGCGATCATCGCCCCACGCCTCAACCTTGTCGCTGATGGGGCATTGCACGTAATAGCGACTGCGGGTCAGACTGCGCATCGAGCATAGCGAGAAGCCGCGCGGGCTATTGCCATAAATGATGGCGTGCGGGGAGACTGGGGGGACTTCTGCCAGGACACCAACCCAACCAAAGGGATAGTCGCGGCTGAACTCGCTGATCGCGTTTTTAGGGACGCTGGCGCGGCTCACCCCGTGAAAGCCATCGCAACCCGCGATAAAGTCGCAAGATATTTCGTGGGTTTGTCCGTCTTTCTCGTAGGTAATTTTAGGGGACTTGGTGTCGAAATCCTGCAAGGTGACATGGGCTGCTTCGTAGACGGTTTCGAGGGCCTGTTCCGCCCGGTGATCCATCAGATCTTTGGTCACTTCGGTTTGACCATAAGCCGTGACCACTCTGCCGCCCGTGCTGTCGTGAAGGTCCACACTATGGCGCTCGCCATTGAACACCAATTCAAGGTGCTTGTGAATGATGCCCTCTTGCAGGACCCGATCCACCCCTGCCTCCACCAAGGTGTCCACCGTCGATTGCTCGAGAATGCCCGCTCGGATACGAGCCAAGACATAGTTGCCGCTTTGGCGCTCAACGATGATATTGTCGATACCCGCTTTGTGGAGGAGTGCGCCGAGCATGAGTCCCGCAGGGCCTGCGCCGACGATGGCGACTTGGGTTTTTGTATGAAGTGTTTTCATGAGTTGATTATCCGGTGCACGGCATATCTCGGAATTCCCGACATTTGGGGATTTGCAGTCTCTTGCGCGATGAGTGATAGTTTTGTGCGATCATCGCGCATCATGTTGAAAAAGCAAGATTTCATTGAGGGTGCTTCGAAGTCCATGGCGGTCTTGGAATGCTTTAGTGCAGAGCGTCAGCGTCTGAACGCAACACAAACGGCGGAACGTACACGGATGACGCGTGCGGCCGCGCGCCGGCATTTGCTCACGCTGCAAGATCTCGGCTATTTAGAGGGTGAGCAGGGCTACTTTTGGCTGACGCCCAGAGTGCTGCGACTCGCTGGCATCTATTTATCTTCCGCGCGATTGCCGCGGGCCGTGCAGCCCACCTTGGATCGACTGGCCGCTGATACCAGTCAGGCGTTTTCGGTTGCAGTGTTGGATTTGGACGAGGTGGTGATTGTCGCTCGCAGTGGCGAGCATCGTGCCCGAAGTACCGTGATGCCCTCGGGTATTCATTTGGGTGCGCGCTTGCCTGCCTTTGCAACCAGTACAGGTCGAGTATTGCTTGCCGACCTTCCTCAGTCCGAGCTAAAAATTAGAATCCAGAAAGCCAAGTTCGTGGCGTTTACGCCGAGTACGATCGTGACTAAGAGCGCCTTGCTCGCCGAGGTCGCCAAGAGCAAACGACAGGGCTATGCCGAGGCCTCTGAAGAACATGAATTCGGTGTGCGGGCTTTGGCGGTGCCGGTTCGCGATGCGCGTGGCCAAGCGATTGCCGCGCTCAATATTGTTGATTCAAGTCGCCGTGCAACCTCAGAATCTCTCACGGTGCGTTACTTGGAAACTTTGATCAAGGCGAGTGGTGAGATACGAAATTTACTGTGAGCAACAACGTCCCGCCGCACTTCATTGGTAAGATTGAGCATATCGCCGCTCATTTTGCTGAGCCTCACTCTAAAAAGTTGATTTGAACATGTTCTTGAGCTCTCTTTTCTCGAAATTATTTAGCGACCGTAAAGCATGTGCAACAGGTGCGCTCAGCATGACGTTGTTTTCGGTCATTCCTGGCCTGAGTCTCGCGCAAACCGAGGCCTATCCGGCTCGCCCGGTCACGATCGTCGTTCCGCAGACGGTCGGCGGCGCGAACGACACGGTGGCTCGTGCCTTGCAGGCCAAGCTCACCGAGGCCTTCAAACGCCAGTTCATTGTGGAGAACCGGCCTGGCGCGGGAGGCAATCTAGGCACAGCCTATGTCGCAAAGGCTGCCAAAGATGGATATACCTTGTTACTCACGGCAGCCTCGGCCCATACCATCAATCCCTATCTCTATCGCGGCAAGCACGGCTTTGACCCGATCGCTGACTTCGAGCCCATTGCTGTCGTGGCGACGGCGCCCTATGTGTTGGTGGCTAACCCAAGTTTCCCGGCAAAAAATGTCAAGGATTTGATCGCCTATGTCAAAAAGCAGCCGGGCAAGATCAACTACGCTTCGGCCGGAAACGGTACGACTAACCACCTTCTCGGTGAGATGTTTAAGCAGTCGGCGGGCTTGTTTATGGTCCATATCCCTTATCGCGGTGCGTCTGCTGCGGCAACCGATGTGGTGGGCGGGCAAATCCCCATGACCTTTGGCAGCTTGCCAGGGGTGCTGCCCTTTGTGAAGGCGGGCCAATTGAATATGTTGGCGGTGGCCGAACCCACGCGCTCGCCACTCATCCCCGACACACCGGCCATTTCCGAGACCCTCCCGGGTTTCAGTACGATCTCTTGGTATGGCCTGTTTGCCCCGGCAGGGACCCCGAAGGACGTGATTGCCAAGATCTTGCTGGAAACTCAAAAAGCTTTAGCAGGAAAAGAGTTTCAAGAGAGACTCGCGGCGCAAGGTGCGGCCGTTTCGACCTTGAGCCAGGCCGAATTTGCCAAGCTCATCAAGGAAGACTTGGTAAAAATGGAGAAAATAGTCAAAGATTCGAAGGCTCAAATCGATTAAGCAAGGCTCAGGCCCCCTTAATTGGGGAGGATGGCTTCCAAGCCGTTTATAATCATGGGTTGCTCAGAGCCTGGGCCGAAAGCCGGCTTTGAACCCTTATTCACCCATTTTGACTTTCCAATAAGTAGTTTTCCATGCCGATTTACGCCTATAAATGTGGCGCGTGCGGCAAGTCGCATGACGCTCTGCAAAAAATGTCAGATGCGCCACTGACGATTTGCCCACACTGCAATGAGCCGTCCTTGACCAAGCAAGTCACCGCAGCCGGGTTTCAGCTCAAGGGCTCGGGCTGGTATGTCACTGATTTTCGCAACAATGGTCAGCCCGCAGGCAAGGCTGCTCCAGGTCAAACCGCAGCAGATAAGGCGGCGAAAGAGTCTGGCGCGAGCGAGAGTGCCCAATCGGGTGACAAAGCGAGCGCTGACAACGCTGGCGGCAGCACTGCAGGGGGCAAAAAAGACGGTGGTGACGGGGGTTCAAGCGATAGAAAGTCCGAGGCCAGTCCGGTACCCGCCGCATCTCCATCACCTGCTCCCGCAGCGCCCGCTTCAAGTGGTACGACCCCCAATAAAGGATAGGCGATGTTTAAACGCTATTTGATGGCGGGGTTGCTGATCTGGGTGCCCTTAGTGATCACTCTGTGGGTGCTGAATAGTGTCGTGAATGCGATGGACCAGTTTTTACCTGCCCAGGCGACTTCCGAGGCGCTTTTCGGTCGGCATATTCCCGGTTTTGGTTTGATTGTCGTGATTGCAGTGGTCCTGATCACCGGTGTGGCCGCGGCTAACTTCTTTGGAAAAAAGCTCGTCGGATTTTGGGAAAGTCTGCTTTCTCGTATTCCGCTCGTTCGCTCAATCTATTCCTCGGTGAAGCAGGTGAGCGACACCATCTTGTCACCTAATGGCCAAGCTTTTCGCAAAGCGCTTTTGGTTCAATATCCGCGCGTGGGGGTGTGGACAATTGCCTTTCAAACGGGTAACCCGAACGAACACTTACGAGCCATCACGGGCCAAGACCTGGTGTCAGTCTACGTTCCAACCACGCCCAACCCGACCTCTGGATTTTTCCTCTTGATGAAGGCGAGCGAAGTCGTCGAGCTCACCATGAGTGTGGACGAAGCCCTTAAATATGTCGTGTCGATGGGTGTTGTTGCGCCTTCGGCCTCAGCTTTCATTGAGTCATCTCTGACTCCAAAATCTTAATCGAGTTCTCTATGCGTACTTGTTACACCGGCCAGGTGGCCCTTGATCGACTCGACCAAACGGTCACCTTGTTTGGTTGGGTGCAACGCCGTCGCGATCATGGTGGCGTGATCTTTATTGACCTGCGTGATCGCGAAGGCCTGGCGCAAATCGTGTGCGATCCGGATCGCGCCGAGACCTTTGCGATTGCCGAGAAAATCCGTAATGAATTCTGCGTTCGGGTCACCGGCAAGGTACGTCGCCGCCCTGAGGGCACCAGCAACTCCAACCTTAAAAGTGGCGAGATTGAAGTGCTGTGCCATGAGCTTGAAATTCTCAATGCGTCGGTGACGCCGCCCTTTCAATTGGATGATGAGAACCTCTCTGAAACCACGCGCTTGACGCATCGCGTTCTGGATTTGCGCCGTCCGCAAATGCAAAACAATTTGATGTTGCGTTATAAGGTGGCGCTAGAGGTGCGCAAGTTTTTAGATTTGCACGGCTTCATTGATATTGAAACACCGATGTTGACCAAGTCCACCCCAGAAGGCGCGCGTGACTATCTCGTGCCCTCGCGAGTGAACGCAGGTCACTTCTTTGCCCTGCCGCAGTCGCCGCAGCTTTTTAAGCAGTTGTTAATGGTGGCCGGCTTTGATCGTTATTATCAAATTACCAAGTGTTTCCGTGATGAAGATTTGCGAGCGGATCGGCAACCGGAATTTACTCAAATTGATTGCGAAACCTCGTTCTTAAACGAGGTGGAAATTCGCGAGATTTTTGAGGAGATGCTGCGCAACGTCTTCAAGGTTGCCATCAATGTTGATTTGCCCAAGCAGATCCCTTGCATGACTTACACAGAGGCGATGCGTCTGTACGGCTCCGACAAGCCGGACTTGAGAGTGAAGCTGCAGTTCACCGATGTCACCGAAGTGATGAAGACGGTCGACTTTAAGGTGTTTGCGGCGGCCGCCAATATGGAGGGCGGCCGGGTCGTTGCCTTGCGCGTTCCGGGCGGCTCGGAAATTACTCGCAGCGAGATTGATGCTTACACGCAATTTGTGGGTATTTATGGCGCTAAAGGCCTAGCCTACATCAAGGTCAACGATACGAGTAAGGGTCGTGAGGGCTTGCAATCACCGATTGTCAAGAATATTAACGACACGGCGTTGGATGCGATTTTGTCGCGCACCGGAGCGGTGAACGGCGATATTATTTTCTTTGGTGCGGACAAGGCCAAGGTGGTGAATGATGCGATTGGCGCACTGCGCAATCGCATTGGTCATTCCGAGTTCGGCAAAAAGGCGGGCCTAATGCAGGGCCAATGGATGCCGCTTTGGGTGATCGATTTCCCGATGTTTGAGTTTGATGAAGAAGGCAACCGCTGGGTGGCGGTGCATCATCCTTTCACCTCTCCAAAAGACGGCCATGAAGACTATATGGCGACCGACCCAAGCAAGTGTATTGCCAAAGCCTATGACCTCGTATTGAACGGTTGGGAGCTGGGCGGCGGCTCAGTTCGTATTCACCGCGAAGAAGTACAGAGCAAGGTGTTCCGGGCGCTCAAGATTGGGCCTGAGGAAGCACGCGCCAAGTTTGGCTTCTTGTTAGACGCTTTGCAATATGGTGCGCCTCCACATGGCGGTATTGCCTTCGGTCTCGATCGTATCGTCACCATGATGACCGGTGCAGAATCCATTCGTGATGTGATTGCCTTCCCCAAGACCCAGCGTGCCCAGTGTTTACTCACTCAAGCGCCTTCCGAAGTGGAAGAAAAGCAGCTGAAGGAATTGCATATCCGCCTGCGTGCTGTTGAGCCCAAGGTGGTCAGCTAACTTTTTGATCTCCACAAACCCGTGCGCTGTCGCAAGCCATGAAAATACCTGAGTCGGTCTTGGTGGTCATCTACACCGTGACCCGCGAGGTGCTGCTGATTGAGCGCGCCGATCATCCAGGGTTCTGGCAATCGATCACAGGTAGTAAGGACCGGCTAGATGAGCCGTTGCGTCTCACTTGCCAGCGTGAAGTGTTGGAAGAGACGGGTATTCAGGCTGACCTAGTGGCTTTCGAGGACTGGAATATTCAAAACCGCTATGAGATTTATCAGCAGTGGCGAGGCCGCTACCCCGAAGGCACGACCCATAATCTTGAGCATGTGTTCGGCCTAAAATTGAAATCGCCCTGCCCCATCGCGCTAGCTCCAAAGGAGCACCTGTCCTTTCAGTGGCTGCGATTTGAAGAGGCCGCGGAGAAGTGCTTTTCTTGGACCAATGTTACCGCCATCAAAGAGTGCGCTCGACGGTATGCCCTATAGCGATGCCCCCTAGCCATGCCTCCTAAGCTCAGCACCAAAAGCCTAAGGGTGGCCACCTACAACATCCACAAAGGGGTGTTGCGAGATTTGTTCGGCCTGCGCCATATCAATCGCATTCATGACTTGCGCGCCCGCCTGCATGAGCTGGATGCCGACATCGTGCTGCTTCAAGAAGTGCAAGGTCAGCATGATCGGCATGCCGCGCGCTTTGAGCATTGGCCGGATGAGCCTCAAGACTCGTTTCTAGCGAAGTCACCCGCACTTAAGCGAATCTTCCAGAGCGCATACGGTAGTAATGCCCAGTACTTGCATGGTCACCACGGTAATGCCTTACTGTCGCGCTTCCCGATTGTGCGCGAGGAGAATCGTGATGTGTCCGACCATGCCCTGGAAAAGCGCGGCGTCTTGCATTGTGTGGTGAAGTTGGGCGCCCAGGAGGTTCACGTCTTCGTTGTGCATTTCGGCTTGTTCGCTCGTAGCCGAGCCAGGCAGTTGCAGGCGGTGATTGATTGGGCGCGCAAAGTTGTTCCTGAAGATGCGCCGATGATCATCGGTGGTGACTTTAACGATTGGCGCAATCGTTTGTCGAAGCATTTGACCGAGAGTCTAGGGGTGGTGGAGGTGTTTGACGCCAAGCAACCTTGGCTCAAGCGTACTCAGCAACTGATCAACTTTGTGGGCGACAAGCTCAATACGATGGGTGCCGGCATCGATCATCAAAATTTGCGTTTGCCAAGACGCACCCGTGCAGCTCGAACCTTTCCGGCGCTCATACCCTGGCTGAGAATGGATCGCCTCTACATTCGGGGTTTTGAGGTTGAAGCGGTGCAGGTTTTGGCGGGCCCCAAGTGGGCACGCTTGTCTGATCACAGCCCACTTGTGGCAGACTTGCGCTTGAGAAAGCCATGATCCAAGTCAGCGCTATTTCCGATAAAGCCAAGCTTGTAGATGGGCGGCTCATGATTGAGCTGCCCTGGTATGAGTCGCTCAAGGCTGAGATCGAGGGCGGTCATGAGGTGCGCCTATTGGAGATGGGAGCAGCTTTTTTCCCTGCCTTGCTTGAGGAGATCGCTGCGGCTCGCGAGCGAGTCTATCTTGAAACCTATATTTTTCAGAATGATGCGACCGGCAAAAAGCTTGCCCATGCCTTGGCCGATGCTGCTGCACGGGGAGTCGCTGTTCATCTGGTTATTGATGGCTTTGGCTCGGCTGGCTTTGTGGGCGAGGCGCAAGAGGTCCTAGAAAAGTCCAAGGTGCGCATGGAGACCTTTCGACCCAAACGCCGCTGGTTTGACTTGAATCGCCAAAGGCTAAGACGCTTGCATAGAAAGTTATCGGTGATTGATGGTCGTACGGCCTTTGTTGGCGGCATCAATGTTCTCGATGACTATTTTGACCCGAATCACGGTGTTTTAGAGCATCCGCGCTTTGACTTTGCAGTCCGCATTCAAGGCCCGCTCGTGGCCCATGTGCATGTCGCGGTGACGCGGCTTTGGTGGGAGTTGGGCGTGATCAACCGCTCCTTGGGGCGCAAGGGCTCGAAGCCACGCGGAATGAAGCCCCCACAGATCGTGCAAAGCGACATTTCCCATGCGGGCGAAACCCGTGCGATGTTTATGTTGCGAGATAATTTTAGAAATCGTCGGGTCATTGAGAGCTGGTACCTTAAAGCGATTGGACGGGCCAAACATGAGGTGCTGATCGCGAATGCATATTTCTTCCCCGGCGTTAAGTTTCGACGCGCCTTGATTCTAGCCGCCCAGCGCGGCGTCAAAGTGCGCTTACTGTTGCAGGGCGTGGTCGAATACAAGTTACAAGACTGGGCCTCCCATGCTTTGTATGACGAGCTACTGCGCGCCGGGATCGAGATTATTGAGTACAAGAAATCGTTCTTGCATGCCAAGGTCGCGGTCATTGATGAGCAGGCGACGGTGGGGTCCTCGAACATTGATCCTTTCTCCTTGCTCTTGGGTCGTGAGGCTAATGTGGTGGTGCGCGGTACCGCCTTTGCAGAACAGTTACGTACCTGCATTAATCTGGCAATTGAGGACGGCGGCCAGGCGGTCGAGGCGCGCCACCATCTGGAGCGGCCCTGGTTGATTCGTCTAGCCCATAAGTTCGGTTATGTGCTCCTGCGATTTGGCGTGGCCTTAACGGGTGTCGCCGGGCGCTTTTAGGGGCTGCTGTGAAGATCTTCGGCGTAGACTTCAGCTCGAGTCCGTCACGCTGCAAACCCATCGTGATTGCACAAGCGAAGCTTTTTCCCGATACCGAGACTGGCCACGACTGGCGCTTATCGGTAGAAGGTTTTGAGACCTTGGATAGCCTCGACGGCTTTGCCGAATGGCTAAAGAGGCCCGGCCCTTGGGTGGGCGGTTTCGATTTTCCCTTCGCCTTGCCAAGAGAGCTTCTCATGAGCCTTGCCTGGCCGCCGTTTGCGCAAGGGCCGATCGCGGGCGCCAATGCTTGGTCTGAACACATTGAACATCTGGGTCACTTGAGTCGCGCGGACATGGTCGTGGCCTTCAAGCGCTTTTGTGCCGCACGCCCAGTGGGTGGCAAGTTCGCTCACCGAGCTTGTGATATCCCCGCTGGCGCGTCACCTTCAATGAAATGGGTGAACCCACCGGTCGCCTATATGCTCCACGCTGGTGCGACGCGGCTTCATCACGCGGGTGTGATGATTCCCGGTTTGAAGCTTGGAGATCCGCGGCGCGTTGCCTTGGAGGCCTATCCCGGTTACCTTGCACGCCTGGTCCTGGGTCGTGAGTCCTATAAAAGCGATGACCCTCGTAAACAAAACCAAGCGCGTCGCTTGGCGAGGGGGCGATTGCTCGAGACACTGTGTGAGGCCCCGCTGTCCGAGATTGGCATGGTACGCGCAACAGGTTCAAACCTGTCCTTGGAGGTCAATGCTGTCCTAAAGCAGCGGTGCGTCGACGACGCTAGTGGCGATCACTTAGATGCGTGGCTGTGCGCCATTCAGGCGAGCGTGGGCCACTTGTGGGAGCTTCGCGAGCCAGGTTCACACTATGGCATGGGCGAGATTGATCCTCTTGAGGGTTGGATCGTCGGTGTCGTGAGAGACTAGGCGCTTGAGCTAACCCGCTCGATGAGCCCCATCAGGAGAACGAATCATGAGCAGCACCGAGTCCTTAGGTCAAGTTTCTACAGCTTTTGATTGGCCTGCCCTGGTCGATGAATTCAACAGCTTGCTACGTCTAAAAACCACCATCATTGGTATGAAAATGTTCGAAGAGGTTGCTCAGATGGAGGCGATCCCCAAGATCCGACGACCCAAGTCGGTCCACACGACCGATCAGATTGTGGGTATGGCCGCACGACTCGGTTGGACGGTGGGTATTACCGCGCAAGATTTAGTGGGCGCGCAGTGTCAAGCGGTCATTGGTTTGGCGCCACAGGATGAAGAGTTTTTGAGTGGTAAACGCTATGCTGGGGTGTGGCATGCCACGGTCGAGGATGCGCGCAAACGCCAAGAGGCTTTGACCTGCGTGCCCGCAGGCAAGTTCAAAGCCATGGCCGTCGCGCCCCTCGCCTCCGGCCGCTTGAATCCGCCCGACATCTGCTTAATTTATGCGACACCAGGGCAGATGATTTTATTGATCAATGGCTTGCAGTGGAAGGGTTACAAGCGTTTTGACTTTAGCGTGGTCGGTGAAACCGCCTGTGCAGACTCCTGGGGGCGCGCGCTATCAACGGGTGAGCCAAGCCTGTCCTTACCCTGCTTTGCCGAGCGGCGCTATGGCGGGGTGCCAGACGAAGAAATGCTAATGGCCTTACCGCCGAAATATCTGCCCCTGGCCATTGAGGGACTACAGGCGCTTTCGAAGAATGGTTTACGCTACCCTATCGCGCCCTACGGTATACAAAATGACGTGAGGGCGGGTATGGCGGCATCGTACTGAGCTACTCTTTCGAGGGTGGTTTGTTGCGCTCAGCTTCATACTGCTCGAAGCTGAGTTGAGGGCGGCTTTCGCAACGCGTACGGTCATCCCCACTGCGCACTTTACGGCATTCGTTTCGTTGCCAGTGCTGCGTGGAGTAATACATTTGTTCGGTGGTGCACCCAGCAAGGAACAGCGCACCCACCGTAATCCAAAATGTTCTCATCGCTGAATCAACGCCCATTCAATACCTCATTCAGATCGCTTTGATCTGTACCTTACGGAACTTGATGATGCCCTTGTCTTTCACGACGCCTGGCGCGTACTGCAACGAGAAGGGGCCACGTGCATGTTTGCCATCTTGTACGTCCACTGTTTTGACGCCGTTCAAGACGACGGTGAGTTGCGAGCCTTTGGCCGTAATCTCATAAACACTCCACTGTCCGCCCACTTTAGGAATGGGTGCGCTGACTTTAGCGACATCCACGATCGCACCGGTGGAGTATTCCTGGCCTGGGCGCTTGTCGAAAATGTTCACCTCGTAGGAGTTCGCGGCGGTGACTGTTTTGGTGTCCGACATACGCAGAAAAATACCGCTGTTAGCATCGGAGTCGGCCCAAAACTCAATGCGCATTTGGAAGTCACCATAGGAATTTTTAGAGATCAAAAAGCCTGTACCTTTATCAGCTTGCAGCATGCCATCGACCATGCGCCAGTTGGCGTCGCCAAGCGGTGTCCAGTTGTCCATGCCTTGGGTGCCGTCTAGCAACGTGGTCCAGCCGGATACGGATGCGGGCATGTGGGAGCACCCAAATGCCGCGAAACTCGCAAATACGAGGCTAGTGAATAGTTTTAATACTGATTTCATACTGTTGTCTCCTCTGAAGGTGGGCAAGCATACCAAGAAATGCCGGGGCTTTGTTGGAAGCGATCTACTTCACCACTAGAATCGAGGGATCAAAGCACATTGAGAGAAGACATGGCCAAGCTAGGCGAGATTCCAAAGAGCGACACGATTATCCAGCGTAATGCCAAACTGGCTCAGGGCGGGACAAGCCGGGTAGCCATGATTGAAGAGGCCTTGGCGGCTGCTGCATCAAGCGAAGCGGCGCGCTATGTCTTTACAAAGCTCTACGGCCAAGCGGCCTTGGCTACGGCCCGCTACGCAGACGACTTGCAGGCTGCGGGCGTTGCCCAACATGCCTTGGCAGGTCTGCCCGTCACCATTAAGGATTTGTACGATGTGGCGGGGGAAACCACCTTGGCGGGTTCCCTGGCTTGCGAGGGCGAGCCTGCCGCGCTATGCGACGCCCCCGTTGTGGCTAGGCTGCGAAGCAGTGGCGCTGCGATTCTTGGCAAAACCAACATGACTGAGTTTGCCTTTTCAGGCGTGGGCATCAACCCGCATTACGGCACGCCACGAAACCCGAGCGACGCTGAGATTGCGCGCATCCCTGGCGGCTCGTCCTCGGGCGCGGCAGTGTCAGTCGCGCTGGGACTTGCGGTCGCAGGGCTTGGATCGGATACGGGTGGGTCGATCAGAATTCCTGCCGCCTTAAACGGTTTGGTGGGGTTCAAATGCTCACAACACCGTGTGCCCTTGAAGGGAGCTTTTGAATTGGCCCGCAGCCTCGATACCGTGTGCGCGATGACCCGAAGCGTAGAAGATTGCCTGATTGTCGATGGCGTGCTGTCGGGGCAGCGACTAGTGCGTGCGGCTCGACCTATAAACACGATGCGCTTTGCAATACCCCAAACCTTGGTGTTGGAGGACCTGGACCCACAGGTTGCCCAGGCCTTTGCCCGTGCTTTGACCAAACTATCGGCGGCAGGCGCTCAAATCGTTGAGGTTCCTTTGAAGGAGCTGTCCGAGGTGGCCGTAATCAACTCGCCGGGCGGGTTTTCGCCCGTGGAAGCGACAGCAGTCCACCATCAGCGTCTAGCCCAGTTTCGCGCGGTCTATGACCCGCGCGTGGCCGCACGCATCGATCTCGGTGCAAAGGTCACCGCCCAGCAATACATTGCCATGCTGGATCGTCGACGCGAATGGATCCGCAGAACAGAAAAGGCGCTGCAAGGCTTTGATGCCGTCCTTTGCCCGACGGTGCCGATTCTTGCGCCAGAAATTGAACCTCTGGTGGCATCGGACGAATTGTTCACGAAGACCAATGCAAAGTTACTGCGTAATACCTTTCTTTTCAACGTCTTAGATGCGTGCTCATTTAGCTTGCCGTGTCACGAACCAGGTGAGTTACCGGTAGGTTTGATGGCCAGCGCCGTGAATGGGCGCGATGGCGAACTGGCCGAGGTGGCTCTCGCGATTGAAGCTACGTTGCAGAGTCATTGACCGGGTTTTTCTCGCGCTCATCAATTTAAGACGGACTTTCTTACGCTAGACTGAGCCATTATTCCTAAAGGCAGGCGAGGAGATCATGAGACGACATCTGTTTTGCGCTGGCTTGCTCGGAATTGCCGCGAGCGTGTCAGCCCAAACTCCGCAAACCGTTAATATTATCTGCAGTGTGCAGGCCGAGTGGTGCAGCATGGTGCAAACCGTGTTCGCCAAGAGCACCGGCATCAAAGTGAATATGGTGCAAAAGGGCTCGGGCGAGACCTTGGCACAGCTGATCGCTGAGCGCGCCAATCCCAAGACCGATATTTGGTTTGGCGGTACCGGTGACCCGCACCTACAGGCGGCGGAGCTAGGTCTTACGCTCGAGTACAAGTCGCCCGCTTTGTCGCAACTTCACGAATGGGCACAGCAACAGGCTCAGCAAAGCGCTTATAAAACTGTTGGCATTTACTCAGGGCCGCTGGGCTTTGGCTACAACACCGAATTAATCGCTAAGAAAAAGCTGGAGGTTCCAAAATCCTGGGCCGATTTATTAAAGCCGCAGTACAAAGGTGAGGTGCAGGTGGCTAATCCAGCATCTTCTGGAACAGCCTACACCATGATTGCGACCCTGGTACAGCTCATGGGTGAAGATAGAGCTTATGATTCCATGAAGTCTCTGCATAAGAATATTGCCCAGTACACCCGCTCGGGCACCGGCCCCATCAAAAATGTGGCACGTGGCGAAGCCAGTGTGTCGATCAGCTTTGTACATGATGGCCCTGGCGAGGCCATGCAAGGCTTCCCCGTGAAAACCGTGACGCCTGCCGAAGGAACGGGTGCGGAGATTGGCTCCATGTCCATCATCAAAGGTGCCCGCAACCTTGAGGCCGCCAAGCGATTTTACGAATGGGCATTGACTGCTCCGGCGCAGCAAATTGCTGCGGCGACCAAGCAATTTCAATTGCCCTCTAACAAAAGCGCGAAGGTGGATGCCAATGTGCCAGACTTCAAAGCCATCAAATTTATCAGGTACGACTACGCAAAGTATGGGCAGAGTGCGGAGCGCAAGCGCTTGATTGAGCGCTGGGAAAAAGAAGTGAATAGCTTGCCGCGCTAGGCTAAGTTAACCTAAGCGAAACCCACGCGAAAAGCGAGAGCCATGACATTGATGCATTCGTTGCGCTGGCCCCTATTTTGGCTTGGCCTCGGGCTCCTAGGCTTTATCTGCCTGCCGTGGTTCGCAATCCCCGAGGGAAAATCATTCTGGCAGGCGGCCAGTGGTCTCGGGCAGGTCTTTGGCAAAAGCATTTCACTCAGTCCGGGTGTCGATCCGGCCAGTGCGATTGCACCTCGGCCATGGTTGGGGCTCGCCGGTCTTGGTTTGGGCGCTACCAGCCTCTTATTGGCCTTTCCATCGTTGTTCAAGAGCAATCGACGGCACGGCCAGTGGTTATTTTGGGTGGCGGTCCTGCCACTCTTGCTATTGCTAGGCGGCGCCTTCTTCATTTTGCAGCCCTCGCTCGGAATGGGGGGAGTGCTCACGCTTTTTAGTCTTTTGATTCTCGCTGCTTTCGGCTTGGCCAAGCAGGGTGCGTTTAAGGGCGACTTGTTCGTCGCCGCTGCCGTGATTACTAGTACCGCGATACTGATTTTGTTCATCGTTTTCCCGGTATCTAAAACCTTGGTCAGCGCCTTTCTTGGCGAGCAAGGGGCGTTTGAGCTTGCGGTATTCCTGAAAAGAATCACCACGGATCGGGTGTGGGGCATATCTTGTTTGAGTGGGAGCACGCGCTGTGGCGTGGCCTGGAATACCTTGTTTCTAGCCTTGCTCACCGCGGCCGGGACTACGCTGATGGGGTCCTTGCTGGCGCTCTTGGCGGAGCGCGGTAAGGGAACAAAGCTCGACCGCATACTCAAATTGCTTGCGCTGTTGCCGATCATCACGCCGCCTTTTGTGGTGGGTTTGGGCTTGATTCTTTTGTTTGGGCGCGCGGGCGTATTCAATCAGTTTTTAGAATGGGCCTTTGGCATTCCACCCGGCCGTTGGTTCTACGGCCTGTTTGGCGTGTGGTTTGCGCAAATGTTCGCCTTCACACCCATTGCCTTTTTAATTATGCGGGGTGTGGTGCAGGGCCTAAGTCCTTCCTTGGAGGAGGCTGCGCAAACCTTGGGAGCAAGCCGCAGCAAAACTTTCTTCACGGTCACTTTACCGATGATGAAGCCCGGTCTTGCCAATGCGTTTCTCGTCGGGTTTATCGAAAGCATTGCGGATTTTGGTAATCCCATCGTGGTCGGCGGTCAGTTCACGGTGCTCTCTACTGAAATATTCTTTGCCATCGTGGGTGCTCAGTTTGATCAGGGCCGTGCGGCTTCCTTGGCCTGGATTCTTACCCTCTTCGCCCTGTCGGTATTCGCTCTGCAACAGGCCTTCCTGGGCAAACAGTCCTACACCACCTTGTTGGGCAAGGGAGACTCAGGACTTTCTTCCCCCCTGCCCACGGTTATTCGAAGATTCGCAAAAATTTTGATCTATCCTTGGTTGGCTTTTACTGTGGTGATCTATTGCTTCGCCCTGATGGGGGGTGTTGTCAAAACCTGGGGCCGCGATTACACCCTTACCCTGCAACACTTTCAAGCCGCCTTCGATGTGCAATGGGGTGAGTTTGGCATGGTGTGGGCAGGGACGGCCTGGAGCTCCTTGTTCACCACCGTCAAGCTTGCCGGTATTGCCGCGCCGGTGACTGCAGCACTCGGCTTGCTGATCGCATTTTTGATTGCTCGGGTGCCCTTTCGTGGACAAAAGATTTTCGAGTTCGCTGCACTTCTAGCTTTTGCCATTCCCGGTACGGTATTGGGAGTGAGTTACGTGCTGGCCTTCAATGTACCGCCCTTCGAGCTTACAGGTACTGGCTTAATCATCATCTTGTGTTTTGTCTTTAGAAACCTTCCAGTGGGTGTGCGGGCGGGCACGGCCGCTTTCAAGCAACTCGATAAAAGTTTGGATGAGGCCTCGCTCATGCTGCGCGCCTCCACGGCAACGACCCTGCATCGCGTATTGCTGCCCCTACTCAAGCCCGCCTTGGTGGCTGCACTGATCTACAGTTTTGTGCGCGCCATGACGACTGTTTCGGCGGTAATTTTTTTGGTGACGGCCGAGTATGAGCTCGCCACCACCTACATCATCGGGCGAGTGGGCAATGGCGACTACGGCATTGCATTGGCCTATTGTACGGTGCTCATTATTTTGATGTCCTTGGCTACCGCAGCCATTCAATGGTTGGTGGGTGAGCGCAAATTAGGTCGCCGGGAGAAGGTATGAAGAATATCGGTATTGAATTTCAAGCGGTGAGTAAGCACTACGATGCTCGTCGCCAATCCAAGCCTGCGGTCGACAGCATTAGCTTCCAAATCGAAGCAGGTAGCCTCACCACTTTGCTTGGACCCTCCGGCTGCGGCAAAACGACCACCTTGCGCATGATTGCCGGTTTGGAAACACCCAGCTCGGGTCGAGTCTTCATCGATGGACAAGATGTGACCGAACTGGGTCCGGCCGAGCGCAATGTCAGCTTGGTATTTCAGAGCTATGCCTTGTTTCCGCACATGAATGTTTTGGAGAACGTAGCCTACGGCCCGTCAGTGTCGGGCTTGAGTAAACGTGCGGCTCAAGACAAAGCGAAAGTAGCTTTGACCACGGTCGGCTTAACAGGTTATGAGCAGCGCATGCCGAGTGAACTGTCTGGTGGACAACAGCAACGTGTCGCTGTCGCTCGTGCACTCGTTCTTGAGCCTTCAGTGTTGCTGTTCGACGAACCGCTCTCCAATCTTGATGCGCGCTTGCGACGCCAAATGCGTGAGGAAATTCGCAGCCTTCAACAGCGCCTGAAACTAACGGTGGCTTATGTTACTCACGACCAAAGTGAAGCGCTCGCGGTGAGTGACAAAATCATTGTGATGAACCAGGGCAAGATTGCCCAGCAAGGCAGTCCGCGCGAGCTGTACGAGCTGCCTAATTCGGAGTTCGTGGCGGGCTTCATGGGTGAGGCTGCCTTGATGAAGGCTCAAATACGTGATGGGCGGCTCTATCTGGGCCAGTATTTGCTTCCTGCTGATATTGCGGGATCGACCTCGACCATTGCTGAATCGAGCGCGCAGGCGGACCCATCGCTGAGTCGCACGAACGGCTCAGCGAAAGTTGATGAGACGACGCTTGCGATACGTCCGGAGTCTTGGCAATTGTCCCTTGCAAACCCTTTGACGCAGGTAAATTCGGAATCTGATGCCGATAAAGATCTTGGTCTGCCTGGCCAGGTGATGCGGGCCACCTATCTCGGCGGAAGCTACGAATACACGGTGAGCACTGAGTTAGGCGATATCTTTTTGATCAGTCCGCTCAGATCCGCAGTAGCCAAGGCGGGCGATGCGGTGGTACTTCGTCTGTTCTCACAAGGTGTTGCTGTTCTTGCGTAAGCGCAAGGCAGACTAAATTCATGTCCAGTTCCTCAGTGTCCTGTCGACCCGGTTGCGGCGCTTGCTGTATCGCACCCTCGATCACTAGCCCGATTCCAGGGATGCCGCAGGGCAAGAAGGCCGGAGAGCGTTGCGTCCAACTCGATCAACAAAACGCCTGCAAAATATTCGGCCAACCCGAGCGTCCACTTTTTTGCGTCGGACTACAGGCGAGCAAGGAGATGTGTGGTGACACTCGTGAACAAGCGATCGCTTGGATCGCCCGACTTGAAGTGCTTACTCAGCCTGCCCGAGAATCCGCTGCGCCTTGAGGAGCACTGGGCGGTCAATCATTTGCCCGCCCATGCTCACGGCACCGTCGCCTGCCGCCGCGCTGGCTACTATGACTTGTCTGGCCCAGGCAAGCTCCTTGGCGCTCGGTGAAAACGCTTCGTTCACCGGTGCGACTTGCGAGGGGTGAATACACAGCTTGCCGCCAAAGCCCAGGCGCTTGGCGAGACGAGCATCATGTTGAATCACGGCCGGGTCTTTCAGGTCCACCGTGACCGTGTCGATAGGGGAGGGCAGCGCGGCCAGGCGAGACACCCAGATGAGATGCGATCTTGCGTGGAGCAGCGCATTGTCGTCATCGGCTGCGAGACCGAGGTCGAGGCTGTAGTCGATGGAGCCGAAGGCAATACGGGAGATGCAAGGCGACTGCGCAAAATCGCGCACTTGGTCGAGGCCAAGCGCCGATTCAATTTGCGCGATGAGGTTGATGCCAGCTGCGTGCTTGAGGCTTGCCACCATCGCTTCTGTCAGCGTACGAGACTCTACCTTGGGAAGCATGATTTGCATCGTCGCTGTTGGGTACTTGTCACCAAGCGCTTTGGAGAGTTCTTTCAAGAAAAGCACGTCATCGTCATGAGCCGCCGTGCCGATGGCGTTAATGCGAATCCAATGCGCGGTCGAGTAGTTTTGACTCAGATACTCCAAGATCGCAGCGCGAGCAGCGGGCTTTGCGGCCGAGCCGACGGCGTCTTCAAGATCCAAAATGATGGCATCGGTACCAGAGGCCGAGGCCTTCGAAAACCGTTCAGGGCGATCTCCCGGTACGAAGAGAAAGCTGCGGGCGAGTTTGGCTTGGGTCGGGGACATGTTCACTATCGGCTGCGAATTGAAACGAGCAGTTTACTAGAGCGAAGATACGAGACCGCTGATTCCAGTGCCCAAGTGATTTCGTACCCATCAAACCGAATGATGATGAAGCTTGCCTTTTTGATCGACGGCCAGGAAGGCGAAGCCACTCTCTTCCAAAAACTGTTGCCAATGGCTTGAGCCAAATCTCAAGTGACAAAATTCATCAAGCCATCCGAAAGCGCTGACTTGGCCTAACCCAGGCCTTAGTCCCGAAAATTCAGCGCTCCATTGATGACTACAAGAGTGCTATCCAATCTTGGCGGGGTAAGTGTCGGCGAATCTGGCAGCGATCAAATCTGGCGCTTTACCTCGGCGTCAAACTTCACGCCTCGCAATCAGTTGATCGACGCGAGAGCGGCCACCATCAGCGGAGGAAAGCTAGCAGATCTCGCCCTCGGCAAAAAAGTGCATGCCATAGGACTTGTGGTGAGGAATGTATTGAAAGCGACCACTCTAGAGTTCGACTAAAAAATCTCTCCCCCGTGACGCCGACGCATCAAGCCCCATTGGGCCGTGGAGCATGTTGACCACCACGGCGTCCAAATCCGAATAGCGCTAATGCGTCTTAGCGTGAGCTGCCAAAACGCGATCCACCATCACCCCCGATTGACCGAGATAATTGTTCGGGTCGCAAAGCTTGGCGAGCGCAGTTCGATCAAGATGTTTGTTAATCTCAGGATGCTCGCAAAGTAGATCGAGTAAATGGCGATTCTGCTTAAGCGCATCTCTACAAATGTCGTAGACCAAATCATGGGCGTATTCGCGACCAATGTAAGGGCCGAGCCCCATCATCACCGCCTCTGACATGACCAAGCCATTGGTCATGTCAATATTGCTACGCATGCGCGCGACGTCAACTTCTAACCCCTCGAGAACTTGACGGGATTGCTTGAGCGCCCCTGCGATCAGGCAAAACGCCTCTGGTAAAACAATCCACTCGATTTCCCAAGGTCCGGTCGAGCGCTCATGATCGGCCACCATCGCATCCATTAGTGCGGCCGCATGTTGACGCACCACCGAGATTGAGGCATGGATGTAGCAACTAGCAATCGGGTTACGCTTTTGCGGCATGGTGCTGCTCGAGCCTCGGCCATGGTGGTACGGCTCGAATACTTCACCCACCTCGGTTTGCATCATCAATTTCACGTCCATGGACAGCTTGCCAAGTGTGCCACCGACCAGGCCAAGAAAAGCGCCCACTTCAGCAATGCAATCGCGAATGGTGTGCCATGCAATCAAAGGTTGGCCCAAACCAAGTTCGGCGCAGACACCCGCCTGGGTTTCCATGGCGCCCGTCTCCAAAGACGCGAGGGTACCCGCTGCTCCCGCAAATTCGCCCACCAGTACACGGGGCTTGAGTTGCGCCAAGCGTTCCTGGTGACGTAGTATCGCTGACAGTAAACCCGCCATCTTGTAGCCAAAGGTTACCGGAATGGCCTGCTGCAAATTACTGCGCCCAATCATCGGTGTATCGCGGTGATCTTTCGCCAATTTGGCTAGAGCATTGGCAATAGCCGCGAGTTCTGTCTCGACGAGTGCAAGCCCTTCTCGGATCAACAAAGCGGTTGCGGTATCGGTGATGTCCTGGGTGGTTGCACCCCAGTGGCAGTACTCGCCGAGCTTGTCTTTGCACAAAGCATTTAGCTGGGATACAACCCCAAGAATTGGATAGCCAATGCGCTCGGTTTGAGCGCGCAACTTCACCATGTCGATGTTGGCGATTTTGCAATGGCTCATGATCTCGTTCGCAGCCTCTTGCGGAATCTTGCCCAGCTTGCCCTGTACTTTGGCGAGCGCATGCTCAATGTCTAGATACTTCTGAGTGCGGTTTTCATCCGACCACACTTGGCGCATTTCGCCGGTGCTGAAAATACCTTGAAAAATAATTGAATCAATAATTGAGGCAGCCACGAGGATCCTTGTTTGGTGCTGGCATGCGCCGCCAACGCTTTAAGTTGGCAGGGCGAGGAAGTGCGTTGAAGTTAACTGAGTGTCGCTGTCGCATCCATGGTGAGCCAACCCTCATGGTCGCTTGCCCAAAGATGTACAGACTTACCATCTGCGCTAGGCTCACCTTGAACGCTGAAGGGGTTCAGATCGAAGGTTGGGCGGATAGCCTTAAAGCGGAAAGTTTTTAGGATGGCGCCGGGTTGTTGTCTGCGCAGTAAATCGAGCAACAAGGTCGCAATCAAAGGTCCGTGTACGATCAAACCAGGATAGCCTTCCACCTCGGTGACATAGCGGCGATCATAGTGAATGCGGTGGCCATTGAAAGTCAGCGCTGAGTAGCGGAAAAGAAAAGCTTCATCGGCCACGATGCCCCGCCGCCACGTCGCGTCCTTTTGCGCCGCAGTAGGGGGAGGCGGTAGGTCAGAGGAATTTTGCGCCTCGCGATACACGATGTCATGAAACTCGGTGATCGCTGGTGCCCTGGCGCCGTTGCAATACAACTCATGCTTCACCTTCACGAAAACGAGTTTTCCGGTGCGGCCAGATTTCTCGCTCACATCAGCAATGGTTGATGTTCGGGACACCTTGTCGCCCACCGCAATGGGCGAGTGAAACTCGAGCTGGCTACCCGCCCACATGCGACGAGGCAAAGGCACCGGAGGCAAGAACCCTCCTTTGACTGGGTGCCCGTCCACACTCAAGATCGATTGGCGATACAAGGGCAGGAAATACAACCAATGCCATAGAGCAGGTAAGGGCGTGCCTGCGGACACGTCCCGAGCGGGATAGTCGAAGGTCGCGTCCATGGCCTTGACTGGCGTGGCGGTGATCTCGTCCAGTACAGTTTCTTGTCGCCCGATCCATTGGCTCAGGTCAGTATTTTGAGTGTCGGTGTTTGTGTTCATGGCCGACATTATGAAACAAGCTTACGCGCTCGCAGAACTGCCGATTCACTATTGGCTGAGGATTGGGGTCTGTTGCGTGCGCTTAAGGGATACTTCGCGCCATGAACTCATGGCCTACCTAATTTACGGCCGATTTTGGAGATCTCTCATGAAACCTCGTTTTAAAGGACGGGTCGCGATTGTGACCGGTGCCGGATGTATTGGGCCAGGCTGGGGCAATGGACGCGCGATTGCCGTTAAATTGGCCGAGGAAGGCGCTTCTGTGTTTGCGGTGGACCGCGAGCCAGCCCGCCTGGAAGAAACCTTGGAGCGATCGGGCAACGCCCGAGACTCGATCAAGACCTATAGTTGTGATGTGACCGATAGCGCCAGTGTCAAGGCCATGGCTGCGGCCTGCGTGGCGGCCTTCGGTACGATCGATATCCTGATCAACAATGTCGGCGGTTCGGCGGCCGGTGGTCCGGTGGAAATGGATGAGGAGGTCTGGGATTCTCAGATCGACCAAAACTTGAAGAGTGTGTTCTTGGCCTGCAAGCATGTGCTGCCCTTTATGCTTGAGAAGAAGTCCGGTGCGATTGTCAATATCGCCTCGACCTCCGGCCAGCGTTCGACGGGCAGTGCGCAAGTCGCCTATGCCGCGACCAAGGCGGGTGTGATTCATTTGTCCAAGGTCGTAGCGGTGCAGCATGCCGCGCACGGGGTGCGAGTGAACTGCGTTGTCCCCGGCCAGTTGCACACGCCGATGGTGGAAGCTCGTCTGGCCGGGCAAAGAACTGGCGGGGATGTTGAGGCCTTGCTCGCGCAAAGAACGAAGCGCATTCCTCTAGGGTTTATGGGCGATGGCCGGGATACTGCCAACGCCGTGTTGTTCTTGGCCAGTGATGAAGCGCGTTTCATCACCGGTACCGAAATTGTGGTGGATGGTGGTATGACAGCGAGGTGTGATTAATGAGTGCGGCAAAAGCCTTACGAGTGCCGCCAGTTGCGCCGGGCACCCGACCCGAGCTGGCAGAGGTTGAACAAAGAATTATGGCCGAGCGTGGTCGCGTTTCTTTGCTGTATCAAGTGCTCCTCAATAGTGGGCCGATCGCCTCGGGCTGGGAGCGCATGCTCACGGCGGTGCGCAATCAAACGGCCGTTCCCGCCGATTTGCGAGAGCTGATGATTCTGCGGGTGGCGGTGTTGAATCGGGCGAGTTTTGAGTTTGAGGCCCATGTCCCTCATGCCGAGCGTGCTGGCGTGCCCCCCGAGAAAATCGCGGCGGTTCGCGACAAGCCGTTGTCCAGCATCTTCTCAGCGACCGAGGCCTTGCTTCTGGAGCTGACCGATGCCATGACTTTGAACATCGAAGTACCTGATGCCTTGATGGATCACGTGCGTGCTCTGTTCGACCCTAGGCTGACGGTGGAGATCGTGGCTACCATTGCTGCCTACAATATGGTGTCGCGTTTTTTGGTAGCGCTGAACGTTGCTCATTGATGTCGCTCATTGATGCTGCCCAATGATTTTTACTTCCTAATAGTTTGGTTCGGAGACTTCCCATGTTCATTCGCTTAATTGTCGCGCTTTTGCTTAGTGTTGTAGCGTGTCTCGCGCCGATGTCGAGTGGCAACGCCCAACCCAAGCCTCTCAGGCTGATC
Source organism: Betaproteobacteria bacterium (assembly GCA_043767985.1). Classification (GTDB taxonomy): domain Bacteria; phylum Pseudomonadota; class Gammaproteobacteria; order Burkholderiales; family Burkholderiaceae_E; genus JAPOKJ01. The sequence goes on from JAYVKZ010000206.1 coordinate 23,715, forward strand.
GTCGCCTTTCCGCCCGGTGGGCCTGTGGATATCGTGGCGCGTGCAGTGGGTGAGCAACTCAGCAAGGAGCTAGGGCGACCCGTGCTGATCGAGAACAAGCCCGGCGGAAACGGCGCAATCGCCGCATCCGAAGTCATGCGCTCTGAACCCGATGGCAGTACACTTTGGTTCAGCAGCGTCGGTGCCGTAGCCATCAACCCCTCGCTTTACGAAAAGCTGCAGTACGACATGCAGCGAGACTTTGCACCGGTATCCATGGTCGCCAGTAACGTTGAACTATTCGTCGTCAACCCTGCCGATCCGGCGAAGGATGCCGCCGAGTTTGTCGCCAATACCAAGGCCAAGAAAGAGCCTGCCACCTTTGGTTCAACGGGCACGGGCAGCATTCCTCATATGGCGATTGAACAGTTCGGGGATGCCTCTGGCGCAAAGGTCTTGCATATTCCTTACAAAGGCGCTGCCCCTGCGATCACTGACTTGATGGGCGGGCAGATCGCTGGTTTCTTTGGTGATATTCCTGGATTAATCGGACATGTCCGTGGTGGGAAGTTAAAGGCACTCGGCCTAGCCGCGAGTCGCCGCCACCCCGCCTTACCCGATGTAAAAACATTGGAAGAGCAGGGCATCAAAAATGTGGATACCAATAACTGGTATGCCCTATTTGCCTCGATCAAGACCCCGGCAGTAACCTTGGAGGCGCTTAACAAGGCCGTGCGTCAAACTATGGATAACCCGCAATTAAAGGATAGACTATTGAAGTCCGGTACCGAGCCTGCGCCATCTACGCCTAAAGAACTTGCAGCGATTCTTAAACACGACACCGAGAAGTGGGCCAAAATCATTCGAGCCAAGAATATTCGTCCGGACTAGGCGGGAGTATTCCTAGACGCAGGTCAAACCATTCAGGAATGGTGAAATGGCTGAGTGCTTCAAAACCAAGTCGCCAGTTCGGTTTAACTGCGACCGTAGTGCTGCAGCGCACAAGGGACTGATCTCATTGAGCCGTTCTGGTAGCCTGCGGCACTGTCGAGGGTGAAGAGGCCCCACGCGACGCCGGCAATCGGCGCGTAACTAGTACCGGACCAGCCAGCAAAAGACTGGAAATCCGCGAGGTTCGCTGTATTGATCAAACTTTTTCCCGCCTGCGGGCAACTATCGCTATTTTTAAGCGCGTCAATACTTCGTGGCTCAAGCTATTTTGTAAAAAGTTTCGACAGTCTTAGCTTGATCTTTTCGCCTGTCGAGTGATAACATCGTGCTTACTGAAAGGAGTTGTCATGAAAGTTGCAATTCGTGCTATGGGCAATTCGCGTGGGCTGCTCATTCCCAAGCCGATCTTGGAGCAAACAGGTTTGGTCGACGTTGCAGATCTTCAAGTTGTGAATGGGGTCATTGAAATTCGACCATTCAAGCGCCACTCCCGCGACGGATGGGCCGCCGATAGCCTACGAATTGCCGAGCTTGAGGACGATGGGCTCGTTTGGCCTGAATTCGACAATGACGCTGATTCGGAAGTGACGTGGTAACGACGAAATCCGTTGTCACTGGAGAGATTTGGTTGGCGCAACTCGACCCAACGGTTGGCAGCGAGATTCAAAAAACTAGGCCTTGCGTTCTCATTTCGCCTCCTGAAATGCACGATCACCTACGAACAGTGATCGTAGCGCCCATGACAACAGGTTCTCATCCAGCGGCCTTTCGAATACCCATTGCATTCAAAGGTAAAACTGGTTTGATTCTTTTGGATCAGATTCGGACGATCGATAAGAGTCGCTTAGTTCGGCGCGAGGGTGCGATACCAAAAGCAACGCTTATGCGAACGCTTGCAACGCTTCAATCGGTGTTTGCGCCTTCATAACGGTATCGCTTTAGATCTCCTAACCCGTGTCATAGATTGCTCAGGGTTCGCTAATTGACGCAGCGCACCAATAGAGTTCCTATCCTAAATTACCCCCCATTCGTCTATTAATGAATTGACAAGACACCCAGACTAGAAAATAGTACGGTCGTTCGTTCTTTTTTGAACTCACCTGGCTAATTCTCCCGAATGTCTGACCCGAAACCCCTACGCAAAGGCGAGCAAACTCGCGCCGCGATCCTAAACTCTGCCGTTGGCTTAGCGGCACAGCAGGGCTTGGAGGGCATCACCATTGGCACCTTGGCCGATCTCATGCAAATGAGTAAAAGCGGTGTCTTTGCTCATTTTGGATCGCGCGAAGACCTTCAGATTGCTGTGCTCAAGGAATATGAGCGCCGCTTCGTCGATGATGTTCTCAAGCCCAGTCTTAGCGCTGCTCGCGGACTCCCCCGATTGGTCGCGATCTTCGAGCACTGGCTAGAAAACACGGTGCTTGAAGCAACCCACGGATGCATCTGGATCTCCGGTGCTGCGGAGTATGACGACCGGCCCGGCCCGGTACGTGAAGCACTTGTCGCCAGAGTCAAAGCCTGGCAGCGCGAGGTTAGTAAAGCCATTCGCCAGTCGCTTGACGAAGGCCATCTAGATCCGGGCGATGATGCTCAGGAGATGACTTCTGATCTTATTTTTGATCTCTACAGTGTCATCTTGGCCCTGCATCATGACGCGAGGCTTTTGAATACCCCGGATGCCGTTGCACGCTCCCGCCGAAGTTTTGATCGGCTGATCAAAGCGCGCATGACACCCCAAATTAATCATCAATCCCCTGTTTTAAAACCTTCAATTCTTCAGTAATAAAGGAAGAAAAATGCCTCAATACACTCCACCACTTCGTGAAATGCAATTCGTCATGCATGAGTTGCTCAATGCCGAAGGCGTGCTGCAAACCCTGCCAAAGCATAAGGAAGTCAATCGCGAGTTGATCGACCAAGTGCTGGAAGAGGGCGGCAAGTTTTGCGCCGAGGTGCTGCTACCGATCAACCAAAGTGGTGATGAAGAAGGCTGTACCCATCTGGGTAACGGTGTCGTCAAAACTCCTAAGGGCTTTAAGGAAGCCTTCGTGAAGTTTTGCGAGGCGGGTTGGCCTTCCCTGTCTTGCGCTGACGAGCACGGTGGCCAAGGCTTGCCCCATATCATCCAAACCGGCTTCCAGGAGATGATGAACTCCACAAATCAGGCGTGGACGATGTATCCGGGCCTCACCCACGGTGCTTACGCTTGCTTGGCACATCACGGCAGTGATGCCTTGAAAGCTGCCTACTTGCCTAAACTTGTGTCCGGTCAATGGCTTGGCACGATGTGTCTGACTGAGCCGCATTGCGGCACCGATCTCGGCATGCTCCGCAGCAAAGCCGAAGCTCAGCCTGATGGCAGTTTCAAGATTACGGGTACGAAAATTTTTATCTCGGCCGGTGAACATGACATGAGTGAGAACATCATTCACTTGGTGTTGGCCCGTATGACCGATTCGCCTCCCGGTGTGAAGGGCATTTCACTCTTCTTGGTTCCCAAATTCATCCCTAATGCGGATGGCAGCATTGGTGCTCGCAACGGCATCCAATGCGCCCGCATTGAAGAGAAGATGGGCATCCACGGCAATGCAACCTGCGTGATGGACCTGGACGGTGCGGTGGGTTGGCCCGTCGGTGAGGCCAACAAGGGCCTCAATGCGATGTTCATTTTCATGAATGCGGCTCGTTTGGGTGTGGGCATGCAGTCGCTCGGACTGATGGAAGCCGCCTATCAAAACTCCGCCGCCTATGCCAAGGAGCGTATTCAAAGCCGTTCTTTGTCGGGCCCCAAAGCCCCAGACAAGCAAGCGGATCCGATTATTGTGCACCCCGACGTACGCCGCATGTTACTGACTCAACGTGCCTATACTGAAGGCTCAAGAGCGCTGGCCTACTGGGTAAGCCTGATGATCGATCAATATGAGAATCACCCGGACGCTCAGGAGCGCAAGACCATTGAGCAATTGGTCGCCTTGTTGACCCCGATTGTGAAAGCTTTCATTACCGATGCGGGTTGGGAATGTACCAGCCTGGGCCTGCAAGTGTTCGGGGGCCATGGCTACATTCGCGAATGGGGTATGGAGCAATTGGTGCGGGACTCGCGCATCAACATGATTTACGAAGGCACCAATACCATTCAATCGCTAGATTTGCTCGGCCGGAAAGTGTTGTCCAATAATGGAGCCACCTTAAGAGCGTTTGGTAAGTTGGTTTCCGACCTCATTGAGAGCGAAGGCCATCGCGAAGACATGGCCGAATTCATCAACCCGCTCGCCGATCTGGGCCAGAAGGTTGAAAAGCTCACGACTGAAATTGGTATGAAAGCCTTCGGCAATCAAGACGAAGCGGGCGCTGCTGCGGTGCCTTACCTACGTGTAGTGAGTCATTTGGTCCTATCCTACCTCTGGGCGCGTATGGCCAAGATCGCCTTAGACAAGCAGTCGAGTGGCGACAATTTTTATAAAGCGAAGTTGGCGACAGCGCGCTTCTATTTTGCTAAATTGCAGCCTGAGACAGCTTCCTTAATCCGCGTGGCTCGTAGTGGTGCCGCGCCCTTGATGGATTTAGAAGCGGAACTCTTTTGATCAACCAAGATTGATGAACCCGGGTAGCCGCTCAGCGGATACCCCACCAAGGAGAAGGATGATGTTTGCGTTTGAAAAAATGATTGCGAAAGCCAGTCTGTTCGCTGCGCTCGGCGTTGCAGCCGCGAGTGCCTTTGCCCAGGCCGATTCGCCGGTTGGGCTGTGGAAGAACATTGATGATAAAACCAAGGAGGCCAAGGGCCTGATACGCATCACAGAAAGCAGTGGTGTGTTGAGCGGCCAGATCGAGAAAGTTTTAACCAAGGGCCAAGAAGATGCCAAGTGCGAAGCGTGCGAAGGTGCCTTGAAGGATAAGCCTGTCGCAGGCATGCAAATCATTGCCGGTCTCAAAAAGGGTGCCGAATGGTGGGAAGGTGGCACCATCCTCGATCCGAACAATGGCAAAACCTACAAGGCCCGCTTGAAGTTGATCGATGACGGCAAAAAGCTGGAAGTCCGCGGCTTTGTCGGCGCCCCACTTTTAGGACGTACCCAGACCTGGATTCGCGAGTAGTCCGGTTTTAATTAAGGAAGTTTTAATGTCGCATTTCAATGTGAGAAAAGTCGCCGTCTTGGGCGCGGGTGTGATGGGTGCGCAAATTGCCGCACACTGTGTCAATGCCAAGGTGCCCGTTATTTTGTTTGACCTCGCTGCAAAAGCGAAGGACGGCGGACCTGCCCCCGACAAGAACGCGATCGTGCTCAAGGCGATTGAGGGTTTGAAGAAACTCAGCCCGGCGCCCTTAGGCCATATCGATCTCGCTGCATCGATCCAGCCCGCCAACTACGAGACCGATCTCGAATTGCTCAAAGACTGCGACCTCGTCATCGAGGCAATTGCCGAGCGCATGGATTGGAAGCATGACCTGTACGCGAAGGTTGCTCCCTTCATTGCACCCAAGGCCATCTTCGCGACCAATACTTCTGGCCTGTCGATCACCAAGCTCTCCGACGGCATGCTTGACGCTGATTTGAAATCCCGCTTTTGCGGCGTGCATTTCTTCAACCCGCCGCGTTACATGCATTTGGCCGAGCTCATTCCGACCAGTGCGACCCAGCCAGAGATCTTGAACCAGCTTGAGGATTTCTTAACGAGAGTCTTGGGCAAGGGTGTGATTCGTGCCAAGGATACGCCAAACTTCATTGCCAATCGCATCGGTATTTTTGGCATTCTCGCCACCGTCATCGAAGCCCAGAAATTTAATCTTCCCATTGATATTGTGGATGACCTCACGGGCGAAAAAATGGGACGCGCTAAATCGGCGACGTTTCGCACGGCCGATGTCGTTGGCCTCGACGTGATGGGCCATGTTATCAAGACCATGCAAGACAACTTGCGTGTGGGTGGCGAGGGTAGAAGTAATGACCCGTTCGCTGCGCACTTTGCAACGCCTGCGCCCATTGCTAAGCTGTTAGCAGCGGGCGCACTCGGACAAAAGACGGGCGCGGGTTTTTACAAGAAGGTCGGCCGCGACATCCTGCGTTTGGATCTGACCACAGGTGAGTATGTGGCAGGGGGCGGCAAGGCCGACGAGACTGTAGCCCGTATTCTCAAAAAGAAAGACCTGGCTGAGCGATTAAAACTTCTACGTGAATCGAGCAATCCTCAAGCGCAGTTTGTCTGGGCGATTTTAAGGGATACCTTCCACTATATTGCCGTGCATCTCGAGACCATTGCCGACAATGCCCGTGATCTCGATCTGGCCATGCGCTTTGGCTTTGGCCAAAAGCAAGGCCCATTCGAGCTTTGGCAAGCGGCGGGCTGGAGCCAAGTGGCGGCCTGGATCAATGAAGATATCGCGGCGGGTAAGGCCTTGTGCAATACACCGATGCCAGCCTGGGTAACGGATGGGCGTGATGGCGTTCATAAGCCGGAAGGCTCATGGAGCCCGAGCAAGAAAGCCTATGTGCCTGTATCGGATTTACCGGTCTACGGTCGGCAAGTCTTCCGAGCCAGTGTCTTCGGTCAAATTCCTAGAGATCCGGCCAGCTTTGGCTCAACGCTGTTTGAGAACGAAGAAGCTCGTTTGTGGACCTTATCCGAGCGTGGTCTCGACGATGTGGTGATCCTGAGCTTGCGTAGCAAGATGAATACCTTGGGTGCCGGTGTCGTTGAGGCGATCAACAAGGGTGTGGCTCTGGCTGAAGCAAGCTACAAGGGTCTGGTTGTATGGAGTCCGACGGCGCTCACCGGTGGTGCGTTCTCGGCCGGTGCCAATCTGGAGGCGATGCTGCCCACCTTTATGAAAGGCGGCGCGAAAGCCATCGAGCCCGAAGAGAAGAAGCTGCAAGAGGCGATGCTCAGCCTGGGCTACGCGAATGTGCCCACCGTCGCAGCCGTGAGCGGTCTCGCACTAGGCGGCGGTTGTGAGCTTGCAGTGTATTGTAACAAGCGTGTGGCGAATCTCGAGAGCTACATCGGCTTGGTGGAAGTGGGTGTCGGTTTGATCCCTGGTGCAGGAGGTCTGGTGTATGGTGCCCGTCGCGCGGCTGAAGAGCGTACCGCTGCGCCGGAGGCTTATCTATTACAGTTTCTCACCCGATACTTCATGAATGCGGCCACGGCCAATGTCGCCAAGAGTGCCATCGAAGCGCGCAAGATGGGCTACCTCCTGGACAGCGATTCGATCGTCTTCAATCCTCACGAACTGCTCTACATTGCTGTCCGCGAGGCCAAGGCGATGCATGATGCGGGCTATCGTCCTCCGATGAAGGCGCTCTTCCCCGTGGCGGGTCGACCTGGGATTGCCACGATCATGGCGCAGCTTGTCAATATGCGTGATGGGGCGTTTATTACTGCGCACGATTTCCATTTGGGCAAAACCATTGCCGAGGTGATGTGCGGTGGCGATATCGAGGCGGGTACGATGGTCAGCGAAGAGTATTTGATGACGCTTGAGCGCAAAGCATTCTGTGGCTTGTTGACCCACCCAAAATCGCAAGAGCGAATTATGGGCATGATGCAAACCGGCAAACCAGTACGTAATTAGCGCTCCGCAATTAAGCCTGCCCATCATAGACAAGAATTTCTAGGATTTTCCATGAGTAAACAACTTCAAGATGCCTACATTGTTGCGGCGAGCCGCACCCCGATTGGCAAAGCCCCCAAGGGCATGTTTCGCAATATGCGCTCCGATGATTTGCTGGTGGTTGCACTGCGCTCGGCCCTGGCTCAGGTGCCTAATCTCGATCCCAAGTTGATCGAAGATGCAATTGTGGGCTGCGCCATTCCTGAGGGTGAGCAGGGTCTCAACATGGCGCGTATTGGTGCGCTGCTCGCGGGCTTGCCCAATTCGGTAGGTGGCATCACGGTGAATCGTTTTTGCGCCTCGGGCCTAAGCGCGGTAGCGATGGCCGCCGACCGTATTCGCGTCGGCGAATCCGACGTAATGATCGCGGCGGGCGCCGAGTCGATGAGCATGGTTCCCATGATGGGCAACAAGCCTTCGATCAATATGCATGTCTTCGACAACAATGAAAACATTGGTATTGCCTATGGCATGGGGATGACGGCAGAGAAAGTCGCTCAGCAGTGGAAGGTGTCGCGCGAAGCGCAAGACGAGTTTGCCTTGAAGTCGCATCAAAAGGCTATTGCAGCTCAATTGGCAGGTGATTTCAACAACGAAATTTGCGCGGTGGATGTGGTTGAGAAATTACCTAATCTGGCGTCCGGTGAATTGATGGTGAATAGCCGTACAGTGTCGCAGGATGAAGGCCCGCGCGCGGAGTCCACCCTCGAAGCGTTATCTAAATTGCGCCCAGTCTTTGCTTCGCCCAAAGACGCCGGCGGACGACCTACGGGTATGGGTACTGTGACGGCGGGTAATAGCTCGCAAACCTCGGACGGTGCAGGTGCTTTAATTTTGGTGAGCGAGAAGATACTCAAGCAGTTCAACCTGGTCCCACTGGCGAGATTTGTGTCCTTCGCCGTGCGGGGTGTCCCACCTGAGATTATGGGTATTGGTCCCAAAGAAGCGATTCCTGCCGCGTTAAAAAACGCTGGCCTAAAGCTCGATGATCTCGGCTGGATTGAATTGAACGAAGCCTTCGCC
>JAYVKZ010000207.1:0-7421 GCA_043767985.1 Betaproteobacteria bacterium
ACTGGTCCGGTATGGTCTAGAAGTTGGCCGAGTTCATCAACGGCATTGCACACGTCAGCGCGTAACATGTTCTCGCCAAAAAACTGGTGAAACATCTGCCCCACCGGGCTCTTTAGAAACGCTACACCGCCCGAATGGCCAGGGCAATGCCATGAGTAGGACCCATCGTTGGCATAGTTCACCAAGGCCTTGAAGAATGGGGGTGCCACCGAACCAAGATACTTGTTGCATTCACGAATGATCAAGCGCGCCACAAACTCCGGCGTATCTTCGAACATATGAATGAAGCCGTGAAGCTCTTTCAAAACCTCATTGGGGATATGCTGCGAGGTCCGAGTTTCGCCAAACAAGAAAATCGGAATGTCGGGGTTACGTCGGCGCGTCTCATTAATGAACTTTCGCAATTCTGTAATCGCGACACTCTCCAGCCCGTCCACATTAATTTCTTCATCATCAATGGACACAATGAAAGCAGAGGCTCGAGCGGCTTGATTGGCGACCATACCCACATCAATATAGGTAAAACCACCGACGACTTCCATTCCTTGTTCTTCAAGCGCTTTCCCTAAAGCGCGGATGCCCAGACCGCTCGCCGAATCGGACTTCCAATCTTCGTCGATAATGACTACTGGGAAGCGAAATTTCATTGTGGCAGTTCCTATAAAAATGAATAAAGAGAAGATGGCGAGGGTGCCCTGTAATTCCCCAGGCATGCAACTAATAATAATGGAGCTTGAGGCCATTATTGGCTTTGTGGCAAAGATTTTTTTATTCGGCCTCGTTCTAAGCGCCTGTACTGCGGTACGCCCCCCTGCTTTGCCGCAAATGGGCCGTGAAATGCTGCCAGAGGGCGCCATTACGACCAAAACCGCGCTCGGCAATGACTTAATCCGTGGAGACCTTGCCCGTGCCTTAAGCACGCGCTTAGCCGAAAACCCGAAGGGGCGCCCGGTGACGATGTTAGCGCTTTCGGGTGGTGGGGCCAATGGGGCTTTTGGGGCTGGCGTGATCGAGGGCTGGACCCAACGTGGTGATCGGCCTGAGTTTGATGTAGTAACGGGAATATCCACCGGCGCGCTCATGGCGCCCCTTATATTCCTTGGTCCGCGTTATGACGACACGTTGACGAAGCTCTACAACAATATTCAGGCGTCAAGAATTTACATCAACCGTCCGCTTGCTCAGGTGTTCAAAGAACTCTCCATCAAAGACCCGGGGCCACTGCGCGCCCTGATCCGCGAGCTAGTGACAGACGCCTTCGTCGAAGAATTGGGTCGAGAGCATTCTCGCGGGCGTCGCTTGTTCGTCGGGACCACGGATCTCGATTTACAACGAAGTGTCATTTGGGATCTTGGCGCCATTGCCAATGGAGGTTCTCCCGATAGAGTACCGAAAATTCGAGATGTTTTGTTGGCCTCAAGTTCGGTGCCGTTAATCTTCCCGCCGGTGTACTTTACCGTGGTTTTTGAGGAACAGACTTACCAGCAAATGCATGTGGACGGAGGGATTGAGTCTCCGCTACTGGTCCCTGGCCTCTTGTCCGATCTCAATAATGCAATACGTTCAGTGAGCATTGATCGCAAGGCCATCAAGGTGGTGCTCTATGCACTAGTTAATCAGCAAATCGAAGTCGAGAATAATCGCCCAGTGGACCCGGGCATGACAGCCATTGCCGTCGCCACTATTAATCATTCTCAACGAAGCAATCTCGCCAATAACCTCGCTCGCTTGCAACTACTCAGCAAGGCACAAGGCGTGGACATGCGGGTTTTGGCCATTCCCTCGGGAGTACGTCTTGAACGCGACTCACTCGATTTTGATGAAGCCGAAATGAAATTGCTTTTTCAATTGGGCCAACAACTAGGGAGCTCGCCCGATAGTTGGAAATAGTGCTTAAGCGAACTCTCTTAAAAACTTGCCAGGCAGTGACGTATTTTCAAGGGCGCTTGGCGTCAATTCCCCATCCTCGCCCACAATGCGTTGCCCATTGACCCACACACCGTGCACGCCAATGCCAGGTGTCAATAAGCGTGATCCGCCCGCCGGTAGGTCATTTGCACGATACTTCGGCCCACGATTGACTCGCTCGGGGTCAAACAACATAAGATCGGCGTAGGCGCCCTCATCGATCAAGCCGCGCTGCTGGATGCCAAATATTTTCGCAGGCTCGGAGGTGATCTTGCGAATGGCCTCGGGAAGCGTTAAGACGCCCAACTGACGGCTCCAATGCCCAAGCAAGTGCAAACCGAAACCGGCGTCATTGAAAAACGTCAAATGGGCGCCCGCATCGGACAGTGAGACCAGGCTGGCGGGATGCTTGAGCATGCGAGCTACGGCCTCTTCATCAGAGTTCAGCAAGACCGCGCTAAAGACCGTATCGAGATCTTCGCTGATGGCAAGATCGAGCATAAAGTCTAGCGGATCTTGCCCGACTTTGGCGGCTAAGCTGGCGATGCTTTGATGCTCGTACGAAGCATGTTCAGGGCGTTTGGTTTCGACGACGTTGACCTTATGCCATTCGCCATTGAAGATACGGAAGGTGGCCGGCGCTGCGACCTCAGTGCGCACGGCGTCCCGAAAGGCTTTGTCGGCGAGTTTCGATTTAAGAGCCTCCCCCTTCAAGGACAAGGCCGGGCGCCATGCCACCAGGCCTTCGACAGGATAAGGCGAGCGTAAAGTAAAATCATTCGTCAAGGGGCAAGGCGAGATTGCACCGTGAACGCTTAGCCCTCGCCCACGTGCCGCTTGGATACGATCAAGATCATCGAACACCACACCGGGATTGGTGGAGTTATGCAAAAGAGCCGCAATCACCACCGGTCGTGAAGTTTGTTCGGAAAGGGAGGCCAAGAAGTCGATCTTGGTATGGCCACCCTTGGTCAACATGAAGACCCCTTTGCGGGCTTCACCCAGCGTACCCACCAGGGTGCTTAATTCTTCGTCACTGGCCAAGCGTGAGGGCATCGGGACACCCCCTTCACCGTTGTGGGCAGGTGATGTACTGGTTGCAAATCCAATCGCACCGGCTTTGAGGCCGTCAAGCACCAAAGCCTTCATCTGCGCAACTTCATCTAGAGTCGCTTCACGGCTTGAGGCCTGATCGCCCATCACATAGGTGCGTACCGAGGAATGGCCCACAAATCCCGCGAGATTCATTAGGCTGCCGCGCTTCTCGACGAAGTCGAAGTACTCAGCGATAGACTCGAACTGCCAATCAATACCCTCGCGCAGCACATCGATGGACATGCCCTCGACTTGAGTCAGATTACGCATAATGACGTCACGATGCTCGGGACGACAGGGTGCAATCGTAAACCCGCAATTGCCAATCACAGCAGTGGTGACACCCATTTGCGGTGAAGGACTGCATGCGCTGTCCCAAGTCACTTGCGCATCGTAGTGCGTGTGATTATCAACAATGCCAGGCATTAAGGCGAGGCCTTGCGCCTCGATGATTTCTCGCGCAGCGTGAGCGAGTGTTGGGCGAGCAGCAGTACCGAGCGCAACGACTTTGTCCGCCTGAATACCGACATCAACCACCACCCCAGGATTGCCCAGTCCATCGAATACTCGGGCACCGCGAATCAAGATATCTAACACAATGACGAATCCTTTTAGACAAATATTCGAATGACTGATTGACGATTTTTTATCGCTTCTTTAAGGCATCCGCTAGTGCGGCGCCAAAGCCGCCCGCCAGAGGCTGCGACTGCCGTGGGGCATGGTTAGAGCGCGACCCTTGATCCGAGCGAGACCCCGCGCCTTGGGGACGTTGAGCAGCACCCGAGGGAGAAACTCTAGCACCATCAGCCGCTCGAGCCGCAGGCAGCGGTCCGCTTTTCATGGTGAGCGCGATCCGTTTTCTGGGGATATCCACCTCCACCACGGTCACAGTCACCACTTGACCTACTTTCACCGCCTCACGCGGGTCGGAGACAAATTTATCGGAGAGCTGGGAGATATGGACCAAGCCATCTTGATGCACGCCAATGTCGACAAAGGCACCAAAGTTCGCAACATTGGTGACCGTGCCCTGCAACTTCATGCCAATTTTCAAATCACCCAGACCTTCGACCCCTTCAGCGAAGCTGGCGGATTTAAACTCACCGCGTGGATCGCGGCCTGGCTTTTCAAGCTCTTTAAAAATATCTTTAACAGTCGGCTCACCGAATTTCTCATCGCTGAATTCGAGTGGCTTGAGTTGCGACAAAGCTTTAGGATTGCCCATCAACTCCGACATGCCAAGCTTGACTTTGGCGAGAATGCGCTCGACGACCGGATAGGCCTCAGGATGAACCGCAGAGGCATCGAGCGGATTCTTACCATTCGAAATACGCAAGAAACCCGCTGCTTGTTCGAACACCTTGGCGCTGATGTAGGGCACTTCCTTGAGCGTCAAGCGGTCCTGGAAGGCGCCATGTTGATCGCGATAGCCCACCACGCGCTGGGCGGCTTGATTGCTCATGCCAGACACGCGCGCCAACAATGCGGCCGAGGCGGTATTGACATCGACACCGACCGCATTGACGCAATCCTCGACAATCGTATCGAGGCGCTTGGCCAGTTCACGCTGATTGACGTCGTGCTGATACTGACCGACACCAATCGCCTTTGGGTCGATCTTCACCAACTCGGCAAGGGGGTCTTGCAGACGACGGGCAATCGAGACGGCACCGCGCAGGCTCACGTCGAGATCTGGAAACTCTTTGGCGGCGAGCTCACTGGCTGAGTAAACCGATGCACCGGCTTCAGAGACTACAGCCTTCTTGGGCGGAATAATGCCCTCGACCTTGGCGGCCATTGCAATTAACTCTGCGGCCAATTTCTCAGTTTCTCGCGACGCCGTACCGTTGCCAATCGCAATTAAATTGACGCCATGCTTCTGTACCAGGGCAGCCAAGGTGTAGAGCGAGCCCTGCCAATCTCGGCGTGGTTCATGTGGATAAATCGTTGAGGTATCCAGAACTTTGCCGGTAGCATCGACCACGGCGACTTTCACACCGGTGCGAATACCAGGGTCCAAGCCCATCACAACCTTGGGGCCTGCCGGTGCAGCCAACATCAGATCTTTCAAGTTGGCGCCAAACACCCGAATCGCTTCGGCCTCGGCCTGTTCTCGGACGCGACCGAATAATTCTGTTTCGAAATGCGGATATAACTTGACGCGCCAAGTCCAGCGAGTGACTTCAGCGAGCCAGGCGTCGGCCTTGCGTTGCAGGCGGAAAGCTTCAGCGAGCTTGAGCAGACCGCCCAATTTAATGATGAAAGGATGCGGGGTGAGCGCCTCTTGGGCCTCATCCAGGGCAATCTTTAGAGTCAAAATACCGGCTTGACGGCCACGATACAAGGCCAGCGCACGATGCGAGGGCACGGCATTGAGCGCTTCGCTGTGGTCGAAGTAATCGCGAAACTTCTCGCCTTCAATTTGTTTGCCTTCAACCACCTTGGCGACGATAAAGCCTTGGGTCCACCATTGTTCGCGCAGGGGTGCCAAGATCTCGGCTTGCTCGGCAAAACGCTCAGCAAGAATATCGCGAGCGCCATCCAGAGCGGTCTTGGTATCGGCGACGGCGCCCTCGCCTTTCTCATCGCCTGGCTTGAAGTACTTTTTGGCTTCCTCTTGCGGATCTAGGGTTGGATCAGCAAGCAAGGCGTCCGCCAATGGCTCTAGACCCAACTCTTTCGCAATCTGCGCACGGGTTCGACGCCTTACTTTATAAGGAAGGTAGAGATCTTCGAGTTCTTGTTTGGTGGTTGCACCGCGCATGGCGAGCAAGAGCGTAGGCGTCATCTTGCCTTGCTGCTCCACGCTGTCGATCACGGCGGCTCGGCGGTCTTCCAGCTCGCGCAGATAACCCAGGCGCTCTTCCAAGTTACGCAACTGCGTATCGTCTAGACCCCCCGTCACCTCTTTACGATAGCGAGAGATGAAGGGGACAGTCGCCCCCTCATCGAGTAAATGAATCGCAGCGATGACCTGTTCTGGCCTAGCCTTGAGCTCTTCAGCAATTAATTTAACAATACTTGCTTGGACCAGCTTGGAAGCCGTCGTTTGAACCTCAGACATAGGACAAAAAGCTCTTACAAAAAGTGATACGGGCCGCTAATGTACCACTCGCTCAAAAGAGAACTTTCCATCCACAAATTCCACGGGAATCACGTCCTTCGGTCCAAACTTTCCTTCCAACACCAATCGCGCCAACGGGTTCTCAATTTGCTGCTGAATAGCTCGCTTCAAAGGGCGCGCGCCATACACCGGATCAAAGCCTACTTTGGCAATCTCCATCAAGGCAGCATCACTGACCGTCAGCACCATCTCACGCTCTCTCAAGCGGGCCTCCAGCAAGCGCAACTGAATCTTGGCAATCGAAGCAATGTTCTTCGCATCTAGGCCATGAAATACCACGATCTCATCAATGCGATTGATGAACTCGGGGCGAAGGGCCTTCTTCACTTCGTCCATGACTGCCGCCTTGATGAGCTCAGGATCATTGGTTGCAGGGTCGGCTGACAAACGCTGGATATCGTGACTGCCGATATTTGAGGTCATCACAATGACAGTGTTTTTAAAATCAACGGTACGTCCCTGCCCATCCGTCAAGCGACCATCATCCAGCACCTGCAACAGCACGTTGAACACGTCAGGATGGGCTTTCTCGATCTCATCCAGCAAGAGCACGCTGTACGGGCGACGCCGCACGGCCTCGGTGAGATACCCGCCCTCTTCATAGCCCACATAACCAGGAGGTGCACCAATCAGGCGGGCCACCGAGTGCTTTTCCATGAACTCGCTCATGTCGATACGTACCATGTGCTCGTCGGTATCAAACAAGAACGAGGCCAGAGCCTTGCAAAGTTCGGTCTTACCAACACCAGTAGGTCCGAGAAACAAAAACGAGCCGTAAGGGCGATTCGGGTCCGACAGCCCAGCGCGGGAGCGGCGGATCGCGTCCGACACCAGGCGTACGGCCTCATCTTGACCGACCACGCGGTCATGCAGTTTGTCTTCCATCTTCAGGAGCTTTTCGCGTTCGCCCTGCATCATGCGCGACACGGGAATACCGGTGGCACGAGAGACCACTTCGGCGATTTCCTCGGCACCTACATGGGTGCGGAGCAGGCGAGTTTTTCCGACATGGGATTTGGCTTCTGCATCTGAGGCCGACTTAAGACGACCTTCGAGTTCGGGTAATTTTCCATATTGAATCTCGGCTAATTTATCGAATTGGCCCTTGCGTTGCATGTCCACCATTTGTGCGCGCAGCTTTTCAATGTCGGCTTTGATTTGAGCGCTGCCTTGCACAGCGGCTTTTTCGGCACGTAATAACTCTTCGAAATCAGCTAACTCTTTACCGATTTTTTCGATCTCTTCCTCAATCAGCCCAAGCCGTTTGATCGAGGCCTCATCCTTTTCTTTCTTG
>JAYVKZ010000208.1:0-13638 GCA_043767985.1 Betaproteobacteria bacterium
GGATCAAGGCGAGCAAAGCGACGAGAGAAATGCTGAGTAACTTCATAAGACCTGAAGCTTAACCTAAGCGTTGCGGGGAGTAAAAAAGAGAGCGAATGACCAACCCTTAGCGCAAGTTATAGAAGGCACTTTTCCCTGGGTATTCTGCGGTGTCACCGAGATCTTCTTCGATGCGGAGCAGTTGATTGTATTTAGCCGTGCGATCACTTCGACTCATCGAGCCCGTCTTGATCTGCAGCGCGTTAGTTGCCACGGCAATATCAGCAATCGTTGTATCTTCAGTTTCGCCAGAACGATGCGACACCACCGAGGTGTAATTGCTACGTTTGGCAAGTTCAATCGCGGCAAAAGTTTCGGTAAGCGTGCCAATTTGATTGATCTTGATCAGGATCGAATTGGCAATGCCGCGACTTATCCCTTCACGCAAAATCTTGGTGTTGGTCACGAACAAATCGTCGCCTACCAACTGAATCTTCTTCCCCAAACGATCGGTGAGAATTTTCCAACCGTCCCAGTCGTTTTCGGCCATCCCGTCTTCGATGGAGATGATTGGGTATTTATCACACCAAGTCGCCAGCAAGTTGGTCAGGTCGTTCGATGACAGGCTAAGGCCTTCAGCCTCAAGATGGTATTTGCCATCTTTATAAAACTCAGAACTCGCACAATCCAGACCCAGCGCAATTTGGCGGCCCGGCTCATAGCCCGCTTTTTCGATGGCTTGCAAAACCAACTGGATGGCCTCTTCATGGTTCTTCACGCTGGGAGCAAAACCTCCTTCGTCCCCCACGGCCGTGGACATGCCCTTGTCATGAATCAGTTTTTTCAAGGCATGAAAGACTTCAGCCCCATAGCGCACCGATTCGCGGAAGGTGGGCGCGCCAATCGGTAGAATCATTAACTCTTGCATGTCGAGATTATTGTTGGCATGAGCGCCGCCATTAATCACGTTCATCATTGGCACCGGCAGGGCCATCGCGCCAGAGCCGCCAAAGTAGCGATACAAGGGCAAGCCAGACTCTTCGGCGGCGGCCTTGGCCACGGCCATGGATACCGCTAAGGTGGCGTTTGCGCCCAACCGGTTCTTGTTATCGGTGCCGTCTAAATCCAGCAAGGTACGATCAACAAAGGTCTGCTCATTGGCATCCAAGCCCATTAAAGCTTCTGAAATCTCGGTGTTGATGTTTTCAACAGCCTTCAACACGCCTTTGCCCAGGTACCGGGACTTGTCTCCGTCGCGCAGTTCAATGGCTTCGCGCGACCCCGTCGACGCACCAGACGGCACGGCGGCACGTCCCATCGCACCGGACTCCAACAACACATCACATTCCACGGTGGGGTTACCGCGCGAGTCGATAATCTCGCGGCCAATGATGTCAACAATCGTGCTCATTCCTTAGATTCCTTCCACAATCACCATATTGAAAAATTCGGTAGCACCAGCTCGTTTAGCACGTGCTTCGACATACAAAGCAGAGTCGTAAAATGCTTTCGCCGCTGCAGCATCGGCAAACTTGGCGATGACCATACGATCTGGTTTCCATTGCCCTTCAAGCACGCTCACGGCGCCGCCACGGGCCAAAAACTCCCCCCCGGCAGATTGAATTGCACCGGGCGACAACGCTTGATAACCCTTGTACTTTTCTGGGTCACTTACTTTAACGTTTGCAATGACATAGGCTGCCATGGATGGTCCTCAAAAAAAGTGTAGTTAAAGTAGCAGTTCTTCAAAACCTTGCGATTTCACCAAGCGATCTAAGGCCTGCAAATGGGTGAGCAGCGCCTTCATTTTCGACAAGGGCCAAGCATTGGGGCCGTCACTCATGGCCTTTTCAGGATTAGGGTGAGTTTCCATAAACAAGCCCGCAATGCCCACGGCGACGGCCGCACGGGCCAACACCGGCACATGATCACGCTGGCCGCCCGACTTATCGCCTTGCCCGCCAGGCAATTGAACCGAGTGGGTTGCATCAAACACCACCGGACAATCAGTCTCTCGCATGATCGCCAATGAGCGCATATCGGAGACCAAATTGTTATAGCCGAAAGATGCGCCGCGCTCACACACCATGATGTTTTTTCCATCACCACCCGCCTCGAGCGCAGCGCTACGGGCCTTGAGTACCACCTGTTTCATATCGTGTGGGGCCAGAAACTGACCTTTTTTAATATTCACTGGTTTGCCACACGTGGCGACGGCATGAATAAAGTCGGTTTGACGGACCAAGAAGGCGGGGGTTTGTAGAACATCCACCACGGACGCGACTTCCTTGATCTGACCAATGTCGTGCACATCGGTGAGCACCGCCACACCGAGTTGGGCGCGAACCTCAGACAAAATTTTAAGACCTTCCTGCATCCCGGGGCCACGAAAGGAGGTGCCTGAGCTACGATTGGCCTTATCAAAGGAAGATTTATAAATGAAGGGAATGCCAAGGGCGCTGGTGATTTCCTTGAGCAAGCCAGCCGTCTCGAAAGCCATCTCACGCGACTCGATCACGCAAGGCCCAGCAATTAAAAACAGGGGCTGATCCAGCCCCGCTTCAAAACCAGCCAGTTTCACCCTAGGAAAAATCATCGAGTAACACTCATTAGGCGACGCTCATGGGGCAATCGGCGCGCTCGCCGCTACCGGTTTGCCCAAGCTCGCGGGAACGGAGGCTCCGGTTTGACGCTTTTGCGCTTGATTCATCGCGGCACGAACATAAGAGATAAACAGTGGATGACCATCACGGGGTGTCGATGTGAATTCGGGGTGGAACTGCACGCCGAAAAACCAAGGATGGGTTGCCTCAGGAAGCTCAGCGATTTCAGGCAAATACTCGCTCGGCGTCCTGGCGCTGATTTTTAGGCCAGCCGCTTCGAGTCGTTCAACATAATGGTTGTTTACCTCATAGCGATGGCGATGGCGCTCATTCACAGATTCGCCGTAGATTTTCGCCGCCAAAGTACCCGGCGTCACTGGACAGCGCTGAGCACCCAAGCGCATCGAGCCGCCTAAATTACTGTTCTCATCGCGCTTCTCAACCCGGCCCTCACGGTCCAGCCATTCGGTAATCAACCCCACCACACGGTGCGGTGCATCAGGGTTGAACTCTGTGCTGTTCGCTCCGGCAAGGCCACAGACATGTCGGGAGAACTCGATCACCGCAAGTTGCATTCCTAAGCAAATGCCAAGATAGGGAATCCTGTTTTCACGTGCGTAACGAATCGCTTGAATCTTGCCCTCGGTGCCACGAATACCAAAGCCGCCAGGGACAAGAATTGCATCGTATTGATCCAATTCTTTAGGGCCGTCGGTTTCGATTTTCTCAGAGTCTATGTAGTCGACAATCACGCGGCACTTATTGTGCATACCGGCATGGGTAAGCGCTTCCGACAAGGATTTGTAGGACTCGGTGAGGTCAACATACTTGCCCACCATGCCAATGCGAACCTCATGCTGCGGATGCTGCCAGGAATCGACCAAACGGTCCCACACCGTCAGGTCGGCCTTGGGCAAGTCGAGCCGAAGGATGTTGCACAGCAAATCATCCACACCCTGCTCATGCAACATGCGGGGAATTTTGTAAATACTGTCCGAATCCCAAACGGAAATGACCGAGTCCATCTCCACATTGGAGAACATCGAGATCTTGGCGCGCTCATCTTCGGGAATACGGCGATCTGCACGGCAAAACAGTAAATCGGCTTGTATACCGATTTCGCGCAGCTTCTGCACCGAGTGTTGGGTAGGCTTGGTCTTCAACTCACCCGCTGAACCAATAAAAGGCACCAGGGTGAGATGCACAAAGCAGAAATTGCCACGCTTGAGCTTCAGGCTCATTTGCCGAGCTGCTTCAATGAAGGGCAAAGACTCAATATCGCCGACCGTGCCGCCAATCTCGACGATAGCAACGTCGAACTTACGGGCCGGATCGGGATCGCCAATGCCGGCGCCTTTTTCAACGAAGGCCTGAATCTCGTTGGTGATATGCGGGATCACTTGGACGGTCCTTCCCAAGTACTCGCCACGGCGCTCCTTCTTAATCACCGACTCATAAATTTGACCGGTGGTGAAGTTGTTGTACTTGCGCATCTTGGACGACACGAAACGCTCGTAGTGCCCCAAATCAAGATCGGTTTCGGCACCGTCCTCGGTGACAAACACCTCACCATGTTGAAACGGACTCATCGTGCCCGGGTCGACATTAATGTAGGGGTCTAATTTGAGGAGGGTGACTCGCAGGCCGCGCGACTCTAAGAGTGCAGCCATTGATGCTGCGGCGATGCCCTTGCCTAAGGAAGAGACCACGCCGCCAGTGACAAAGACAAATTTCGTCATGAAAGCCTAGCTGGTAAAGATGAATTATACCTTTCTCAGCCAATCAAGCTTCAGAAGCGCCTCGCCACCACCAGAATCGGCTCGATCTAAGTGCAACGTACCCCCTAAAGCCTCTGCCTTTTGCTTCAAGGATTTCCAATGATGACCTGGGCTCTGAGCGGGCGGGCCGCCATCGTCAATGACCTGCAAGCGCATCTCTTTGTGGTTGCGGCTCATCGAAATAACCACCAACTTGGCGCCGCCAAGATTCACGGCGCGATCGATTGCCGCCTCAGCCACTCGCTGAGTGAAGGCTTCGATCGGAGTCTCGGGAAATCCGAAGGCAGAAGCACTAGGCGGGTCGCACATAAACTCAAAGCGAATATTAGGTTCTTTGGCCTTCCATTCTTTGGTAAGACGATCAATCGATTCAAAGAGGCCATGCACGTCTGGGTCGGCTTTTCGAAGTGCCAGCAACATGTCTTTCACTTCAGCTTGCAAGGTGTCGGTGCTTCTCAAGCCAATGCGCGCTAACTCGGCCAACTGGGGGTCTTTTTCTTGAAGACGATTGGCTAAGGTGCTGAGTAGGCTATTCAAGGTGGAGGTCAACATACTGACCTCGCCTTCCAACTTTTCGACGACCCGGTTACTGAGCGAATGGACCTCTTGCTCAAAATCCAACGCGAGTCGATGGGCCGCCTCCAGCTCCTGCTCTAATTGCAGAGAGGCCTGAATCGCCTCATCCCTTAGGGTCTCTGAGGCCGGCTTAGTTGAACGAGGCGTAGCGGAGTCATGAGAAGGTTTAGATTTAGAACTCATAAAAGGTAACGCGACCTAACAATCTTAAGGAAACAATGGGACAGGGCCAACCGTATCGGCTACTAAAGCATTGCCGGAGCCTGCTGAATATACGCGTTCGGACCCATTTGTCGGTGACTTTTACATCATTTTGAATGAAGCGCAATGGGGATGCTCTGGTAGCCGCGAAAACGTACTCGGCGATCGCGAATAGGATCTGCCGTGAGCTCCATGCCAGGAAAGCGCTCTAACAAGCCTCGAATGGCGATTCGCGCCTCCATACGCGCGACATTCATGCCAACGCAAGCATGATCTCCATGACCAAAAGCGAGCTGCTTATTGGGCTTGCGCGTCACGTCGAATTGATCCGCCAGGGGAAACTGACTCTCGTCTCGATTGGCCGAGCCTACACCAAGTGAAATCAAACTACCCGCAGGCATGTCTCGACCTGCGATGAGCGCATCCTTCACAAGGCGGCGATTATTAAGCTGAACCGGACTTTCATAGCGCAAAATCTCCTCGACGGCCGAGTTGATCAGACCAAGATCAGCGCGCAGCAGGGCCTGTTGCTCTGGAAATTGAGTGAGCAGGACCGTGCCGTTGCCTATCGTGTTGCTAGTCGTCTCATGCCCCGCGTTGAGAAGAAAGATGCAACTATGAATCAGCTCTTTAGCGCTGAGTTTTTCGACCACGGCCTGGTCGGCGGGAACGATCTGCTCCCCAAGAATTAAGCGTGTCAAGACATCTTCGTCAGGATTGCCGGGATGCTTGCGGCGATCCGCAATTAAGGTTTCGAGGTAGGCTGAGAAATCACTGACCGCCTGGTTGCCAACGCGTTTGACCTCATCAGAAAGTACGGGCTCCAAGGCGCCCAATATAGCAAGAGACCAAGCTCGCAATGGCGCTCGGTCGCCATAAGGAATCGCTAAAAGGTTACCGATTACCTCGACGGGAATAGCTGCTGCAAAGTCGGCTACCAAATCGAGCTCACCCTGCGCCTTCATTTTGGCCTGCATCTCATCAAGCAGGCGCGCCACGAGCGCCTGTACATCGGGTTCAATGCGGCTAATGGCGCGCTGATTGAGAGCGCCCATAATCAAGCGTCTAACACGGGTATGTAAAGGCGGGTCATTGAACACTAAGCTGGTGGTGTGGTGCTCATAAAGCGGCGAGTCACCATATTTAGGTAAAAACTCCACCTTTTTGTCCGAGCTAGCATCGGGATGACGATAGACCGCCATGACATCTTCATAGCGGCTCAGAAAAAAACTGCCATCCTTGAACTTGCGACAAGGATCAAGCTCGCGCAAGGCCGCAAAGGTCGGATAAGGGTTGTCGTAAAAGTCGGGCAGGAGCGCCGAGAGTTCAAACTCCCGGGCCAGTTTTTCAGCGCCGCCCTTGTCTGGATTCATTTGGCTACTCTTACCTTGGCTAGTAAGAACTCAGATTCCAAAACCATCATCTGCAGCAATGATCGAGCCGTTCATGAAGTGAGACGAATCGCTAGCAAGGAGGAGTAGCAGACCATCCAAATCCTCAGGTTGACCAATGCGCTTTCTGGGTAGCATCTGAATCAACTTTTGACCGGCTTCCGTATCCCAATGGTGGGCATTGATCTCAGTCTTGATATAGCCTGGGCAAATCGCGCTCACATTAATGTTGTAGCGCCCCCACTCTAAGGCCATCGCCTTGGTCATTTGCACCACCGCCGCTTTACTCATGCAATACACGCCAATTTGCGCCAGCACTTTTAAGCCGGCCATAGAGGCAATGTTGATGATCCGCGCTTGTCGCTGAGGATCAAGCTTGGCGCGCTTGATCATTGCTTGGGCCACGGCTTGGGCGACAAAAAAGGACCCTTTGACATTGGTATCGAACATGAAGTCGTAATCATCAGGCTTCACATCGACCAAACGTTGGGTGGTCGACACGCCCGAGTTGTTCACCAAGATATCGATGGGACCCGTGTCTTGCTCGGCTTGGGCCACCGCTTTGGCAATGCCGCCGAGGTCGGTAACATCTAAGGCCACGACCGAGGCCGCTCCGCCCTCCGCTTCGATCCTTGCTCGCAACTCTTTCAAGCGTTCAACCCGTCGTGATGCCAGCACAACTTGAGCACCAGCCTTGGCCAAGGTTAAGGCAAATTGCTCACCCAGGCCGCTTGAAGCGCCTGTTACTAAGGCAACTTTGCCAGAAAGATCGATACCAGGATTCATTGTGCGAGTACTCCAAAAGAATGATTAGCCCGGATTCTAGCGCTTCAGATTAAAACCCCATTTTCTTTTTCAAGTCCTGATCTATCCACATCCGGGCGTGCACGGGCGCCCACCAGAAGCCTCCCCCGTATATTTCACCTTCGTAATTTTTGACCCACGGCCACCAAGCTGCGTAAGTGTACTGGGTAGGAAGCCAGATATAGGGGGCTTTGTCGAGAATGTCACGCGTCATTTCACGCACCATCTTTTGCCTGGTAGGCTCGTCACGCTCGCTGTACATCGTACGCATCTTTTTCTCAAATGCGGGATCGTTCCACTGCGAGTTATTAGTGTATTGGCCTTGCATGAAGTTTTTGCGCAGGGTTGTCGTCGGGCCGCCGTGCGAATTGGTGTAGGCCATGCCAGGATTGTTTTTGCCGGCCCGCAAAATTGAGAAAAAGGCACCTTGCTCCAGAGGCTCAAACTCCATCTTTACGCCAACCTTGTCAAGGTAGGCTGCGACCAGTGGCCCGAGATCCATCATCACCGGATCACAGGCGCAAATGTGCGCTTTGAAGGTAAAGCCTTTGGGATGCCCAGCTTCGGCCAACAATTTTTTGGCCTTTTCGGGGTTGTAGGTGTACAACTCCTTCACCGATTCCGGCATGGACGCGAGGGGTTCGTAGTAAGCGCCATAGTCAGGATGCTGAGGAAAGGCAAACACCTCTGCGTTGCCGCCAAAAAAGCTCGTAACAATTTCCTGCTTATTGATCGCCATGTTCAAAGCTCTTCGCACGCGCACATCATCAAATGGTTTGGTGTCCGTGCGCATCGCGATATAGCCTGCTCCGTGCTGCAACCAGCGCGACCACTTGAGTTGCGGCGCACTCTTCTTCAGCTCCTCAGCCGCGCTCCAAGTGATGGACTGCAACACATCCAGTCGGCCCGTACGGAGCGCCGCATAGCGCGCCGATTCGTCCTTCATGATTCGGATACTGACTTTGTCTACAAAGGGAAGTTTATAGTCAACGCCGCCAATTTTCTCCTTGCCCCAATACAGCGGGTTTTTACTGTAGTTTTGAGAATTGCCATTGATGTATTCGGTGAGCTGAAACGGGCCGCTGCCATTGGCTTTTCTCCAATCTGCAATGCCTGCCTCGACCACCTCTTTAGGGTAAATTGAAGAATACACGCCCCAACCTAGTCTGAAGCCCCAGTCTTCATGAAAACTCTTGAAGTGAATCACGACAGTATATTTATCTGGCCCTTCAACCTTGTCGACATGGTCTACAAAGTCGGGGTAGCGCTTGGGGCTAACGAGCATGCGGTTATAGCTGTACACCACGTCCGCAGAGGTGAGCTCTCGAGCGGCCATGACGCCCGCTTTCTCTGGAAACATCACGCCTTTGCGCAATTGAATCTCTAAACGCAGCGGATTTTCAATCCATTTCCAAGTTTCAGCGAGGTCACCCTTATATGCGTCAGACGGCAAGTAAGAGTCCGATTTAAATCCGTACGGGCCACCCTGCGCTTTTGACTTCGAGAAATCAGCGACAAACAGGCGATCATAGTAATGGCCCGCATCCTGAGCCGTTTTGTAGTTCCAATCGCCCGGGTCCCAGGAGAGTGGCGCCAGGGTTGGCGAGTTCGTGGCGATACTAAGAGAACCGCCGTACTTGGGTTTTTCAGGTTGCGCAAACGCCGTTGAGACGGCAAGCGTCAACCAGGTAGAAATGACAAAAATGCACTGTCCTACTTTACTTGGAAATCCGACCGCAACCATGGTGCTCTCCTCGCTAGTTCGTTTAATGATTTGATTCTCGTAGCAGTTTACTCCGCGTTTGGTGAGCGTGGTGGCACTTAGCAAAGTCCGTGGTGCAGGCTTTAGGCAGAACGACTTACCCAAGAATCACCTTAGAAACAAGCCGCGTCTGATGCAATGCACTAAAATGAGAGCCTGATCAGAAAAGGACCCAAAGTGGCAAATAAGCTCTATCCCAGCGCGGCAGCGGCGCTGCAAGGCCTGGTTAAAGACGGGCAATTAATGGCGGTCGGCGGTTTCGGCCTGTGTGGTATTCCCGAAGCGCTCATCGCAGCCCTACGTGACTCCGCCGTTAAGAACCTCACCGTCATTTCCAATAACGCTGGTGTCGACGATTTTGGTCTCGGCTTGCTGCTCGTTAGCCGCCAAATTAAAAAGATGATTTCAAGCTATGTCGGCGAGAACAAAGAGTTCGAGCGGCAGTACTTGGCGGGCGAGCTGGAGCTGGAATTCACACCGCAAGGCACGCTGGCTGAAAAGCTACGTGCCGGTGGCGCGGGCATTCCAGCCTTTTTCACCAAGACCGGCGTGGGCACAGTGATTGCCGAAGGCAAAGACATTCGTAACTTCGATGGTACGGACTACGTGATGGAGCGCTCCCTCGTGCCCGACATCTCTCTCGTTAAAGCTTACATGGCCGACAAGTCAGGCAATCTGGTGTTTCGTCGCACGGCCCGCAACTTCAATCCCGCTGTTGCCATGGCTGGGAAAATCACAATTGTGGAAGTCGAGAAAATTGTCGAGACTGGTGCACTCGATCCCGATTCGATTCACCTGCCCGGCATCTACGTGCACCGCATCGTGCATAACCCCAATCCAGAAAAGCGCATCGAAAAGCGCACTCTGACCGAAACAAAATCTACCGGCGCAAAGGCTTAAACCATGGCTTGGACTCATGACGAAATGGCAGCTATCGCTGCTCGTGAACTGGAAGACGGTTTTTACGTCAACCTCGGTATCGGCCTACCCACCTTGGTCGCTAACCATGTTCCCTCGACCAAAGAAGTCTGGTTGCAATCCGAAAACGGCATGATGGGCATTGGCCCCTTCCCGACCGAGGACGAAGTCGACGCCGACATCATCAATGCAGGCAAGCAGACGGTGACCACCATTCCAGGCACCTCGATCTTTGGTTCGCACGACTCTTTTGCGATGATCCGCGGCGGCAAGATCAATCTGTCTATTCTTGGTGCCATGCAGGTCAGTGAAAAGGGCGACCTGGCCAATTGGATGATTCCCGGCAAGATGGTGAAAGGCATGGGCGGCGCGATGGACTTGGTCGCCGGTGTCAAACGCGTATTGGTGTTGATGGAACATGTGGCACGCAAAAAAGACGGTACGGAAGACCTCAAAATCCTCAAGTCCTGCAATCTGCCTCTGACCGGATTGGCGGTGGTCAATCGCATTATTACCGACCTCGCTGTGATGGACGTCACCCCGCAAGGATTGAAATTGGTGGAAATGGCTCCTGGCCTAACCCGTGAGCAAGTCCAAGCCAAAACTGAAGCCACCCTCATTTAATAGCTCTTAACGAGTTCGGAGAAAATTATGGAAGTCCAACGCGACTCAATGGAGTTCGACGTCGTGATTGTGGGTGGAGGCCCTGCAGGACTGTCTGCCGCCATCAAGCTCAAGCAAATCGCCAAAGCACAGGCTAAGGAAATCAATGTTTGCCTCATCGAAAAAGGCAGTGAGCTAGGAGCGCATATTTTGTCGGGCGCGGTGATGGATCCTATCGCCATGAACGAGCTCTTTCCGGATTGGAAAGCGCTCGGCGCACCACTCAATACGGCGGTGACCGAAGATCGCTTTATGATGCTCAACCCTACTGGTGCGCGCAAGGTACCGGGTTGGATGCTGCCCGATTGCTTCCAAAATCACGGCAACTACGTGGTGAGCCTAGCCAATGTTGTTCGTTGGCTGGGTCAACAAGCGGAGAGCCTAGGCGTTGAAATTTATCCAGGTTTTGCGGCCTCAGAAATTCTCTTCCATGACAACGGTTCAGTCAAAGGTGTGGCCACCGGCAATATGGGCGTTGGTCGTGATGGGCAGCCCACCGACAACTTTCAGCCCGGCATGGAGCTTCTTGCGAAGTACACCATGTTTGCCGAGGGCGCGCGTGGTCATCTCGGCAAGCAGTTGATTGCTAAGTTTGAGCTAGATAAAGGCAAAGATCCGCAAAGCTACGGCATCGGCATCAAGGAGCTTTGGGACGTCAAACCTGAAGTGCATCAGCCGGGCCTCGTCATTCACACGGCGGGTTGGCCCTTGGATGCAGCGACCTATGGCGGCTCGTTCCTGTATCACCTGGAAAATAATCAGGTCGCTGTCGGTTATGTGGTTGGCCTTAACTACACCAATCCCTATCTCTCGCCCTTCGATGAATTTCAACGCTATAAGACCCACCCGGAAATTCGTAAGTTTTTTGAGGGTGGCAAGCGTGTCGCCTACGGTGCGCGAGCGATTGTCGCCGGTGGATTGAATTGTCTGCCTAAACTAACGTTCCCTGGCGGTGTCCTGCTTGGTTGCGATGCAGGCATGTTGAACGCGTCACGGATCAAGGGTAGCCACGCCGCCATGAAGAGCGGAATGATGGCGGCCGAGGCAGCCTTCGAGGCCGTTCAATCCGAGCGCGGCGGCGACGAATTGACCGCCTATAGCGCTAAGTTTGAAGCCTCCTGGCTACGCGACGAGCTCCATCGTGCTCGAAATTTCAAGCCGATGATGGGCAAGGGCTTATGGATGGGCACCCTCCTGGTCGGCATCGACCAGTTGGTCTTCAAAGGAAAAGCGCCTTGGACGCTTCATTCGACTAAACCAGATCACGAGTATCTCAAGCCTGCCGCAGAGTGTTCGCCCATTGAATACCCCAAACCGGATGGCAAGATTTCCTTCGACAAACTTTCCTCAGTGTTTATTTCAGGCACCAATCATGAGGAAAACCAACCGATTCACTTGACACTGAAAGACGCGTCAATACCTGTGTCTTTGAACCTGGCGAAGTACGCCGGACCGGAACAACGGTACTGCCCTGCTGGCGTGTATGAGTTCGTAAAAACAGACACTGGGGAAGATCGCTTGCAAATCAACGCGCAAAATTGCGTGCATTGCAAAACCTGCGACATTAAGGATCCGTCGCAGAACATCGTGTGGGTGGTCCCCGAAGGTGGTGGCGGGCCCTCGTATCCAAACATGTAGTTGAATGGATCAAAGTCTATTGAGTATGGCGGAGTCAGCACTTTTCCCTGCTGCCTCAAGTTTTCGTGTGTCATCGCCTTTTCAAAGGTCTCTTATGATATGTGCTCCTCGATCCCTTCAGACCTTTATGTTGGTGGGATGGCTGTCGTCATGCGCAATGATCCCTCCCAAGCCTGTCGCAACCGCCGCAGTGTCGATGACCAAGGACACAGGTTCTGGCACCAAGACCGTGCCCACTTCAAGTGGCGTACCGGCAAAAGCAGCTACTGCGCCGCTGATCCTATCGTCGCCAGCGACACCGACAACACCTTCTGTCCCGTCGGGACAAGCCCCCGTCCCAGCGGCTACAACGCAGCCAAGCGCATCAACGACTGCAGCTCGCCCCAGCCCACCGCCGCCCACAATTGGCCCACGTCCCTTTGCCGAGGTCATTAAAGACGCAAAGTCACAACCTGGCCTGTTCGTCCTGTGGACTAAGGACGAAAAAGTTTGGATCGAAATCCGTCCCGAGCAGTTCGATCAGCTCTACTACTTTCAGAGCAATTTGAGCCGAGGGGTGATGAGTGACCCTGCGACCTCCATGGCACGCACCATGTTGCGTGGCAACATTATCAGTTTCAAGAAAGTACACAACGTTGTGCAATTTCTTGCGCGCAATTTCGCCCAAACAGCCAGGGCTGGAACGCCTCTCGCTATTGCAACGGCAGAGGGTAGCAGCGATAGCTTGCTGGCAAGTGTCGCGATTGCGAGCGCTCCGCATCCCGAGAGCAAAGCGATTTTGATCGAGGCCAATGCCCTACTGCTGAGTGATATTTCCATGATCACCTCCGCCATCGATAGCTCTTTACGGGCTGGCTACAGTCTTGATCGCAGCAACACCTATTTCAACGACACATTAGCGACCAGCGACTCGGTGAGTTTCAATGTGACCGCACATTTTGCAGTGCCTCGACTTCCTCAGCCGAATCCGATGTCGTCCTCGATGCCCACCCCGCAGGCTCGGGCCATGGACGGCGTTCCCGACGCGCGAAGTTTTTTCCTTGGCCTGTTCTATACGTTCTCCAAACTGCCCGATCAAGCGATGCGGCCACGCGTGGCTGACGGTCGAATCGGCCATTTCAATCAGCGCCAATGGAGCTTTGGCGAACTGGGTGCAGCGTCAGCTCAAAGGTTCTTCGTCAATCGTTGGCGCTTGGAGAAGAAAGACCCCACCGCCGCGCTTTCCGAACCGAAAAAGCCTATCGTTTACTGGTTGGACAAAAACATCCCGCTCGAGTTCAGGGACACCGTGCGGGCCGGTATTTTGGAATGGAATAAAGCCTTCG
>JAYVKZ010000209.1:0-8876 GCA_043767985.1 Betaproteobacteria bacterium
TGGCCGAGCATGCGGGCTTTGATGCGCAAACCACCTCCGTGCCCGGGGTGGCTCAGCGCACTGGTGCGACCATTTATTACGTTGAGTTTGTCAAGAGTGATACGGCTGGGCGCACACCGGTGCTGAGCCTCATGCCGGTTCCTGGAGAGGTGGATTTAGTTGTTGCTTCCGAGTTAATGGAAGCGGGCCGGGCGTTGCAGCGAGGTTTAGTGACGCCCGATCGCAGCACGCTGATTGCCTCCACCCACCGGGTATTCTCGATGACCGAGAGAATCGCAATGGGCGATGGTCGCGTGGATAGCGACAAGCTCCTCAGTCTATGTTCTGCCCAAGCGAAACGCTTTATCGGTAGTGATTTCTCGGCGCTCGCTCAGACTGCGCAGTCGGTGGTGAGTGCAAGCTTGTTTGGCGCCATGGCTGCGAGTGAGGTGCTACCTTTCTCGCGGTCACAATTTGAGGCTGCTATTCAAGCCGGTGGTGTTGGCGTTCAAAGTAGCTTGGCTGCTTTCGCAAGTGGTTTTGAGGCGGCGCTCGCAAGCTCCTCCGTGGAGGCAGGTTTTGCGGGCACCACAAAGCCCGCTCAAACCTCCGCGGCCGGGGGCTCTTTAGGCCTCGAGCCGGAGCCCGTGCTCAATTTAGGCAGCAAACTAGAGGGCTTGAGGCCGAGACTATTGGCGCTCCCCGCGCTTGCTCACACCACGCTTGTCGCCGCCCTTTCGAAATGCTGTGATTACCAAGACCTGAACTATTCCAAGCTCTATCTTGAGCGTGTGGAAGCGCTGTGGGCCAAGATTGCCCCAAACGCTGTCTTGCTTGAAGAGTCGGCCCGTGGCTTGGCTTTGTGGATGACTTATGAAGATATTGTGCGAGTCGCCGACTTAAAGATTCGCTCAAGCCGTTTCAAAAGAGTGGCTCAGGAGGTCAAACTGAAAGACCAACAAGTGCTTGAGATTCGCGAGTATCTCCATCCTCGTGTTGAAGAGATTGCAGACAGTTTGCCAAAATCCTTAGGGGCGCTTGTGATGGGCTCAAAAGCATTGCAGTGGCTCATGAGGCCTTTCATAGGCGAAGGAAAAGTCCTGGAGACGAGTTCCTTAAGAGGTTTTTTACAGCTCTATCTGCTCGCTGCGACCCGCGCTTGGCGACCCGCATCGCTGCGCTATGCTCATGAGCAGCGCGAGATGATGTCTTGGTGGGCCGAGATTGAAGGTTTGGCAAGTACTCGTCCCTTGCTCGCTTTGGAGCTGGCTCGTCTGCAGCGTTTGATCAAGGGTTACAGCGATACCTTGCAGCGTGGACGGCGTAACTTCCAGGCGCTTGTGTTGACGCTGCCGCGCTTAAAGTCCGACCCTGAAGGTGACGTCGTTGCGTCGCAAAAACTCAAGCGCTTAGCAGAGGCTGCCTTAGCCGATGATCAAGGCTTGGCTTTAAAGTCCGCCTTGATGGCTCTGGGCCTCACTGTTTAGTTGAAGGTTTTCAGATGTCTGACTCTATTTCATCGTTAATTAAGCCCGATGCCGTACACCGCGATGTGTATCTTGATGCTGAGGTGTTCAAGCTAGAACAGCAACGACTTTGGCGTAATGCCTGGGTGTATTTTGGCCATGACAGCCAGGTCCCCCAGGCGGGTGATTTTTACGCGACGGATATTGCGGGTGAGCCCTTGATGATGGTTCGCCTGGCGGATAGCAGTGTGAAGGTTCTCAAGAATCGCTGCGCCCACAAGGGTACCAAGCTGGTGAGTGCGCCGCAGGGCAATGTGGGCAAATTCTTTCGCTGCCCCTATCATGCTTGGACGTATCACCTGGATGGCCGAATCATGGCGATTCCTCTGAAGAGCGCTTACGAGAACACTGGTTTTCAAGACTGTGAAGCGAGCCAGGGACTCGGTGGCGTGGGTGCGATGCAGGTGTATCGCGGCTTTGTCTTTATCCGTTTGGCCAAGCTTGGCATGGGTTTCCATGAGTACTTTGGTGAGTCGCTGTCGTCGATTGACAATCTTGCTGATCGTTCGCCTGAAGGTGAGTTGGAAATTGTCGGTGGTTGCTTGCGATACTTGCATAATTGCAACTGGAAGATGTTCGTCGAAAACTTAAATGATTCGATGCACCCCATGGTGGCGCATGAGTCCTCGGCGGGCACCGCGAAGCGTCTGGGACAAACCCTCACCGAGGGCCAGGCCATACCAATGGCGATTGAGCAGTTCGTGCCCTTCGTGAATGACTATGCTTTCTACGACAAAATGGGTATTCGCGTCCTCAATAACGGTCACGGCTATTCCGGCGCCAACTACTCGATTCACTCCAAGTACTCGGTGATTCCAGAATACGAAGAGGCGATGACGCAACGCTATGGTCAGGCCCGCGCCCATGAAATTTTAGGGACGGTACGCCACAATACGGTTTACTATCCAAGCCTCACCATCAAGGGCGCCATTCAAACCATTCGGGTGGTGCGCCCCCTCGCCGCCGACAAAACCTTGATTGAGTCCTGGACCTTTCGACTGAAAGGCGCGCCAGCCAAACTCCTACAGCGCACCATCACGTACAACCGTTTGATTAATTCGCCGATGTCGGTGGTCGGCCATGATGATCTGCATTGCTATCGCTCCATCCAAGAGGGCCTGGCGGCGAGTGGCAATGAATGGGTGAGTTTGCATCGTAATGCGAACGACACCGAGCGTGCGGCCATGGCCTCAGGGGAACCCTATGATCTCGTGGTCAATGGTACTAGTGAGGCGAGCATGCGAAATCAGTTCAGTGCCTGGTTGAAGCTCATGACTGAATCGAACTGATGATGGGCAGCCGTCATGAGCTTTGAGCAAGCACAATTGATTCGCTTCGTAATGCATGAGGCACGCCTCTTGGACGAAGGTAAGTTTGAGGATTGGTATGCCTGTTTTGCAGAGGATGGGTTTTACTGGGTACCGCTGTCGGCCGAGCAGGTCGATGGTGAGAACCACAATTCTCTGGCCTATGAGGATAAGCTTTTGTTGAAACTGCGCATTGAGCGCTTGAAGCATGCCAGGGCATTCTCACAGCAGCCCGCTAGTCGCTGTCATCATCTTTTGCAAACGCCAGAAGTGGATCTTTTTGATGTGCCGGGCAATGTTTATGTCACCAGAACGCAGATGCTCTATACCGAGAACCGTGCTGAGGAAACGCAGCACTATGCTGTGACCGTTTGGCATCACTTGCGGCTGGAGCATGGCGAGTTCAAGATTGTTCTCAAGCGCTGCGATCTTCTCAATGCGCAGGCGATGCTGCCTTCTATTCAACTGTTTGTTTAACGCTTTCAACCTAGGCTTCCAAGATGAATGTGCAAGGTATTGAGGTTTTCGTCGAGGGCGAAGGCGAGAGCACTATTCTCATGATCCACGGTTGGCCGGACACCTATCGGCTATGGGATGGGCAGGTCGCTCTCCTCAAGGATCGCTTCCGCTGCGCTCGATTCAGTCTGCCCGGTTTCGAAGTCGGCCAGGAGGCTCGCTCAGCGTCGCTTCATGAAATGATTGAACTCTTCAAAGCCATTGCTGACGCGGTGAGCCCGGAAAAACCGGTCACACTGTTACTGCATGATTGGGGTTGTGTGTTTGGCTATCAGTTTGCTGCCAAGTACCCGGAGCGGGTGGCGCGTATTGTGGGTGTCGATATTGGGGACAGCTTTTCAAAGAAATTTTTAGGCGCATTGTCGGGCAAAGTAAAGCTGATGATCGCCGCCTATCAGCTTTGGTTGGCCTTGGCCTATAAGCTGGGTGGGCTTGGGAGCGTGATGACCCGGTGGATGGCCCGCAAGTTAAGCTGCAAAGTGGACCCATCCTTGATCGGCGCCCAGCAAAACTATCCTTATGTACTGGCTTGGACGGGTGGGTTTAAGCAAGCTGTGAATTTTGTGCCGCACTGCCCTTTCTTGTATTTGTACGGCAAGCGCAAACCCTTTATGTTTCACTCACCTCAGTGGCTCGAAAAACTGGCGGCAAGCCGGGGTAGTGAAGTCCATGGCTGGGCGACTGGTGATTGGGTAATGGTCGCTGACCCGGTGGGCTTCAACCAAAAACTCAAGGCATGGTTGAACTAGCGTTGGCGTTAGGCTGAAATCAAGAAAACTTGAAACCAAAAGCCGTTTCCCATTGCTGGTTTTGCTCTGGTAAGACCTCTTGCTCGAACATGGAACGAGCGGTCACGCCGTAGTCGAGAATTTCATCGTCCTGACCGAGCAGTTTGCCGGGAATCAGGTTCACCTTGAGATGCAGCGCCAGAGCCACCCGTTTGTGGCCGTTGAGCACGGCCCATTGCCCGCCGACTCGGCTCACTTCCACGGCTTCGATTTCGCTGCGCCGAATATGCTCTTCCCCGAAATGATCTTGTAAATGATTCATCTCCTGGGGGGTGAAACCACGGGCATGCTTGGTGGGCAAGAGGTTTTGCGGACAAAGAAAGAGCCTCGGCATGCCTTTGAAAGCTTGATCGGCCAAGGCCATCTCACAAACCTTGTCGGCAATTTCATTGGGGGTGGCGAGCGAGGTGTCGATCACCAAATCGTAGTTCCGCAAATTGCCCAGCGAGGCACCGTAGTAGCGGGCGAAGCGCGCTTTTTCGCTCTCAAAGCGTTGTCGCAATAGGTCAACGGCTTGCTGGCTATCGGCATAACTTTCGTCCTTGCGGTTCTGGGCGTGCACGCGCCGGGCCGCCACCGAGGGCGGACAAACCAGGAAAACCTTTAAGGAATGCGGCAAAAACCGCCAGGCGACTCGAGAATCCACGACCAGTTTTCTGGACCCGGCCAAAGAGCGGGTGTGCGCATCGATCTTTTCGTCAATGCTCGGGTCGGACTCTGAAAGCTTGTTCAGCTCCAAGGTGCTCAGGCCCATCGATTCGGCCAGCTCGCGCTGGATGGCCCCGGTCGACAAATATTGAGAGCCGAGTCGCTCAGTCACCAACTTGGCGATGGTCGTTTTACCGCAACCGGGCTCGCCGGTCATTGTGATCTGTAGTTTCATGTTCGAATTGTAGTGTTTTATTGCAGTGTTTTATTGTGGCGTTTATCTCGTTGTGTCGTTCTTGCGTGCCTATCCCTTATCATAGCTGTCATGGAACAAGAGTCGATCAACAACCCGCTTGAGTGGGCACTGCCCTTTGGGACGGTCGCTGCCGGATTCGCCGATAGTGCCCGACATTTTCCAGAGCACCCGGTCATCGATGTTCTGGCTGAAACTGCTGAGATCTACGATATCCCGGTGGGGCCGATGAGCTATGCGACGTTGTCCGAGCGGGTGTTCTATTTGTATGAGGCCTATCATGGCGCCGGTTATGCGCATGGGGACCGGGTTGGTCTGCTGCTTGAGAACCGACCGGTGTTTCTCGAGCACTGGTTGGCCCTGAATACGCTCGGGGTGTCGGTGGTGCCCATCAGCTCGGAGATGCGGGCCGCCGAACTCAGCTACTTAATCTCCCATAGCGAAATCATTCTGGCTGTGGCCTTGCCCAGCCATCATGCTCTGCTACGCGAGGCGGCTGAGCGTGAGGGAGGCGCTCTCAGTATTATTGCCGTGGGCGATGCCATTCCAAACCGGATGGCCCGTGCAGGCGCGGCTCATTCGGATGCGGCGCCAGCAAGCCGACTCCCGGGCTTGCAAACAGAATGCGCCTTGCTCTACACCAGTGGCACCACCGGCCGACCCAAGGGTTGTGTGCTGAGTAATGAGTATTTTCTGTTCGCGGGCGGGTGGTATTTGAGCCTAGGTGGCTTGTGCTCTATTAACGAAGGCACGGATCGTCTGATCACGCCCCTACCGTTAAATCATATGAATGCCATGGCCTGCTCGACCATGGCGATGCTCTTGTCGGGCGGATGCACGATCTTGGTCGATCGCTTTCATCCGAAAACATGGTGGCAAAGTGTGCGCGAGTCGCGCGCCACGATTCTGCACTACCTGGGTGTAATGCCCTCGATGTTGATGTTGGATGCTGCTACCCCGGGCGATCGCGAGCATCAGGTGCGCTTTGGCTTTGGTGCGGGGGTGGATAAGCGCTTGCATCAGCCCTTTGAGGAGCGTTTCGGCTTTCCCTTGGTCGAAGGCTGGGCGATGACGGAAACCGGTGTGGCGGGATGCATCATTGCCCATCAAGAGCCGCGCTTCATTGGAACCTCCTGTTTTGGAAAGCCAAGCCCGGAGGTCGAGGTGCGCATTGTGGACGACGAAGCGCAAGATGTCAGCCCTGGGCAGCATGGGCATCTACTGGTTCGGCGTGCGGGAGATCGCCCTCAGCTAGGGTTCTTTCATCGTTACTTGAAAGACCCACAGGCCACGGCCGAGGCTTGGCAGAACGGTTGGTTTCATACGGGTGATGTGGTGCAGGAGGACGCCCTGGGCTACCTGCACTTTATTGACCGCAAGAAGAACGTGATCCGTCGCAGCGGCGAGAATATTTCTGCGGTGGAAGTCGAAACCGTTTTGCGTCGGCACCCTGCGGTGAAAGATGTCGCGGTTGCGGCCACACCCGATGCGGTGCGAGGCGATGAAGTCTTGGCCTGTGTGATTTTGAAAGATCCGGTGGCGCTCTCGCAGATGCGAGAGCTCGCCCACGCACTGACACAACATTGTTTACAAGAGTTGGCTTATTTCAAAGCGCCGGGCTGGGTTGCCTTCGTGCCGAGCTTGCCCTTAACCCTCACTCAAAAAGTGCAGCGCGGTGAGCTCAAGGCCATGGCCCTCGGCTTGCCTGGTCAAGAAAATTGCTTCGATACGACAGGCTTGAAAAAGCGTGAGGCACTCACTTGACGTTGCAGGCTGGTCCCTCGCGTCAACAAGCCAGTTATCAAGGCGTGGCGGTGGCCGTACCTATTAGCGTGCCCTATGTGCGTTACTCGACCAAGGGTGCACACTGGTTTATTGCCCGTGCGCTCAAAGCCCTGCTCGATGCTTCCGGGTTACGTAAAGATGAGATCGATGGCCTGACCATCTCCAGTTTTTCATTAACCCCCGATACGGCCGTGGGTGTCACCCAGCACCTCGGTATGGAGCCGCGCTGGCTCGATCATATTCCCATGGGAGGTGCCTCAGGCATTGTGGCCATGCGTCGCGCTGCACGCGCAGTGCAAGCGGGCGATGCTGACATTGTGGCCTGTATTGGCGCCGATACCAATGCGGTGGATTCCTTTCGGCAGTCCTTAGGCAGCTTCAGCCAGTTCGCGCGGGATGCCACCTACCCTTACGGCTCGGGCGGGCCGAATTCAATGTTTGCCTTTATCACCTCCCATTACATGCGTACCACCGGTGCGACCCGCGAGGATTTTGGGAAAGTATGCGTTGCTCAAAGGCACAATGCGCTCAAGAATCCAATCGCTTTGTTTAAAAAAGCCCTGAGCCTGAACGAGTACATGGAGGCGCGCGCGGTGGCCGATCCCATTCATTTGTTTGATTGTGTCATGCCTTGCGCGGGGGCAGATGCTTTCTTGGTGATGAGCGAGGAGCGTGCTCGCTCGCTCAAGCTGCCCAGTGTCAAGATTCTCTCGACCATTGAGCGGCACAACGCCTATGCCGAGGACCCGATCATGGTGCGTGGCGGCTGGTTGATGGATCAGGCCAAGCTCTATTCGCAGGCAGGGCTGGGCCCTAGCGATATGCAGTTCCTGCAAGCTTATGATGATTATCCCGTGATCGTCATGATGCAACTGGAAGGGATGGGCCTGTGCGGGGTGGGCGAGGCGGCCGGTTTCGTGCGTGAGCATGAATTGCACTATGGTGGGAGCTTTCCGGTCAACACCTCGGGCGGTCAGCTCTCGGTGGGGCAGGCAGGCGCCTCGGGCGGCTTCCTGAACATGGTTGAAGCGATTCGACAGTTGACCCAGCAAGCGGGTGAGCGGCAAATCGATAATGTCGAGGTCGGCGCCGTCAGTGGCTTTGGCATGGTGACCTATGATCGCTGTGTGTGCACCAGCGCTGCGATCCTGGCGAGCGCTGACACGACGCAAGCGCAGCAAGCGGCGAGGTTGCAATAATGAAGCCGGACTCACCCGTCAAGCGCAAAAACCCTGTGTTACGCACGCGGCAAGCGACTTTGCCGCCGGGCCGACGTGGTCGAACAGCACTGGGTTTAACGGCTGGCGCGTCTCGTGGCGAGTTTACTTTGCAGGTGTGTGACGACTGCCATAAAGTACAGTATCCGCCCCGTGAGGCTTGCCATGACTGTCTCTCCTTAAACCTGCGGTGGCGCGCGCAATCGGGTGAGGCGCAACTCTTAAGCGACACGGTGCTGCATCACAGTAACGACCTGTTCTACCGCGAGCGCCTGCCCTGGCGCCTGGGGATGGTGCAATTGTTGGTGAAACACCCCTGCGATTCGACGGTACAAGGGCCTGCCTTGATTTGTCATGTGCATGCTGCGGTGCCAAGCCCTCAAGGCCCCGCACCTATACCGGTGCAGGTGATTGCGCGTTTAGACAAATCGGGGCAGGCAGTGTTGATTGCCATCCCTCCACATGAGAGTGTATCTATGGCTGACGATGTGCAGTTGCGTGAGATGACCTGTGACCCCAGGAACAGAAAGATATTGGTCAGTGATGCCAAGAGCGCCGTGGGCCAGGCGATGGTCAAAGCCTGCGTGGCGGCCGGTGCGGAAATTGTGTGGGCAGGTCAGGCCGAACCCTGGAAGCGTTTTCCAGGGATGGAGGCGCTAGAAGCCCTGCCGCAAGTGACCTGGGTGCCTCTGGACTTGACCGATGAGCGTGCGGTCAACGAACTTGCCGGCGAGATTGGCGGCAAGGTGGACATTGTGATCAATACGGCGGAGTTGCATCGCAGCTTTGGCATCTCTGGGCGACGAGGGACGGATGTCGCTCGCGCCGAAATGGATATCAACTATTTTGGCTTGCTG
>JAYVKZ010000210.1:0-3137 GCA_043767985.1 Betaproteobacteria bacterium
GCGATTTGGACTCGCTCAACTACATCAATTGCGAGGCCGGGTGGGGCGGGGTTCTGCGCAGAGTATTTGTGTGTTGCTCTATCAAAACCCGCTGTCGCCAACGGCTAAAGAGCGGTTGCGAACCATGTACGAGTCTCAAGATGGTTTTGAGATCGCGAGGCGTGATTTGCAAATTCGTGGCCCCGGAGAGTTTCTCGGTGCTCGCCAATCGGGCTTACCTTTGCTGCGCTTTGCGGACCTTGAGCGCGACGTGGATTGGGTGGAGTTGGCTCGCGACTTCGCCTCCGACATGCTGAAGAATTTTCCTGAGCATACCGACAAACATCTGCACTACTGGTTGGGCGGCAAGGAAGAGTTTTTGAAGGCTTGATGGCCCTTCGTCATCGTCGTGATCGGGTTGGTTCCGGCCTGGCGCTCCATCAACCAGCCTATCCACCAGATAGCGAAGGTGAGTAGGAGGCACGCTGCTGCTGCGCTAGCAAAAGGAACCTTCTTGGCTTGATCTAGGAAAGCGGTTGCCCCCAGGAGCACGACCAAAAAACCAATCAGAGCAAGCCGGGCTTGGGCTTTAGGGAGAGGCGGATCAAAGCGCGCTCTCTGAAGTAATCCAGATGAGGAGGTCATGGCTTGAGCCCCGCTCGACTTGTACTCCGCGGTA
Source organism: Betaproteobacteria bacterium (assembly GCA_043767985.1). Classification (GTDB taxonomy): domain Bacteria; phylum Pseudomonadota; class Gammaproteobacteria; order Burkholderiales; family Burkholderiaceae_E; genus JAPOKJ01. The sequence continues at coordinate 659 of JAYVKZ010000210.1, forward strand.
TTGCCTTCGCCTTGCCGTGCCGAACGATGCCTTTCGGGCTGCCAGCCAGGCGGTTTAAACCAAATGAGCACCTTGTCACGCCAATGCGCTGCCTGCCAGCTTCCCTTGATCAAGCCAACATACACCTCAAGATTTGCCCAAATCGGGTTCCAACTTCGAAGCGGCGAGCGTGTGCCATAAACACAGGGCTCATCCTCTTCTTTAAAGCTTCCAAACAGTCGATCCCAGATCACCAAAATACCGCCGTAGTTGCGGTCCAAATATCGATCATTAATCGCGTGATGAACACGGTGGTTGGAGGGCGAGCAAAACACGCGATCAAACCAACCAAGCTTACCGACATGCTCAGTGTGCACCCAAAACTGGTAGAGCAGATCGATGAGGGCCACGACTGCAAACACCTCGGGAGGCACACCCGCTAAGGCCATGGGAATGTAGAAAATCCATCCGAATAGGAAACCGGTAGAGGTTTGCCTTAAAGCGGTACTCAAGTTGTAGTCTTCGCTTTGGTGATGCACCACATGGGCGGCCCACAGAATGGCGCTTTCGTGGCCCATACGGTGAAGCCAGTAATAGCAAAAATCGTAAAAAATCAGTGCGAACACCCAGCCAATCGGCGTTTCCCAGAAGGCTTTCAAATCGCCTGCCCAAGGTTGCATCGATTGATAGATGAGCACGTAAATGCCGATGCGCAGACCACGTCCAAAAATGGCGGTGATTTGACTCAAAATACCCAGCGAGATGCTATTGATCGAATCGTTCAATCGGTAGGTGTTGCGACCCTTGGCGAGCCCCCAAACCAGCTCAATGAGGATGAGCAAAAAGAAAACCGGCGAGGCGAAAAGTATTACTTTGGCGGCCACAGAGTTTGCTCCTTTTGTGTTTTAAATTGGACTGAGGGGGTACAAGCGCTAAGCCTGGAAGCGCCCATGGGCTGCATCCCAGGCTTGAAGAAGAGACGCTGCCTTGGCAGCCACCCGCTCGGCGCTGTCGCCCGGAGCGTAGAGGGCGGAACCAAATCCAAAGCCGTCCGCACCTGCTTCCACATAACTTGCCATGTTCTGCGCACTGATGCCACCGACAGGAAACAAGCGAATGTTCTTAGGCATGACGGCTTTCCAGGCCTTGATCACTTTAGGGCTAATCATTTCGCCCGGAAATGCTTTGAGCAGATCGCAACCGGCATCGATCGCAGCAAAGCATTCACTGGGTGTTGCAACACCGGGCATGGCCTGCATGCCGAGCTTGCGTGCGCGCTCGATGACTCGAAGGTTGCAATTCGGCGCCAAGATGAGATCAACACCCAAGCCTGCCATTTGCTCGACCTGGGCGATGCTTAGCACTGTTCCTGCGCCCAAGACAATCGTTGGAAATGTCTGTCGCAAGCGCTCAAGCGTCGCGAAAGGTGTAGGTGAATTGAGAGGGACTTCAATACAGTCATAGCCCTGATCGACTAGTACTTGAGCAATCGCCACTGCTTCGTGGGTTTGAATGCCGCGCAGGATGGGAATGAGAGGAAGGCCTTGGTTGGTGAGTTTCATGATGTTCGTAAATGTTTGGTCAAAGCGGGCTTGGGCAAGGCGGCTGGGGCAAGGTGGGGCTAGAACAATCGTGCCGAGACGGCAAGCCGCCAAAGCCCTTGCGCACTGGTGTTTCCAAGCGACTGCGCGGCGACGTTGAAAAAGCCCAGGGCTTGCGCATACCGTCTGCACAATTGGGGGCTTGCGACCAGATGGGCGATTTTAATCTCGCTGCGCGTAGCAAGTGCTGCACAGACCTCATGACCGATCAACAGCCCAGACAAAAAGCTTTCGCCAGAGGCGGCGGAGAGTTGTCCGTCCAAGCCGAGGGCACGGGTGCTGAATAAATGTTGCAACAGATTTTGCGGATGTTGCCGGGCGGTTTTAAGACCTAGTAAGAACGCCTGATTTTGAGCATCGACAGCGGCTTCACTGGTAAGGGCTTCGGCGTTACCTGGCGTGTCAGTCCTTGCAAACAAGCGGCCAAGAATCGAGTGTTCCCTCAGCACTGCGAACAACTCGCCGCTGAAATGGGTTTCGAACTGAGTGATGACCCCTTGTTTCACGTCGACCCATTTCGAATGACTTCCAGGCAGCACCACTAGTCCGTCAGATCTCGCGCCGAGCACTTGCGTTTCTTCGCCGCGCATAAAATCCGGTAGGCGCCCCGGTGCCGAAGGCATACGAAGCCCGGGGACGATGTACAGCTTGAAGGGGCCGCAATGGGACTGAACCAGTCGATCCGCGAGGACCGCAGGGCTAGTCGGGCAGGCGGCGTAACCTGCATCGACTAAACCTTGCTTACTTCCGATCATGCCGCAGGCGATGATCGGCAAGTCAACACTAAGAGCATGACCTTTCGGCAAGCCGGCGGAGGTGGCTAGATTGTCCGACAAGACAGCAATTAGGCCTCTTAAGGCTTCTCCAAAATCCCCTGAAGTAGGTTCGCGGCCTAAACG
>JAYVKZ010000211.1:0-30818 GCA_043767985.1 Betaproteobacteria bacterium
CCAAGCACAAACTGCGCGCGCGAACCAAGATCCATCATCAACTCGAGCGCTTCCAGTGATCGCGGCCCCCGATTAATGAGGTCGCCACAAAAGATAAGACTGGCATCTCGCGGTATTTTGGCGAGCAGCGCGTTCAGAGATCGAGCACAACCTTGCACGTCACCAATGGCAAAGTGACTCACTTTAAAAATGACTCACTTTAAAATGAATACGGGCTAGGCAACTGCGCCTCAACTCGCTTGTTTCGCAATAGGCAACAGGGGCACCACATTGCTGTTTTCCTCGTACATCTTGTACTCGGGAACGAAGCGTGCCAAGCCATTGCGAGCCTCTTGGTCCGAGAGCCAACCCGGCTGATTCAGCCACTGAAAAACTGTTTTCTCCCAGGACGTTCCCGCGACAGGCGAAAGGCCTGCGACGCGAATTTTTGGGTGTCGAGTTGGTAGGGTTCTCTCTGTATCGCCTAACAGCTCCTCAAAGAGTTTTTCGCCTGGGCGTAACCCGGTAAACTCAATTTTGATATCGGTTTCAGAAAAACCAGACAAACGAATCAGGTCCTTGGCAAGATCAACAATTTTGACGGGCTCACCCATGTCGAGCACAAAGATTTCGTGACTCTCGCCCATCAGCGCGGACTGTAAGACAAGCCCGCAAGCCTCAGAAACAGACATGAAGTAACGACGCATCTCCGGGTGGGTTACGGTCACCGGACCACCGCGTGAAATTTGCAATTTAAACTTAGGCACGACACTACCGGTAGACCCGAGTACATTGCCAAAGCGAACAATGACGGCCTGAATACCTGTTCTTGCGCTCCAATGTTGAAGCAGCATCTCCGCAAGCCGCTTGGTCGCACCCATCACGCTGGTTGGGTTCACAGCCTTGTCGGTCGAGATCAATACCAGTTTTTTTACTTGGTAGTCTGGCTGCATGGCAGCGATGGCATCAGCCAACCGCATGGTGCCAAGCGTATTGTTGAGCACGGCCTCCCAGGCGTTTTCGCTTTCCATCATGGGCACATGCTTATAGGCTGCCGCATGGAACACGACGGTGGGTCGATAGCGCTGGAATACCTGACGTAGCCTGGTGGCGTCCTTCACATCGCCCACCACGCAGCGCACTGCCGTGTTGGGGAACGTTCGCTCGAACTCTTGCTCAAGCGTGTAAAGCCCGTATTCGCTATGCTCAAGGAGTACCAAAAGCGAAGGATGAAAGCGGGCGATTTGACGGCATAGCTCCGATCCTATGGACCCAGCCGCCCCGGTCACCAGAATCACCTCGCCCTGAATCAGTTCGCCAATCCCGCGAGTGTCCAAGTGAACCGGGTCGCGCCCTAGCAAATCGTCCAACTCCACGTCCCGCATGGTAGCCATTTGCACTTTGCCGCTCATTAAGTCGTCAACAATGGGCATCAGCAAGAGCTTCACACGGGCGAATTCACAGAGCTCATAGGCTCGACGCCGTCCGTTATGGTCTAGCTTGGAATCTTCCAAAATGACATGCCCGACCCCATATTTTTGCACCATGGCAGGGAGTTTGTGCCATCCGCCTAAGACGGGTACGCCCGCCAACTCGCGACCGTGGGCACCGAGCTTTTCTTCCATGATGCCGACTAGCTGCCAGTTTGAGCTACGGCGAAAGGAGTTGACGATGGAAAGAAGTTGGCCTTCACTGGATGCCAACAAAAGTACAGGTTTGCCCGCGCCAATTACCTGCGCTAAAGGTCGCTCCTCCTTCCACCAGCGGTAGATCATCCGGCCAGCGGACATAAACAGCAGCAAAAGCAAGGGGTCAATCAGGTAAATGAACCTCGGTACGCCAGTGCTTTGATTGAAAATCAGCAACGCCGTAGGGACGACCAGAGCAGAGGTCGCGACCGCAAGCGCAATTCGACGCAGGTCAGTCAAGCTGGAATAGCGCCAAATGCCTCGGTAAAGCCCAAAACCAAAGAAGCAGGCCAGCTGAAACACAAGCACGATGCCGATCGTCGAAAGCGCAGTGGTCCAAAGGGTCGCTGGCTCTAGGCCTTGTCGGAACCAAAAGGCCATACCCCAACTTGCAGTGATCCAAAAGGCATCATGCAGGATCGCAATAACCGTCCTAAAACTCGTCGGGAGAGGAAGCATCAAACTAATTTTCTTTTCCGGCCTACGTAAGACATCATTGTAAGGGCTTTTATCCCTTTGACCCATCCTCCGGAAAGGATAGGTTTGCCATGATTCGTTGTAATTCAACGTCAATTAATGCTTTGGGTTTCCAGCCTAGTTCTCGTTGGATTTTTGTGCCGTCAAGAACAAAAGGGTAGGCGAGGGCTTTATAGGTGTGCCTTAACCCCGTAGAAATGAGAAGCGCCTTGATGAACCATGGCTCGAGCGGGGGTTTTAGTGAACTTTTAACCTGATCAAGCTCTCGGAGGTTTTTTCTCAACGGATCTACTGCGGCCTGAAGTCTCAGAAAAAGCGCTGCCGTTGACAACTGCAGATCATCAACAACATGGAAAATTTTCCCATCTCCGTGCTCGCTGTAGCTGAGAAATAGCAAGGCGGAGCACAAATTTTCAAGGCTTGTAAAGCTCTTCGGTGCATGAAAACCCGACAAGACCCAACGCCACAAGACGCTTGCTGAGGGGCGTTGAACGGCCCATCGAGCCGCTTTGGCGAGCTTGGCTAGATTCGCCTTGGCTGGAGCACCAATCACCAGGGCGGGGCGAATAATGATGACATTGAGAATGCCGTCTTGCTGTAGCTTCAGTAGCTCCTTTTCGGCGGCTAACTTCGAGCGACCATAGTCACAGGCGGGATACGCATAAACTGACTCATTAAGTGCTAGGTCAGTCTCCGCAAATTCGCACAAAGCCTTACTGCTTGAGACATAAATAAACCTTTTTACACCGGCTTTCGCGGCAGCAAAAGCGCAATTCACTGCCAGATCGCAGTTAACCTTTACGAAGTCAGGCAATGACGCCGACCTGCGGTGTGCAAGGCCAGCGAGATGTATCACCACATCGCAATTCTCAAAGGCTTTCTCGTTGAGGTAATCGGCTCGAGAAATCGGGCGCACGAGAATCTGCTGGCGCTCTGCGAAGGCTATAAGGCTTTGCCCAACAAAACCATTGCTGCCGGTAATGGCGATCATGGTCGGCTTAAAGTATCCGCGTGCCGTGTAACGGACTTGCGATAGCGATTGTCGACCCAAGCGGCCAACGTACCGTGAATCAATGTGACAATCGCCAAGGCGGCCCAAGGCTGATGGCGACCCAGGCCGAACCAATTCCAATGTTGGGCGCACGCTAGGCCAGAGGAAACTAGCATTAGTAGAATCGATGGAACGAGCACCCGAAGATGACGTTGGCTCAACTCTAATCCGTCGAGACTTAAAACTGCTCGTTGATAGAAATGCTCGCGATGTGCAAGCCAGACCTTCTCGCGGCGCCTTAGCCTTCGCATTAAAGTCATTGACGCGTCGAACCAAAAGGGGAAAAAAACCAGAAACGGGATGCTCCAATGCCAAAGTCCGTCGACCCAGCCCATCCAGCCAAGTGCTGTGGCGGAAAAGCCCAGAACGGTCGACCCGGTATCCCCCATAAAGACCTTGGCCTTGGGCCAATTCCAGCATAGAAACCCAAGGCAAGATGTACTCAAAAGAAGCGCGGCGATGCCAAGCGAAGAATTCGACCGATCTTGCGCAGCCACCGCACCAAGGCTTGCAAAACCAATCAAGCCCATGGATCCCGCAAGGCCATCAATGCCGTCCATAAAATTGAAGAAATTGGTAAATGCTAGAACGCTAAGGATGATGAATGCTTGTATCCCCAGGGTTTCCGTCGAAGGAGAGACTGACAGAAGCGTTGACAGGCTATTTTTCGTTGCTCCATTCAATGTTGTATTTGAAAACGTCTGCAGTACGGCGATAAAAATCACAGCTGCCAAGAGGAAAAAGAAAAGACGTGCCATTGCAGGTAATTCAGTTTTCGCGCGGTCGCTGAGCACACATACGACATACACAATGAAAGCTGGCGCTAGCCAAGTGAGCAGCGGTATTGTGCCCACCGATATATTACTATGTCGCTCTGCGCCCCAAACTCCGAACAGGTTATGTGCTAATAAGCCAAGACATACCGATGGGAGTAAGCCTAGGCCGCCAACTTTGGGCGTGACTCCGAGGTGCAAAGAGCGTGAGGTTGCATAATCCAGAAAGCTGGTGGCGTGAAACTTCCTGCGCGCCCAGCCTGTAATCCCAATGCTGAACCCAAAGGTTACAAGAAGTGTAGCGATGTCGAACGAAAATGGATAGGTGCCCATCAAACTACCCGGAGATTTTAGCGAAGCGCATTTCGATACACCGAAGCATAAGCCTCACCAAGGGCTTTACCCGAAAAAACCTACCGTATTGCGTTCGAGCAGCGTTGCCCATCTCCGCAGTCATCGCCGAGTCCTCCAGCAAGAGGTGCATGGCTCCGCTTAGCTCTTCGGGCGATTGAAGCCTAACAACCAAACCAGTCTGCAAGTTTTGATTGACGTAGGACGTTCCAGTGCCAATTTCACAGGAAATCATCGGCTTGCCACGCATGGCCGCTTGGTAATGAGGCCGATCCTCTCGAGGATAGTCTTGTCCATCGTTTGCGGATAACTTGCCTCGTCTATGCCGAGTGGAATACCTTCGACTTTACGTCTGATGTCTGGTCGACTAAAAATCGGACTGGAATCTACATAACTTGGGGCGTTCGCTACAATTGTTCGCATCTGACGCAGCGTTTTTTCCATGAGCGGGCGATAAACTCGTCCCAAAAGGCGCTGTCTCACAATGTCAGAGATATAGGTCATGACTTTCGGAGGGTCGCTTGGGGTAAGTGCCAATAAAATGTCGGCATATCGCCAGGGGAAAAAATAGTGGAGCAAGTCCGAGTCGCGAGCTAATCTATTGAACCCTAAAAATGCACGTGGGTCGCCCAGATCGCAGCTTGCGGGGGCCGCCCACGAACGATAGCGTGGGACACTAGCCTCCGGATAGCTTTGGTTCTTCGGGTACCGCGTGGGACTTAATGTAAAAATAGTGTTGGCCGCGTCCGTTTTGCTGGTGGAGCCGCAAATTTGTCTTATAGCTTCTTGCAGCGCGCCCTGGGGGTCAGTGAAGTAGGTGCGATAGATATAGAGTACACGTTGTGACACGAGTTCGCTTTGAGGACAATAAAGGGATGAATTGAAGACTGAGGAGATGCTGATTTGGGAAATAGTTGTTCTTTGGACCTAGCTACTTTAGTGGACAGCCGTTACGTCTGAAGGCAGGTTATGCAGGCGTTCAAATTCAACGGGGCTGACCCAGTTGTTGGCCGAGTGCCTGCGAACTCGATTGTAGTAGATCGCAATATACTCGAAGATGTGTTGACGCATAGCATCTCGGGTCTTTAGTTTATACCCGTGGACGCTTTGTTTTTTGAGCGTGGCGAAGAAACTCTCCGAGACCGCGTTGTCCCAGCAGTTGGCCTTGCGACTCATGCTTTGAATCAGACCGTTGGCTTTGATGATTTTCCTAAACGCCTTGGCACAATACTTGAAGCCCTTTGCCTGAAGCTCCGGCGTCAGGCTTGAAGCTCCTGCTTTGCCCCGATGAGCGTGATAAGCCCGCTCAAGCGCCACGTCAATCGGCTTGGCCTCATGGCACCGATTGCGCCAGGCGAAGAAGCCGCTGCGGCTCACTTCTAACCCCTCACAAAGCGCAGGCATTGTGTAACGTCTCAAGTGCTCATCCATGACACCCAAAGTAAAGCCTAACGCTAAAAAGTCGACGAGGCTTGCTTACTCGTCTCCTTCATGCACCATATGCTGCTGGGCATTTGCGAGAATCTCTGGTTTGAAGGTCGCCGGAATTTGAAAGTGTTTTCGATCTTGTTGTCTGAGCCCTACTTGAGTTTTTGCCTTAGAATATAGGCCCAGGTTCAGCGCGTCCGAAACTTTAAGAGTATCTGTACTTGTTTGAGACGAGAGTCTCGGGGGTGTGAAATGAATGATGTTCGCACCGCTAGATATCACGGAGGGGCAATACTAATGCTTGGCGAGGTCTGCGAGCCCAGCGAATCGTGGATCGGCGCAAAAAATTCAAAGCTTTTCAAGAAAAATTCTCCACTCTTAAATGGATCAATTGGCTAATCGATTGGAATCTTCACCTGGTGAGCACGTCAGGCAACCTTGGGCAGATCTATGCAGGGTTGTTGCAATTTACGGCGCTATCCTTATTCACGCGTGCGGCCCAATTTTCTATCAATTTGGAAAGATACCTGAAGGGGATTGGCTCTCTTCTAATTTAATGGATTCATTCGTCCGGTGCTCTGTTCCATTGTTTGTGATGCTATCGGGGGCGCTGTTACTGCCAACTACCAAGAGTCCGAGCACGCCCTTCGATATTGCAAAGAGGATTAGTAAGGTTCTTATCCCTTTGATAGTTTGGAATACAGGCTACCTTATTTACCTTTCGCGATATACAGGCAAGCCGATAGACTGGTTAAGTATGCTTATCCAGGTACCGATGTATCACTTGTGGTTTGTGTACATGATCATAGGAGTCTATTTTTTGCTGCCTGTGTTGGAAGCTGTCTTCCGGGTCATCAGTTGCCGCGTCGATTTACAAATTTACCTCTTGACGATTTGGCTGGTTGTGACCTGCCTGCCAATTTATCAAACAATCCCGGTACTTAGCCTGTTCCAGCAGACCACACTTTTAGGCTACGGAGGCTATTTTTTGATTGGCGGCGTTCTTGCCTCAAAAACCACTCATCGGGTACCGACGTTTTTGTGGGTGGTGGCTTATGTTGCAAGCGTTGGATTAACGTTCATCCTTACTTGGAGTGCATCTGCGAAGGTTAACGCACCCGTTGAAACTGCATATCTCTACTTCAGTGCTAATGTAGTTGTTGCTTCAATCGCGTCGTTCGTGGTCTTATCTAGAGCTAAGATCAAGGGAAATTTAGCCTTGGCTCTTCATTGGTTATCAGATCGGAGTTTTCTTATCTTTTTTATGCACGTGCTCATACTGGAGCGGGTGAATATCTACGTAGGCAATTTACACCTGCCTATTCCTGCTTTCATTTCCATATTGGCGATTTCACTCATCACTTTTTGTATTTGCTTGGTCATCGCAAGCTTACTTAGGTTAATTCCAAAATCTCGTATATTTTTGGGTTAGCCTTCGATTGGATGCGTTGCCAGCCGCCGAGCTGCGAATAAGCGGCCTACCATAGAGTGTTGTAACAGCACGGTTTTCTACGTTTCTGGATTCTCGATCCACCTTGGTTGAAGATAAACTAACGATACCGCTCAATGCTCGGATCTTGAAAGAAGAATCGTGACGAAAGAAAAGCCAGTACGACAGGAAGTTCGACTATTGCAGTTCAATGGCTTTCAATCTCCAGGGCGCCGTTTTAATGGACTTTCCCTTAAGCCCTATCTTGCAGAACTAGGCATTTCGTCAAGCCACTTTGTTTGGGAGCGCGACAAAGAGGAAGACGGTGTCATTAGTATTGAATCTTCGAGTGCGCGAATGATCAATCGCTTAACTCGGGGTGTTGAGAACGTTTTTTCGCTACAGTCGCAACTTTATTCAACGGCCCCGCATATTCGTCAGCTTGAGGTGTATAAGCGCGCAGACATACTACATTTTCATATCATCCACTCCGGTTTTATGAGTATGCAAGCCCTGCCGGGACTGACATCCGAAAAACCTTCTTTTTGGACACTGCATGACCCTTGGGCAATGACTGGGCATTGTATTCACCCATTTTCTTGTAACCGCTGGAAAACTGGCTGCGGTAAATGCCCAGATTTGGACACTGATTTTCGATTGCGGTTCGATACTACCGCACTTAATTTCTCTCTTAAAAAGTCCGCGATCCATCGTTCGACGTTCGAAGTAATTGTTGCATCGCAATGGATGAGTTCGATGTTGCTGGAGTCTCCGATTTTCGAAGGAGTAAAAGTTCACCGTATTCCCTTCGGTTTGGATCTTGAGTACTTCCGCGCTCGGGATCAAAGCGCTGCGAAACTTAAGCTTGGGATTGAATCGAATCGACTTGTCGTCTGTTTTCGTTCCGTCGTCAATGATTTCAAGGGGCTCGAGTATGCGATCGAAGCTCTTCATGGCCTTAACACAAGACTCCCAGTGTGCTTACTCACTTTGAACGACAAAGGTCGAGTGGAACAACTAAAGCATCGCTTTCAAGTTGTGGAAATTGGCTGGACTAATGACGACGAAGTAATGAGAAACGTTTACGACGCTACGGACGTTTTCTTGATGCCGTCGCTAGCAGATTCATTTGGGTTAATGGCGGTTGAGGCTATGGCTTTTGGTAAGCCCACGATTTGCTTTGAAGGCACGGCCCTGCCTGAGGTAATTTTTGCCAATGAGGCTGGGATCGCTGTTCCTTCTAGGGACGCAGCGGCACTAAGTGCTGCGCTGCTTCGACTACTTGAAAATCCAGAGGAGCGACTACGTCGGGGCGAGCGGTCTAGGCAACTTGCGGAAGCCAACTATGACATCCGAGTGCAAGCCAAGCGTTTAGACCAAGTCTACAGAGATCGAATATATCGGATAGTCTAAGTTCTCAGGTTTGGATGTTATTGATCTAAACATCGAGAGATTTTCATCTCGGGAATCAGTGTATTTTATATCGTCGGTGATGCTCAAACCGCGGAGAACTTATTCAAGCTTACTTGGAGGCTACTTTTTCAAGAACTACCTTATCTAATGGCATACCTACCAAAACACCTTCAATGCTAGTAGCGACCACCTGGAATAGAAGTGCGTCATGCACCCAGTGGAGCTGAACATGTTCCTTCACCGTGCCGTTGGCGATCGCGGCTACGAGTGAATAGTCTCCAAGTGCAAGGATTGGTAGTCTGAACTCAAAACACGCCTCAATTCTTTCGCCGATATCAAGCGGGCAGCCGTGGTTGGCATATTTTTCATAGGTGTTCCCTCCCAGCAAGGGTTGGCCCAGTCTGTCCTTCACGATGAACCCTATGACTGGTCTGTCTACATACTCGAGTGCTTCTGCCAATATTCTAACTTGCACACTTAAGCCACCTTCACATACGGTGAGCGGGTGTCCATTTAGATCACTTAAAGTCACTTCCAAAATCTTAGCGGCACCTGTCCCAAACGATGCGGAATCGAGGTCGAATCCAAAGGATTTAATGTGTTGTAACCCCCGCGCAGCGGGATCAAGGCCAGATCCTTCATTTGGGAGGTCAGTCGCGATGTCGGAGGACGGAACTAATACTGGTGTCGTCGTCACTTCATTATTTGTCGTTGTTAAAGAGGGCTCCGCAGAATCCACCGCTACCCCAGTATGCTCCTCATAACTTGATGCGAAATAGGCTTCGCAAACCTCTTTCGCCGGACCAAAGCGCAGCATTTTCCCCCGCTGTAACCAGATCGCATAATCGCAGAAATTAATTACCGCCGAGAGATCGTGACTGACAAAAAAAATTGTTCCGCCTCGACGCTTAAACTCTCGAAGAAAGCGCAGGCACTTTTGAGCGAAGAAGGCATCTCCCACGGAGAGCGCCTCATCGACAATGAGGATTTCCGCATCCAGATGGGCGATTACGGCGAATGCAAGGCGTGCTTGCATACCACTTGAATATGTTTTCACTGGCTGATCCACAAACTCCTGAAGCTCAGAAAAATCGATAATTTTCTGTAGCCTTCTTTTTATCTCAGTTCTGCTAAGCCCAAAAAGACTAGCATAAAGAAAGATGTTGTCCATGCCGGAAAATTCCGGGTTGAAGCCCGACCCTAGCTCCAAAACTGCTGCGACAGCACCGTTGATCTCCACTTTCCCCGATGTCGGGGTTACAGTCCCTGTGAGGATTTGTAGAAGAGTGCTTTTACCTGCCCCGTTCTTTCCTATTACACCAATTGATTGTCCACGCGGTACTTCAAAGGATATTTTGTTTAAAGCCCAAAACGGCTTGAAATAGCGACCGCGCCACCCAAACAGAAGTTGCTTAAACCGATCACTTGGACGTTTATAAATCTCATATACTTTAGAGACTTCGCTCACGCGGATTACGACGGTGTCGACTTCTGTATTCATTTACACAACATCAGCGAAGCCGGGTCGCAAAAAGCGAAAAAACCTTAGGCCAAAATAAAACACAATCAAAGAGATGGCTAGATACTGACTGACCGCTAGTAGGTCAAAGAGCTTACCTTCAAAGACCAATACTCGAAGTTGCTCTACGATTAGCGTCAGCGGGTTCAAGTAAAGTATCCAATGATATGCCTTAGGAACATTCTCTATTGGATAGAGAACGGGAGATAGGAACATCAAGCCTTGCGTAAGTATCGGTAGGATTTGTGCAAGATCTCGAAAGTATGCGCCGACCGCACTGAATATCAATCCTAAGCCGCTCGCCATAACGATCAATGGTAAAAACAAAACAGGGATAAGCAGTACTGTCCACGATAGTGAGCCGCTCAAGAAAAGCTTGAACGTGATTAAAACAAAAACACTAATTGCGAAGGTGATTGCAGCCGATCCAATGGGTACCCAGATCAACTGTTCTAGCGGGAACACGACTTTCTTGACGTAGTTAGGATGCGACACAATTAGCGTTGCAGAGCGGTTGATGCATTCTGCAAAGAACATGTGCACAACAAGTCCGCAAAAGAGAATTATCGTGAAATCGGCCGTGCTGGACGTTCCCGGCCATTTTGCCTTCATAAAGCTGCCAAACACTATGACATACATTGACAAGGTCAACAGGGGAAGTAGAAGGCTCCACACTACTCCAAATAAGGTGCCTTTGAATTTCGCGTTGAGATCGCGCAAAATGAGTTGACTCACAAGCTCAATCTGGATGAGCTTCAAAGCACTACGCTCCTTGTACGCCGTTAGCGACTTCAGTGTTTAACTTTGCTAACAGTTTGGCAACAACCACCGCACTATTACCCAAGGGGATAGTTTCATACCCAAGCGAGGCATAGCTTTCCAAATAGCGAAAATTTAGAATGGAACTACGCAAAACATCTATAGACTGGGTAGATGATTCGGCCAAGATTTGTAACGGAACATGCACTAAGTTTCGCTTAGGAACTTCGTGGATCAGCCAGCTTAGTTCGCTGAACCCAATGTCTGCAATCAAAATATCATTGGGTAGAAACTTAAAGTCCTTCTTGTCCTCGGAAACTAGAATCAACCGGGGACCCTTTGCAGGCTCATCGCAATGAATGACCGAGTAAAAGGCACCGAACACTTTGCCACCACCCGCATGATAGTCGTGGCACACGACCGAGGTATTCAACGGCAATTCGTTAGGAGTCCAACCTGAGCGATGGTTTTGCAACTCGTTATGTTCAACATTTCCCCAGCCATCGCCGATCTCGGAATAATGCTGAGGCATGAAACCCAAAGGCGTAAAAATGATGACTTGGCGTCGCGCAACTTTCATCGCCAAATTCACAAGAACAGTGCCCTGATCTTTCTCTAGATGTTCGATCACATCCAATATGAAAATCGTATCGACAGATTTGGGTAGCGCTTGGTTTAGAAATGCTATTCCATCACTATTGACGACAATTTTCTCTGGGTAACGTTTCAGCAACTCTTGCGCATAAGGAAGATGAGGCTCTACAAGCAAATGCATCGGACTACGAGCAAGCCGTTGAGGACGAAGGCCTGGACCAACATCGATGCATGAATTAGGTTGCTCGATGAGCCCAGCAACAATGTCGTGCATCCGCTCTTTTTGGCATATGATTGTTTGTCCGCGAATAACGTCATCAACTTTAATAGTTAGGCCAGCGGAACCCGCCAAATAATAATTAAAAGTATCGAGTTGATTCTTTAGAATGGCATTCTCGAATACTAGAGATTCGAACGAAATGGACGTCAATTGAGCCCCCGTAAAAATTGATGGAAGGGAGCTAGCTCTACTTTCGCGGAAAAATGCTCCTCGATAACTTTACTTCCTTGCGCGAACCTACGCAGTAGTGCTTCGACAGACGAATCGCGGCAGAGGCGTAAGAACTCTTCAAGATGACCATCACCGTCCAGCAAATTTAAGTAGAGATCAGGATAGGAAAAGCTTAAAAATTGATGGGGTGAAGAATCCAAGGCGCTGAAAGAAATGATTGGAAGTCCAGACGCAACGTATACACGGGCTTTTGAAGGAAACGAAAGCCTAGATGCATCGGCAAACTTATGCTCCGTTGGATATGGGAGAATTCCAAAATCCCACTTGGCAATTCTCGCAATGAGGCTTTCTCGGTCGACATGACCATGGTTTACTATCCGCACACCTTCCATAGAAAAGTCGTTGATACTCGACCCGAAATAATGCAGTACGAACTCTAAACCATTTTGCTGGCAGCTCTTGGCGACGGAGGCCAAAATCTTTACTAATTCTGCGTTCGAGTAGAGCTGCCCAAGAAACACAGCATTCAACTGCGAATCCGAGGTAACTCGTACTGGAAGTCCACGAACTGGCTCACCTGGCATAAAGAAATTGTCGATTCGGCACGTCGGTAACCCTTCAGCTTGAAGCTCACGCAACCATGCATGAGAGGGTACAAGATTGAGCTTTGCTCGACGTTCAAGACTCTTGACTAGCTTCGATGTTTTGGAACTTAACCATGCAGGATAGCCTCTGTTATTAAGCCACCAAGACACAGGATCCCATTGCTGCAAAATAAAAGGCTTATTGCAAATTTTAGAAATTATCCAATATGTTATTGCTAGCCTTTCACCCTGAAGGACCATCCAAAGGATGTCATCTCGAGAGTACCTTATTTTCAGTCCTAGTCTGATACCAAAGTACACAGGTCGCATCAAGGCAAACGAAACAACCAAAAGACTACGAAACTTGGGTACCCAGCCGAATAACTTTTCAAGACCCACACGCCACTTGTGCTGAATTTTTCCGAACGCAAAGCTGCATTGAAACACAAGGCCACAGTTTTTAGGTAAAGCTCCGCTAGAAGCTAGTCTCGATTGATTTAACCAATAGAAGTCCACCTGCGCGAACTCGGTGTTCTCCAAGATTTTTCGGAGAACTTGGCCTGCCGTGTAATGCGAATCAGGCGGGACATCTGACAGAAGTGCGATATTCAAGTTCTTCGTCATATAGGTCTGCCATGTCTTTGCTAAATCGAGTTAAAGCGTATTTTTGCTTCGCGAAAGCTATGCGCGCTACTCGCTCGGTATCCGTCCGCTTCAGCCCGGAAACGATTTCTCGGAGAATGCATTCAAAAAGTTGTTGTTCACCTGACTGCACCGCAATGCCGAAATGCGGCGCTCCTACCAACTCTGGGAGCGCCGTACCATAGGTCACGATTGGGCAGGCACCAGTTGCCATCGCTTCGATGGCCATCATTCCAAAAGCTTCCGCAGCAGAAGGCATCAGGAAGTAATCCATCGCAGAAAAATATTCGTAAATACTTGCATCTTCGACCCATCCCGTTTCAATGACTTGGAATTGACTGGAAAATGCCACACAACAGCCGCGCTCTTGAAACGCGATCACAGTGATAGGAAGCTCTGGAAATTCAGCGGCAAGCTTTGCAAATGCACTTTGAATTAGACTCATCCCTTTATATGCTGAATAAACAGCCCTGAACCCAAATACAACTTGATCTTCGGAAATATTCAGTCTTGCTCGAGCATCTTGATTAGAAAGATTTCCGCCAATCTCAACTCCAAACGGAATTATTTTTTTTCGAACCTTGTTCGAGTAAAGTGAGCGATCAACCATCTCTGCCATAAAATCAGATGCGACCACCACTAGTGGGTCAATTGCCAAGACAGCGTCAACCTTTTCTTGAAGATTGAGCTGGGAACGATCTTTCGCGATCGGAAAATGGTAGTCTAGGTGTGGGCAGCGCATGCAACCAGTCTCATAACCACGGCAATCCATTGGGTATATGCAATGTCCAGTCATCATGTACGGGTCGTGCCATGTCCAAACCACAGGCTTTTGCTTCGCCAATCGTCGCCAATCGGCGATTGATAGCCACTTTTCGTGAACAATATGGAAATGGAGCAGGTCCGCTTGCTGGAAGAAACTCAAACCTTCAATGTTTCTAGCGTTCCTATAATACCCATTCAAATCGCCAGTAGCCCGCGAAAGCTGATCGAAGATGCGATTGGTTGTATCTTTAAATCGACCCGGGACCTCCAAAACATAGTCTTCGGGCTCGGTAGTCTTACTCCACGTGCAATAGAGAGGGTTCCAGCCTAAAGGCGGAAAGTATCCCCGGGCATCAAGGTTGTTGAATCTTCGACCGATCGCAGCGTGTTTTGAAATGTTTAGAACAGTTTTCATCGGTCAGTTGAAATTTCGGGTTTTGCTGCCCCTCTTGTCAAGTAGGCCCCGTTTCTTCCAGAGTGCGCTGTGAGGTTGGCTTTCTACTACGTGCTCCGAAGGGCGAGCGGACATCGTATAGTAGTAAAGGATAATGGACTTTCTTGGAACACCGACTGGAAAGTTCACCGGATCAGGCAGGCCGTGAAAGCTTTTGTCATGGGAGTCAAAAATTACTAATCTGTTAAAAAGCGGCGGCACCTTTTTGATGCATTGTTCGCCAGCATCGTTGTAAATACCGAATTCGCCTCCCCAGCTTTCCTCCCAACCTTCGTTGAAATAGACGAGGGCGTTAAGACGACGGTTTAACCCTGTAGCGTCATGATAATTACCGTCGACGTGTACATCAAGTAAACCGCCCCGCATAGTTACGTTCAAACCCCCACCAGTGAAATAAGGGTCTGGAATGACCTTGGGGATATTCATTACCTGGCTCATCGCACTCAAGAATATTGACGAATTCAGGATTCTAATCGCAGGAAGTACTGCTTCTGGAACATCGAATTCCGATTTCCAATCTGTGCGTTGTTTAACTTCAATATCCGCATCCTCAGATCGCTGCCAGCAAGGGTCATCTGGCGATGGGAATCCAC
Source organism: Betaproteobacteria bacterium (assembly GCA_043767985.1). Classification (GTDB taxonomy): domain Bacteria; phylum Pseudomonadota; class Gammaproteobacteria; order Burkholderiales; family Burkholderiaceae_E; genus JAPOKJ01. Next base: position 14,951 of record JAYVKZ010000211.1, read on the forward strand.
CGGCACAAACATCCGCGTAATCTCGGTCGAAAAACGAATCAATGACTACATGGCGGAACGGCTCCGAGAAAACATCTACATTCTCCTTGGCAGCCAATAATTTACTTGCACATTCTTGCGCCATCATTTTAAGTTTTTGCTGAGTGAGTTTCATATTAGATAGAGGTTCAGGCTGAAGAACTCTGTTTCTCGTCGATTTGCTTAGGTTCAAAAATACGGAGGATGGTATCCGACTACGCGTTCCGCCATACGACACGATTTACAAATTGGGTGTAGCTCAACACAATTTGCAGAACTTTGCGAGATACTAAACCGCCGTCATAATCACTGACATTACCTTGCGAAAGCCCCCTGCCGCTTGTGACCACGCGGACTGCCTCCACCACCGATTCTGCCTTAAGACCCGACATTATCAGTACACCATCATCCATACCCTCTGGGCGCTCGTGCGCGTTACGAATGGTCACGGCAGGGATGCCTAACAAGCTTGCTTCTTCTGTGATTGTGCCGCTGTCAGACAGGACGCAAAAGGCTTCTTTTTGCAATTTCACATAATCAAAGAATCCAAAGGGCTTCAAAAATCTAATGCTGGAACTCAAGCGATTTCGAGGCACCTTCTCGAGCTGAATTCTTGTCCTGGGGTGGGTCGATACGATGATTGGCATGGAAAATTCAGTTGCAAGCGCCTCTAGGCTCTCTAAGAAATCTTTGAGGTTTTGCTCGGAGTCAACATTCTCTTCCCTATGCGCACTCACCACCATAAACTTTTGGGAAGTCAACGCTAAGTTGGCCAAGACAGTTGATTGATCAATCTGATTCGCGTAAAAGTTTAATACCTCGGCCATGTGGGAGCCAGTTTTGAATATTCGATCAGCTGGTAGGCCTTCGGCCAACAAGTATCGCCTGGCATGCTCGGTAAGGACCATATTGACATCACTTAGATGATCTACGATCTTTCGGTTTAGCTCTTCGGGCACTCTTTGATCAAAACACCGATTTCCTGCTTCCATATGGAACACTGGAACTTTTCTTCGTTTCGCTGCGATAATTGACAGGCAAGAGTTGGTATCGCCGTAAAGCATCAACGCATCTGGCTTTTCAGTCTCTATAACGTTGTCGGCTTTTTCGATCACTCGACTTATTGTTTGAGCGGCGTTTGAGCCTACAGCCTCAAGGAAGTAATCAGGCTTACGGATCCCCAGATCCTCAAAGAAAACTTGATTCAACTCATAGTCGAAATTTTGTCCGGTGTGCACAAGCACATGTTGGGTATGACGATCAAACTCGGCGATAACCCTCGACATTTTGATAAGTTCAGGACGAGTGCCAACGATCGTCATAACTTTAAGCATTCAAAATACTCCTCACCGAATCCGCACCGAGCAATAACTCTTTTACTTGAGAAACGTTAAGCCTTTCAGTATTGTGTGAGGTGTAGTCATTTGAAGCGGCTATGCTTGCTTCTCCTTCGACAAAATACTTGGCGTAATTAAGCTCTCGGTTATCGGCTGGTACCCTGTAGTATCGACCCATATCGTCTGCCTTACTCATTTCCTCACGGGAAACAAGTGATTCATAGAGCTTCTCGCCGTGACGAGTGCCGATAACACGGATTTTGTTAGTTTTCCCTAAAATTTCTTTGACTGCAATAGCGAGATCTTCAACGGTACAGGCAGGCGCTTTTTGAACAAAAATGTCACCTTGGTTTCCGTGAGTGAAAGCATGCAGCACAAGATCAACGGAATCTTCAAGTGACATTAGAAATCGGGTCATTAATGGGTCTGTGACCGTCAGTTCTTTGCCTTCGCGAATCTGATTCACGAACAAAGGAATCACAGAGCCTCTTGATGCCATTACATTCCCATAACGAGTTGCGCAAAGCACGGTCTCGCCATCGCTTCGCATACGCGCTTTGGCAACCATGAGCTTTTCCATCATTGCTTTGGATAGGCCCATCGCGTTGATTGGATAAACGGCTTTGTCAGTACTTAGTACAACGACCTTTTCTAGTTTATTCGCAATCGCGGCATTCATCACATTCTCAGCGCCCAGGATATTAGTCCTCACCGCTTCCATAGGATAAAACTCGCAAGAAGGTACTTGTTTCAATGCCGCAGCGTGAAAGACATAATCCGCATGCTCACAAGCTTGTGAAATACTGTCGTAGCTTCGAACGTCGCCAATATAAAACTTGAGTTTGTCACTTTTTACCGATAAACGCATGTCCTCTTGCTTTTTCTCATCGCGACTAAAAATCCGTATCTCTTTAATGTTTGTGGATAGAAAACGATCAACCACTGCGTTGCCGAAAGAGCCTGTGCCGCCTGTAATCAATAATACTTTTCCTTCAAACATAATATCTACCTTCAGCGAAATGCGCACATTTTGGATATTAGCTCTGGCCATCCAGGAGGCTTGTAGCCGGTTAATTTGTTGAAGCGCTCGGCATTCAACGATCGATCAATGGAGAGGGTGTCGTCGGAATGAATATCAATTGGATGGCGATAGGCCTGCCCAATGAGTTGTAACAGTTCAAATTTTGAAATGGGCTCCGCTGCGACATGGAAAAGCCCTCGTAAACTTTTGTCCGGAATCACTCGTTCTCTCACGATCGAAGCTAGCTCTACGGTGGGTAGGCCAGAAAAGAAAGCGCGGCTAAAGCCTTTGACTGGCCCCGATTGAGCCAAAAACCATCCCACCAAACTTCTGTGTCCCGACAACTCGTGCCCAATAATTGATGTTCGCAACGTAACGCAATGCGGGTAGTCGACTTCCCCCAAGAGTTTAGATCTGCCGTACACATCTGACGCGTCCGGAAGATCGTCTTCTAAGTAAGCTCCTTTTTTACCTGAAAAAACACAATCGGTACTGATGTGTATTAAGCGCGCGTCCGTTAGCCGACACAACTGTGCCAATCTATGCGGGAGCATGGTGTTAAGTGGAACCGCAGATAAAGGGTCCTCTGAATCGGCTAGCTGCTTGACGACACCAATACAGTTAATGACCACATCCGGGCGAGACTGTAAGAAGACCTTAAGCAAACAATCTTGGTTCTCGACATCAACCCCGCAAATCAAATTCGCCTGAATTTTCGAGGAAAAATGAATCAAATGTTGAGAGTTACGCAGGCTGCCGAATACTTCAAAGGCATCCGAATCCGCGAAGGACCGGACCATAGCATTGCCCAGCATCCCTGAGGCACCCAAAACTAGCACTTTCATCTCTAACTCCCTTGCCTTATTGCCCCTGACTCGAACCCCATCGACAATGGCGACGGAATTATATGCGATTTGCTCCTGAACCTCGGTGATGGGCCTTTAGATTATCGCCTACATGACCATCGATGCTTTGGCCTCGACCTCTTGCCTTGTAGTGTGCTCGTCAGAAAATAGCTTCGACATTGATCTGGGTTGAATCGATAAGGATCTGCTACGTGCGGCTTACCGATTGAGTTGAATCCTAAGTACAATTGGCACTACTTCTCAGCTCTAAGATTATCAATCTGGCAAATATGCAGTCCTCCACTCAAATCAAGCTCAAAGGGCGCGTCTTGCTTTTGAGCTACGCTTTTCCTCCTATGCAAGTGCAAATGACTGCTGCAGTTGTTAAGCCAATGGCCGCGCTAGCGAAAGCAGGTTTTAAGATAGATGTACTTTGTGCTGATTCGTTTTGTAAAGAACTTCCGCTTGACGAGTCTTTAAGTGATTTTTGCGAATTGTCTTTCGAGAGTGTTCAAAGGTTGCGTCCAGATATGGGTGTATGGTCGCGTTTTCGAAGCTCATCGCGTATAGTGCCGCGAGTTCCGGATTTGATGGGCGTGCTTCATCACGCGACGCTTAAAGCGCTAATGCGCTCAGATTTGGATCAATATGACGCGGTTATGACTTGGTCGCCTTTTCACTCTGTCAATGCTGTAATGACTCAGCTAAAACGTTTAAGGCCCCAAACAAGATGGATCGCCCAATTTAGCGATCCCTGGGCCGGTAATCCGCTTGAGGTCAGAGTCCTGAATAAGCTTTGGAATTCGTACCATGAAAGTGCCGCTGTTAAGTCGGCCGATTACATTGTCCATAGCTCCAGATATTCTCTAGACTTAATGCTCAAAGATCATCCGCAGTCGATACGATCCAAAACTGAAGTCATCCCCCATGCGTTTTGCGAACAGCTTTACCCTAGCCGCGCAAAGAAAAGAAACTCTAAAATCGTAATGCGCTATGTTGGTGTTCTGTATGGAAAGCGCTCCCCCGAGCCGCTTTTTCAGGCCCTAAACAAGCTCCTAAGAAAGCGACCAGAGTTAAGTACCGAGATAGCCGTCGAACTGATCGGCCTAGTACCACCGAACATGACTCAAACAAAAGCTGCGCGAGATTTACCATTAGGAATGATTCAAACAATAGGAAGCGTAAAGTTTTTGGACTCTCTTCAGTTAATGTACGACGCGGATATTCTTTTGTTGATCGAGGCGGACATTCGGCAAAACTTGTTCTTGCCAAGCAAAATCTCTGATTATTTTGGAGCAAATACACCTATCGTAGGAATTGTTCCGCCCGGTGGGTCCCACGATGCTATGAAATCGCTGGAAGCTTGGTACGCAGCTCCTGGCGATATCGAGGGAATCATGAGCGCGCTTGAGCACGCAATTGACTATGTGAGAAGTGAGTCAAAAACCCCCTGGTGCAATCATGAGTATAGAACGAGCTTTAGTGGGGCAGAGATTGCAACTAGGTTTAGCCGCATTATCGCGGATTTAAACTAGGTTCTCACGGTTCTTTGGAAGTCACAATGGTTGACAGGATCATTTTGTATGCCCCTAGTGTTCACACCGGTGGAGGGATCGTTTTGCTACAAGAACTGCTTAGCGAGTGGCCAGAAGGCGTGTCTTGTAGAGCATTTCTTGATGTCCGTGCAAGAAGTAAGCTCAAATTGCCAAATTCTCACTCGGTGAACTGGGTAAATGCCACCATCGCTTCGCGAATGCAACATGAGTTTTTGGTGGGCATGGAAGGAATTAACTCAAGCAAGAAATTGCTTTGCTTTCATGGACTACCGTTGTGTTTCCCGGTGCGAGCTGAAGTTTACGTATATATCCAAAATAGACTGGCGATTGATTCATGCACTCTTGACGAATATCCGTGGCGAGTCCGTTTTCGCATTGGAATTGAACGTTTGTGGTTAAGACTTTTCCAAAGTGGCACAAAAGGATTCTATGTGCAGTCTGAATCCATGCGTTTGGCGCTTGCACGCAAGCTCCGCGTGAACTCGAGCATCAAAATACTTCCCTTTATTGGGTCAAAGCAGGTATTGAACAGGCCTGTGACACTTAAAGAGATTCAATACGATTTTATTTTCCCAGCCAGTGGTGACCCACATAAAAACCATCGCAAACTCTTGGAGGCATGGAGGCTGCTTTCCGTTGCGGGTTTGCGTCCCAGTTTGCTACTGACGGTTGATCAAGAGAAATTCCCAGAACTAAGTGATTTTATAAAATCTATGGTTGCAAGTCACGGCCTAAGAGTATTTAATCAAGGCGATTTGTCGCCCCAGCAAGTTCTGGCCGCTTACGAGCGTTCTAGCGCTTTGATTTATCCGTCACAAGTCGAATCTCTTGGGTTGCCATTGCTTGAAGCTAGCACTCTAGGTCTTCCAATCATCGCCTCGGAACTTGATTATGTGCGTGATATTGCCACGCCGGTGGAAACTTTTAACCCTTCCTCCGCAATCTCAATTAAGCGTGCTGTTGAGAGATATTTAAAATGTTCGCAATTACTTCAACCTATTGGTTCCGCTAAGGATTTCTGGCTGGAGTTTGGTAAGTGAACGTATTGGTCTGGAGCCAATACTTTTGGCCCGAGAATTTTCAGATTAACGAAGTTGTTCGAGAATTGTCCCGTCAAGGGATTTCCGTGACGGTTATCACTGGGAAACCAAACTATCCCGATGGAAGAATTTTCGAGGGCTATCACTCTATGGGCTTTGAAACAGGTCGATTCGAAGGAGTCGAAGTAATTCGCTTGCCAATTCTTCCGCGAGGTCAAGGTTCCGCGCTCGGGTTGGCGTTAAATTATCTATCCTTTGTAGTTTCCGGATATGTGTTTGCACCCTTGATCCTTAGAGGAAGAAAGTTTGATAAGATTTTTGTCTATGCTCCCTCGCCCATTTTGCAAGCTTTGCCGGCAATCTTCCTCGCCTACCTAAAAAAAGCGCCTCTTGTCCTCTGGGTGCAGGATCTTTGGCCTCAGGCTTTAAGTGCAACTAAGTACGTAGAGAACAGATTCTTGCTAGCTCTTGTCGGGCGGGTGGTTCGGTTTGTATACCGATATTCAGACTTGATCCTGATTCAATCCGAAGGTTTTCGGTCGTCAATCCTCCACTACTCTAGCCCAGAGAAAAACGTTCGAATGTTCGCCAATTCAGCTAGAGGAGACGTACCCTTTGCGCGGAAAGATTCGGCCGTAACCGAGCTATGTGCTCGGATTTCCAAGCAGTTCTCATTAGTCTTCACAGGAAATATTGGTTCGGCGCAATCATGCGAGACAATTTTATATGCTGCAGATTTGCTACGTGAGCATACCGATATTCGATTTTTCCTGATCGGTGCGGGTAGCAGACAACAAGAAATGAGAGTTCTCTCAAGCTCGTTGGGTCTTGAAAACGTTGAGATACATGATAGGCTCGATAGTGAGCAAATGCCGGCGGTCTATTCCAGTGCTTCGGCGCTTGTTTTATCACTTGCAGACGAGCCGACACTTAATCTCACGGTCCCCAATAAGCTACAGCATTATCTCGCGGCAGGAAAGCCAGTGATCGCTAGTTGTAATGGAGAGGCGGCAATTGTTGTTCGAAATTCCAAGTCAGGGTATACGTGTGATGCCGAAGATTCAAACGGTCTAGCCAGAGTTATACTAGAACTTCACGGAAAGTCTGCCGTTGAGCGAGCAGAGATAGGCGCACAGGGGCGATCCTACTTTAACGAGCACTACGCAATCGAAAAACAAGTTGCGACCTTAATTGATATCTTAAAATCCGTGAATTGCTAATGTTTTGAGGTTCCCGCGTTGGGCAACCTATTGTTCCATTTCTAGTTCAATGGTCCCATAATACTTTCCCATCAACAACGATGGAGAACCTTCGTGGCGCGAACAGTGACAGGGGATGGCAAAACGCTCGAACTGGCAAAGGCTGCAATAGGGCGGGGACTAGCCGACTTAAGCGCCGATACGTGCCCTACTGAATCTTCTCTCGAGAAGCGAACTATTTGACCTTACCCTTTGTCTCAGTGAAAAACAAAAGAGCTTGAGACCCTCACTGATTTCGATTAAGGGTGGGGGAAATGGATCACATACGCTTAAACAGAGCGCTACCTTGCAGCAATACGCTCACCCTGTCTCAGCGCCCATACTTATCCTCAAACCGAACAATATCATCCTCCCCCAAATAAGACCCACTCTGCACCTCAATCAACTCAAGCGGAATCTTCCCGGGGTTTTCAAGGCGATGTGTCACGCCAAGCGGAATATAAGTGGACTGATTTTCGCTCAACACAAAGACTTCATCGCCCTTGGTAATCCGCGCCGTTCCACTCACAACGATCCAATGCTCGGCGCGGTGATGATGCATTTGCAGGCTTAATGACGCGCCAGGTTTCACGGTAATTCTTTTGACTTGAAAGCGATCCGAGGAATCAATCGAGTCATACGATCCCCAAGGGCGAGGGACTTTTCGATGAAATTGCCAGGAGTTGTTGCCACGTGCTTTGAGCATGTCGACCACTTCTTTGGTTTTTTGCACTTGTGACCGGTGGGCAACAAGAAGCGCATCGTCGGAGTCGATAATGACGATGTCATCGATGCCAATCGTGGCAACGACTCGTTTGCTCGTAACCAGTGTGTTTCGGGTGTCGATTGCAATCGACTCGGCAGGCATGGCATTGCCCAGGTGATCTTTCTTGCTACTGTCCCAAATGGACGACCAAGATCCAACGTCATTCCAGCCGCAGGCCATGGGCCTGACTGCAGCGTATTGAGTCTTCTCCATGACCGCATAGTCTATGGAGATCGACGGGGCTTTCTCGAAGCTCTCTTTGGACAGGCGCAGAAAATCTTCATCTCTCTTCGCGTCTGAGTAAGACTTTGAGACCATCGCGTATATCTCAGGCTCGTACCGTTTAAGCTCTGCAAGAAAAGCGCGTGCAGAGAAAAGAAAGATTCCGGCATTCCACACAAATTTGCCGCTGGCAAGAAGCGCTTGCGCTTGTTCTAAACTGGGTTTTTCTTTGAACGATGCGACCTGATAAATATGACGATCCGCTAAACCGTTTGCGGCCATAGCGGGAGGCAAGGGGGCTGGTTGTGGCGTCAATACCTGATCAATGGGATCGCTAACAAGTAATGCGCCTTTTTCGATATACCCGTATCCAGTTTCAGCACTGCTTGGCACAATACCAAAGGTGACCAGGCGTCCATCACGCGCTGCGGGCATCGCATCGTTGATGGCCTCGCGAAATGGCTCGGCTAGTGCCACGACATGGTCTGAGGGCATCACCAACAAAATGGCCTCGGGGTCGGCATCTAAAGCCGCAAATGCCGCGGCAGCAATCGCTGGTGCTGTATTTCTTGCGACTGGTTCAAGCAACAAAGCATGGCAGCTCTTGCCGAGTTCACGTAATTGCTCAGAGACAATGAAACGATGATCTTCATTGCAGACGATGATTGGTAACTGCAGGTTCGGTAAGCCTTCGCAGCGCAGTAGGGTATCTTGAAATAGCGTGTTCGGACCGATAAGCGGCAAGAACTGCTTAGGCATCGAACTGCGGGACGTCGGCCACAAACGGGTGCCAGCACCGCCAGAAAGTATGACTGGGAAAAGCAAGAGAGTCTCCGAAAATTAACTGCCCCGCTGTGAGTTGAGCCGATTATTCCATTGAAGCGAGCGTTCAACTGGAGCATCTACCCAATCCCGCAGGCCCGGTGCGATAATCTCATTATGAACTCTACACAACAATCCGTCGCCGCGTCCATCTTCAAAGCCTACGACATCCGTGGCATTGTCGATACAACCTTAACCGAATCGACCGTCCGTCTCGTTGGGCTGGCGCTTGGAACCCGAGCCAAGGCCAAGGGCATCAAGGAGGTGGTTGTCGGCCGTGATGGTCGCCTTAGCGGCCCTCGCTTGATCGCTGCGCTATCCCAAGGCTTTTGTGAAGCCGGTGTAGACGTGGTGGATATCGGCATGGTCCCGACCCCGGTCGTCTATTTCGCAACCTATCACTTGGGCTGCGGCACGGGTGTTGCGGTTACTGGGAGTCACAACCCGCCGGAGTACAACGGCTTAAAAATGATGTTGGACGGCGATACGCTTTACGGCGACGCTATTACGGCGCTGTATCAGGATATTGTGGGCGGCAAATTGGTGCCCGCTGCTCAACCTGGCAAGGTTCGCCACTTAGACCTCGCTGAGACTTACCTCAAGCGTGGCTCGGCGGATATTAAGTTGGCCCGACCTATGAAGGTGGTGGTTGATGCAGGCAATGGCGTGGCTGGTGTGCTGGGGCCTGAGTTGCTGAGGCGAGTGGGGTGTCAGGTTGAGGAGCTATTTTGCGAGATCGATGGAAATTTCCCGAATCATCATCCTGACCCGGCCCATCTAGAAAACCTGCAAGATTTGATTCGTCGGGTTAAAGACTCGGACGCCGAGTTGGGCCTGGCTTTTGATGGCGACGGAGATCGCCTGGGAGTGGTGACCAAGGATGGACAAATCATTTTCCCAGATCGTCAGATGATGTTGTTTGCGGAGGATGTGCTGAGCCGCAATCCTGGCGCGCAGATTTTGTTTGATGTGAAATGCAGTCGCTTACTGGCTCGTCATATTACTCAGCATGGTGGCCGCCCTTTGATGTGGAAGACGGGACACTCTCTGGTTAAGGCTAAGCTGCGTGAAACCGGCGCGCCTCTTGGCGGTGAGATGAGTGGCCACGTGTTCTTTAAAGAGCGCTGGTACGGGTTTGATGATGGCCAATATACGGCGGTTCGTCTCTTGGAAATTTTGTCGCGCTTTGATGATCCAAGCGCGGTGCTCAATGCGCTCCCGAATGCGATCTCAACGCCAGAGCTACAGTTAAAGACCGCTGAAGGTGAAAATTTTGCAATTCTGGAAGCGTTAAAGCTAAAGATTTCTACCCCTGCGGGTGCCGCTGCGACCTTCCCCGGTGCGAGCGAATTAATCCTGATCGATGGTGTGCGAGTGGAGTATGCCGACGGGTTTGGTTTAGCTCGACCCTCCAACACGACACCGGTTGTGGTAATGCGCTTTGAGGGCGATACCCAAGAAGCTATTGCCAAGGTGCAGCAGGCTTTTCGCCAGGCCATTTTGAGTGTGTCGCCTGACTTAAAGCTTCCGTTCTAGGTCTACTGAGCTAGTCACGACTGGCGAAGGCCTCGAGGCACTGCTTGAGATCCGCCTCCCAAGCTGGAAGCGTGATGCCAAGCATGTCCTCAAGTTTCTCGCTGTTCAAGCGTGAATTGTTAGGGCGTTTGGCGACCACCCGGGTCGGGTTACCCGCACGCAAGTTCGCCTCATACTGGGCCGAAGTAATCGGCACCAAGGTTTGAAGTTTGCGGGCAGGGTCAGGGAGTAGCTCAAACGTCTTGGCGGCGTACCGGTACCAAGTCGTTTCACCTCTTGGGCAAAGGTGATAGATGCCGTTGAGATCACGCTCAGGTGTGTCAATGATCGCTCTAACCGCCTGTTCAGTCACCGCAACAATCCTTCCTACCCAAGTCGGTACACCCCATTGATCGTCGATCACGCTCAAGGTCTCGCGATCCTTGGCGAGCTTGAGCATGGTCAACATGAAATTGGCGCCATGCGCGGCGTACACCCAACTGGTTCTAAAAATTAGGTGCTTGCCTGCCACCTCTTGAATCGCGATTTCACCTGCTAGCTTCGAGGCCCCGTAGACTGATTGAGGCGCGCAAGAGTCAGTCTCGCGATAGGCTTGAGTGCCTTCACCTTCAAAAACATAGTCGGTCGAATAGTGGATGAGGGTGGCGCCTAGGGCCTTGGCTTCCTCGGCCAGTATTTTGGGGCCTTGCGCGTTGATTGCATGGGCGAGTTCAGGTTCGAGCTCGGCTTGATCTACGCCCGTGTGGGCGGCTGCGTTGATCACAATTTGAGGCTTGAGGCGACGAAGCGCTTCCCGAAGCGCATCAGGTTTTGCCAAATCTAATTCAGATCGGTCGAGGCTGATGACTTTAAAACTTGAGCCTGCCTGCTGAGCCAGATCGTTAAAGCGTTGGCTCAGTGCTTGACCTAACTGCCCACGGGCGCCGGTGATTAAGATGGTTTTCACGGGGGGGGCTGACCCGATTAGGGCGTTCAAAAGGAGGTGAGAGGTTATCATCGCGGCAATTATCCAATATTCCCAGTGGCGCGCCCTATTTACGTTCTTCTCAGTTATCTTTTGCTGCCCTTTCTGGCAGTCTATTTGCTATGGCGCAGCCGCAAACAGCCCGAGTATCGTGAGCATTGGGGCGAGCGCTTTGGGTGGACGGCCCCAATGATCGCGCAGGGGGCGATCTGGATACACGCTGTCTCGCTTGGTGAAACATTGGCTGCGGAGAGCCTGATTGTGGCACTAAGGCAGCTTTATCCTGAGCGGCCTTTGCTGTTGACTCATACGACCCCCACTGGCCGTGCTGCTGGACTGCGACTGGCTCCGCGCATCAGCCGATTGACGGTGATGTACCTGCCCTACGACACGCCCTGGGCCATGAGGCGGTTCCTGTCACGTGCTAAGCCTTGTGCTGGTTTGTTGATGGAAACCGAGGTATGGCCGAATCTGATTGCCTGTGCCCAAGCGATGAACATTCCCCTGGCTTTGATTAACGCCAGGCTTTCGGAGCGTTCTCTTGCTCGCGGGCAAAAGTATTCGAGCTTGGCACGCGAAGCTATGGGGGCACTTTCAATGGTTCTTGCGCAAACTTCAGACGATGCGCGTCGCCTAGCTCAAATCGGTGCTAAGAGCCCACAGGTTCTCGGAAATCTAAAATTTGATGTTCAGCCTTCGCCCGAATTGTTGGCGCGGGGTAAGTCTTGGCGTCAACACTTCTCTCGCAAGCAGGTCGTACTCTTTGCTAATACTCGCGAAGGCGAAGAGATGATGTTGTTGTCGGCACTTAAGCTTCGCACAGAGGGCTTTAAGAAATGGCCTGAGGGACTACTTGTGTTGTTGGTGCCGAGGCATCCACAACGTTTTAACGACGTCGAGAAGGTCGTTCAGGCAGAGGGCTTACGCTACGTGCGACGTAGTTGCGATACTGCTCTAGAGTCTTTGAGCGCGACACCTAATGTCGCTACTCTGGTTCATCAACTTGCGCCACTTGACTCGAAGATTCAACTGGTGCTGGGCGATTCTTTGGGCGAAATGGCAGCTTACTACGCGGCCTCGGACTTGGCGGTGATGGGTGGAAGCTTCCAGAAACTCGGGGGGCATAACCTGATTGAAGCCTGTGCCTGCGTATGTCCCGTGATCCTGGGCCCACACATGTTCAACTTTGCGCTGGCGAGCCAGGAGGCTGTAGCGAGTGGTGCGGCGTGGTCGGTGCAAGATGCGCAAGAGGCCATCGCCAAGGCGCTTCAACTATTGTCGACGGACAGAGCGCCCTTGCAAAAGGCGTCCGCAGCCTGCAAGGAGTTTTCTCAGAAACATCGAGGCGCCACCCTTCGAACCTTGGAGGCATTAGCGCCCTTGTTGCCCCTGCGGTAAGCGCCGCTAAGAAACTACTCAGCGCGACGACTACCGATCCTTAGGCGCCATCGGTTTGCGCGAGCGACCGCCGCGTTGTTCGGAAGCCGCAGGTGCTTTCATCGCAGGTTTGGTGTCCGACGCTGACGGGCCTGGGGACGTCGTCGTAGGCTTGGCGGGCGCCGTTGCGCCACTCGAGGCTGGTGCATTGCTTAGTGCCGCCGGAGCAGCAGGCTCTGGCACCACCACCGGCTCAGACAAGAGGCCATTGATCATCTCAATGTCCTCTTCCTTCAAACTGCCGGCGCTGGCCTTGAGCTTCAGACCCGCGAGAATGGTGTCATAACGGGCTTTGGAAAGATCACGCCGAGTGGTAAAAAGCTGTTGCTGAGCATTCAGCACGTCCACGTTAATACGCACGCCCACTTGATAACCCAGTTGATTAGAGTCGAGCGCCAATTGGCTCGAGCGCTCCGCTGCCTCTAGTGCTCGTACCTGCGCCAGGCCGCTATTCACACCCACATAGGATACCCGAGTGGCTTGCTCGACTTGACGACGGGCGACTTCGAGATCGGCCTTGCTTTTCTCTAAGTTTGCGGCGGCCTCACGGACACGGGCCGTTGCGGCTCCACCGGTATAGAGTGGGACGTTTAACTGTAGGCCAACGTTGGCCGAATTGGTATTACCGCCACCGCCTGCCACTAAAGTGACCGGGTTACGGGAGTGCGTAATGCCGCCCACAACGTCGAGCGTTGGATAATCGCCATAGCGTTGCTTGTTAATTTCCCGGCGTGCGACTTCAGCCGCCAAAGCAGCTTGTTGTACCTGGTAGTTGTTCGCCCGTGCGCTGTCCACCCATTCAATTTCACGAGGAGGTTGGGGTGCCTGCAAGGCTACGCCGGGACGCAACACCTTGTTGCGGTTGATAGGCTTGCCCGTCAGGATGCTTAACGCGGCATATTTCACTTCAAGGTCACTGTCACCGGCGAACTCTTGGGCGACCACCAAGTCGAACTTGGCTTGTGCTTCTTGCTGATCGGTAATGGTGGCGGTACCTACTTCGAAGTTGCGCTTGGCGGAGGCCAGTTGCTCAGCGACTGCACGTTTTTGAGCGCGGACCGTGCCTAAGCTATCTTGCGCCGCCAGCACATCGAAATAGGCTTGGGCAACGCGCAGAATAAGATCAACCTGAACCTGAGCCAGTTGCGCCTCAGACACCGATTGCTGAATCTTGCTTTGCTCTAGGGCCTCGACGTTTTGCAGCCTGAACAAAGGGTAGCTCAAGTTCACACCCAGTGTCGTTGGTGCAAAGCTCCTAGAGAACGAGGTGCCCGTATTGGGGTTGTTTTGAAAGTACTGGTAGCCGGTGCTGCCGGTCAGCGCGACATTGGGCTTCAATCCGGCGGCAGCTTGTGGAACCCGTTCCTTGGCGGCTTCAAGCGCTGAGCGAGCACTGAGCAACTGAGCGTCGTTGGCTAAAGAATCGCGGTAGGCCTGTACGAGGTCGTAAGTTTGGCTGTGCGAGAGCCCGCTCAAGGCACTCAAGGCGAGCGCCACGCCAGAGGCTATTGCTGCAAATTTCATTCACCACTCCAATTCATCATTCGAATTTGTTTCAATTGTGATTCTTTAAGCCGAATATTCCTCAAGCCTAATAGCTCGGGCAGGATGTGTCTACCAACTTCGCCCAGGCATCGATACCGCCGGTCAGGTTGATGACGTTTTCGAACCCTTGACGTTCCAGAAACATCCCCACTTGCAAGCTTCGCACGCCATGGTGGCAGATACACACAATAGGCTCACTTCGATTGAGCTCCACAAAGCGTGCGCTGATCTCGCCCATCGGGATGGCGATGCTCTCCGGGAGGCTGGCGATCTCGACTTCCCAGGGCTCGCGCACGTCTAGCAATTGCAGCCTCGCCGAGTTCGCTTGTGCGCTGAGGGCTTGAGCAAGTTGCGGGGCCGAGAGATGTTGCATTGCGTGTGGAACGATGGTTTAGAAAGAAAAGGCCTTAGCCTTGGGAAAGTGCTGCAAAGGCTTGGCTGAGGTCTCAAACAGCACGGGACCGAAGAGCTGCTTTTGGGCGCTTAAGGTGAGGAGCTTGGCCTGCACAATTGGAAACTGACCTTGAAATACGAAGACACGGCCCGCTGACGTGAGGCGAGCGATTAAGCCGTCTGGCAACACCGACAACCCGCCACAAAACACGATGGCGTCGAAACGCTCCAGGCTGTCCGGTTCGGCCTCGTCTTCGTCCTCAGTACTACTTTTTCCGGGCGCAGGCTTAAACCAATCCAGCCCATCACCGGTCTGAAGATTAATGTTGGAAAGTCCACTGGCCTTGAAATTCTGGGCCGCGAATTTGGCGATATCGGCGTTGATCTCGATGGCGGTGACACGACGCGCGCGATGGGCGATGAGGGCGGTCATATAACCCGAGCCAGCGCCAATCACCAGTACCGATTCATGCCGCTTGAGGGCCAGGGCCTGCAAAATGCGCCCCTCCACCTTGGGTGCCAGCATGGTTTCGCCCGTGGGTTTGCCAGCGATCGCAATCGGCACTTCCAGGTCGCTGAGCGCAAGGTTGCGATACTGCGGGCTGACGAAGTCCTCACGACGGGTGGCGAGGAGCAAATCGAGAACGTCTTGATCCAAGACATCCCAGGGCCGTATTTGCTGTTCAACCATATTAAAGCGGGCGCGTTCGAAATCCATCGGTTCTTTCCATGCAAATTGTGCTTAACCCGGTATTTTACCAAGCGCAGGCGTTTCGCCACTCTTGGGTTCGCTGACCGGGTCGTAGCGCGATCTTTTTAAGACTTTTCGGCTCAGGCTATCGAGCAGGGCGTAGATCACTGGCACAACAATGAGCGTTAACAATGTGGAGGCGACCACTCCACCGATCACGGCGTGTGCCAAGGGCGCACGCTGTTCGGAACCTTCCCCAAGGCCGAGGGCCAGGGGCAACATGCCGAACACCATGGCCAGCGTGGTCATGAGTATCGGACGGAGTCGTATTTTTGCGGCTTCCAGCAAAGCGGCCGTACGGTCCACGCCTCGCAACCGAGCCTGGTTGGCAAAGTCGATCAACAGAATCGCGTTTTTGGTGACCAGGCCCATCAGCA
>JAYVKZ010000212.1:0-2498 GCA_043767985.1 Betaproteobacteria bacterium
GACGACGGTGGCGGTGAGTGCTGCGCGGTCTCGGCCATACTTGTTGTAAATGTATTGCATCACCTCTTCACGGCGCTGATGCTCGAAGTCCACATCGATATCGGGTGGCTCATTGCGCTCCTTGCTGATAAAGCGCTCGAACAGCACACTCATGCGGGCCGGGTCGACCTCGGTGATGCCTAGGCAATAGCACACGGCCGAATTGGCGGCTGAGCCTCGGCCTTGGCACAGAATGCCTTGGGAGCGTGCAAATTGAACAATGTCGGCGACGGTGAGAAAGTAGGGCTCGTAGTGCAGATCGGCGATGAGCTTGAGCTCATGTTCAATTTGCTTGGCGACGCTCTCGGGCAGGCCTTGGGGGTAGCGCTGCGGTGCGCCGCGATAGGTGAGGGCTCGGAGCCAAGAGCTGGGCGTTTCGCCGCTAGGTACGATTTCCTCCGGGTACTCGTAGCGCAACTCGTCCAGACTAAAGGTGCAGCGCTCGGCGATGCGGGCGGATTCCTCCATGAGCTCTGGCGGGTAGAGCTGGGCTAGCCGCAGGCGGCTGCGCAAGTGCTGCTCAGCATTGGGCATGAGAGCTTTACCTGCACTCGCGACCGAGGTATTGAGGCGAATGGCTGTCATGCAATCATGCAGGGTTTTGCGTGAGCGTAGATGAAAGTGCACGTCTCCCGCTGCCACCAGTTTAAGCGTAGTTGGCTGCGCCAGTTGCTTCAGGCGCTGTAACAACTCTTGGTCATAACCGCGCCTTAGCATTTCACACACCGCCCAAAGCTCAGGGAAGCCTTGCTGAAGGTAGGCGATTTGCGCCTGCCACTGGCTATCCGACTCACTGATGTCCGGCACCCACAGCGCGAGGCAGTCGCCAAGACCGGCGGGTATATCCTCCGGCAAAATTTGATAAAACCCTTTGCTGGCGCGTCGGCGACAGGTGGTGATGAACTCAGACAGGTTGCCATAGCCCTGGCGATTTTGAGCCAGTAACACCAGCTTGGCGGCGGAGCCTGGGAACACCTCATGCAGGGCAAACTCGCTCCCCATAATAAGTTTGAAACCGTGCTGCTTGGCTTCGATATGGGCGCGAACCACACCCGCTAGCGAGCATTCATCGGTAATGGCCAAGGCCTCATAGCCCAGTTCTTGGGCGCGCTCGATCAGCTCCTCGGCATGAGAGGCACCGCGCAAAAAACTGAAATTACTCAGGCAATGCAGCTCGGCATAAGGAATAGGCATGGCTAGGTTGAGTCAGATAGCGTAAGGTGGGAACAAACGAGTCACCATTAAATGGAACAGTATATCCATAATACTGTATAAATATACAGTAAAAATAGCCTCACCCTAAAGTAAGCACGGCACACTCCACTACAATCCTGGGTATGAAAAGTCTTTTGGTCCTGACCCAGCCCTGGCCGCGCGTAGAACGCCTCGCCGATCAGCTATGGCAGGCTAATATTCCGAACTTGGCGATTCCTTTTAGCAAGATTGAGCCGTGCTTTGATCAGCCTTTGATGCTGCAAAGTTTTGACTGGGTGGTCGTGGTGAGTCCCAGCGCTGCCGAGCGCTTGCTAGCTTTGGCTGAGGCCTATGATCCCGACTTGCCCATGCCGCGTTTTGCCTGCGTCGGACCAGGTTCGGTGTCCACGCTTAAAGAAGGTTTGGCCAGTTTGGCTTGGCCTGATCCAGAGATCTTTTGGCCGGAGGATACGCATGATGCCGAGCATCTGCTCGCGGCTAGTTTTTGGGGTGATCTTCACAACCAGTCAGTGCTCGTGGCGCGCGCTAGAACCACCAAAACGCCCTGGGGCGCCATGTTCCGTGAGCACCGAGCCAGTGTCATGGAAGCGGAGCTGTACGAGCAAATGGACTTAGAACCGGATTGGGAGTTCGCCTTACCCCGTTTAAAGCGCTTCATCGCCGACCCTCATTTCGATAAAATGGTTTGGTATGTTTCGCAGGAGGGTGTGGCCGAGCGCTTGGTGCATTCGGTGCGTAATTTATCAATTGGTCATGTCACCCAGAGGGATATTGCCTTGGTCCCTCACTCGCGAATCAAGAACCTTCTGGGCCGTATGGGTTGGGCGCAAGTCGAGGTGGTGCGTCCGGGCGCAGATGGTTTGGTCTCGGCCATGAGAACGTCGTGAGAGCGTCAAGCTAAAATGCACCGTATGGAGCCGTCTTCTTGAGTGATATCCCTACATCCCCTTTGCAAGCCGATGCCTATGTTGCGCAGGCGAAGCTACCTGCTCGCCCGGCAGCAACTCCTGTCGCGCGAGCGAGCGCAGGAGGGCGTCGCTTTTGGCTCGCGCTAGGTTTGGCGGCTTTAGCCTTCCTGGCATCGTTGTGGAGCCTGCAACAAAATCGAGCCGATTCTCAAGAGTTGGCCAAACGCCTCCAGTCGCAAGATAACCGCTTGGTGGAAAGCCAGGGGCAGGCGAAGTTGCTGCAAGATGCTCTCCGGGACGCGCAGGCCAAACTCAGCATTATGGAAAATCGAGTCA
>JAYVKZ010000213.1:0-19087 GCA_043767985.1 Betaproteobacteria bacterium
TGAAGGAGCCCAGGGCCTCGGCGGGCGAGTTGAGGCTCAACCGCACTGCCAGTTTCAAGTCGGTGGGACTTTCATTAACGTCTCTCAGGGAAATCTGCAGAGCGGCGGAAGCATTTGCGCCGTGACTGTCGGTGATGATGACGTTCAACACAAGGGTGTGGTTCTTCCAGCCTTGCGTGGAGGACTCGAAATCGAAGGCCGCCGGGTTCGTTACGAAAACGCGGCCCTGTGCATCAATGGAGAGGGCCGATAGCAGGGCAGCATCGACCGAGCCAGGAGTCGGCGCCGCAATGGTGACCGAGAGGTTGTCTCCAGTATCAACGTCCTGGAAGTGCAGACTGCCAAGCAGTGTTGAGGCAAGCGGGTTCTCATCAAGCGTGACGTTCAGGGGCTGCAGGGTCGGAGCATCGTTGACGGGCGTGATACTGGTGTCTAGGGTAATGATGCCAGAGGAGAAGCTTGCCGAAGCCGAGAACGCGGAGACGTCGATCTGGGTTCCTGAGGTTATAGGCACTGAGTTATCAAGCAGACGCAAAGAAAGTGTGCCGGAGACTGGGCCGTTGAAGTCGGGAGCCGGCACGAATCGGATCAAATCCTCCGGGGCCAGAGCGACGGCTGCGGCGTCCGACAGTGAGCCGAAAGTTCCCCACGACGAACCTGCGTTGATAGAGTACTGCCAGAATCCGTCACTTGAATTCTGCGCGGCACTCCGAATCGCCACGCCGGAAAACTGGTTCATTGTGGGGTTGGCTGCGTCTAGAGCATCGGAGAAGAGGGCTGCAAACAGCGAAGTCACAGTGGCTCCCTGTGGATTGGCTGCGTCTTCGAATACCGGAATGAGCGTCACCGATGAGCCCAACGTGACAGGCGCATCGTTGACTGGGATCACCGTCATCGAGATCACTTGCGAGTCAGCCAAGGAGCCACCTGCTCCAGTGTTGCCGAGATCGTCAAGTAGCAGAGTAATCGTGTCGGGGCCATTGAAATGAGCATTGGGCGAGTAGGTAAGGCCATTGAGTGCGTTGTTCAGGCTGCCGAGGGAGCCTTGCACTACAAATGTCGCAGAGCCGTTGATACCGCTTAAGAAGGTCAGCCCGGAGAGGGAGCTCAGGGACAGCTTTCCTTGGGAGGCGGAGAGCGTGAGCTGGACGAGTGCGGCGCCGGCATCGGGGTCAGCCAGAGTGATGGCGTTGCCGTTGGCGGCGGAAAAGACGACGAAGCTGTCCTCGTTGATGGCTGTCGGACCGCCGGCATAGCTGATGAGCGGAGGGTCGTTGGCGCCACCGAAGAGGATGTTTGCAGCTTTAGGGCCGGTGGAGAGGGAGCCGTCCGAGACGGTGAGCGAATAGGCGGGTGCGAATTGCGAGCCATCGTGGACAAAGCGCACGAGGGCGGCATTGATGTCGGCTTGGGTAAAATTGGAGATGGCCGTGCCGGGGCTGGCAAGGTACTCGAACTGGCCATGCAACAGGCCTGTGACGGAGATGGTGAGGGCGTTGCTGGCATTGTCGAAATCGGCGGTGCTGATATCGGCGCTGGTGAGCACGGTCGATCCGCCCTCGGTGGTGGTCAGGGAGTTGCTGGCGAACCAGGGAGCGGTGTTCGCTGAGGAGACGTTGAAGGCGAAGCTACGCACCAGGGTGTCGACGTCGACGCCGCCGTTGGCCACACCGCCATCATCTTGCACCTGGAAGCCGAAGGAGGCGTAGGCGGCACCGTTGTCGTTGACCGCCGGGGTGAAGACCAGGTTGCCGGCGGCGAGCTGTGCCGCGGTGACGAGCTGCCCGGCGCTGACGGCGGAGCCTGAAAGAGTCAGTGAGCCGGCGCCCGGCAACGAAGAGATGAACACCCCAGCGAGCACGTTGGCCGGCGCATCGGCTGCGTCCGTGAAGCCGAAGTCAGAGGCGAGGAAGACATAGCTTGATGGCGCACCAGCTGTGTTCTCGTTGAAGGTTCGCACCTGGTCCAAGCCGCCTGGCGCGTCGTTGACCGAGATAACGCTGAGTGCAATATCGGCTTGAGCACTGCTGAAGGCCGTCACTGCGCCGCTGGCGCTGGCATCGGCCAGCGTGCCGGCCAGGCCACTGGTCTGATCCCACGCCAGATAGGAAATAGTCGGCGCGAAACCTCCTGCATTGGCATTTGGGACGAATCGTATGGCTGTCGTAGCATCGGCCGCGAGCAGACGCGCCGAGCCCGACGTTACTCCGCTCAATGCAAGCCACGTGCTGCCGTCCGTGGTGTACTGCCAGGAACCGTTGCCACCATCCGTCACGCCAAACACGGCAATGCCTTTCGACGCACCTGTATCCACGTCACTGATCTCGGTATCCACGAGGCTCGCGACCAGCGTGACCGGTGCGGAACTATCTTCGAATTGGCTGGGCAGTGTCCCCGGCGCGAGCATCACCGGCGCATCATTGAGCGCCAGAATGCTGACAGCCGCCGTCGCACTTTGGGAGGAGAAGGCTGAAGCGCTGCCGCCTGATGTCGCGTCGCCATGCGCCGGCATGGCATTTGTCGAGGCGATGCCACTGGTCTGGTCCCAGCCTCGGAAGCTAAAGGAGGCTGTCTCGCCGTTCGCCAGATCGGGTTGATAGCGTATTTGCGTTCCAGCATCAAGTAACAGGGCCGATCCGGGGGAGACCGACCCAAAGGCAGTCCAGCCAATGCCGTCCGCGCTGTACTGCCAGTAGCCATTGCCTGAAGTGGCCGTGATTGCGATACCTCGCAGTGCGCCGGTGTCAACATCGACCCAGCCGGCGGAACTCAGGAGCCCCGACACGAGCATGGGGACCGACGTGGTGTCTTCGTTGGTCGCAGTCAGTACGATTGACGCTCCATTGCTGATGACGGGCGCGTCGTTCACGGGCGCGACGTCAAGAGAGCCAAAGGCGCTCTGGCTGGAAAAGGCGGACGTGCCACCACCGGCGCCAGGATTGGCGTAGCTGATGCTGCCTGAGGAAGTGGCCAGGTTGCCATCGGTTTGATCCCAGGCTCGAAAGGAGACGGTCGCTGTCTCGCCGTTCTGGGCGTCAGGGGTGTAGCGCAACAAGGTACTACCGGTGAATAGGGCAGCGTTATTGGCAGCGACGCCGGTCAGTACATACCAGGTGGACCCATCGACCGAATAGGACCACGCATTGTTTCCGGAAATGCCGGTGATGGCGATACCTTGGAGGGGCGCCGTATCGATATCGGCCCAACCAGCTCCCATGAGAAGGCTAGCAACCGTAAAGGGGGGAGAAGCGCTGTCTTCATTGGTTGACGGCAAACTGAACACCGCACCGTTCGTCAGCGTTGGCGCGCTGTTGGCCGTCACCACGGTGACCCAGGCGCTGAACTCCGAGGTATCGCGGTAGGTGCCGGGTCCGGTCTTGACCGTGGCGGTTGCAGTGTATGCGTAGCCTGCAACGGTGCTCGCCGCGTACGAGAATGAAAAGTTCAGATGGCCACTGCCGTCAGTCGTCGCCTCCAAAGAGATCGGTACATTCGTCCCCTCACCGTAGCCGCTGACATCACCGCTGGGTGACACGAAGAAGTCAACGCGATACGTCGTGTTCGCGAGGCCATCAAGAAAACCCGCGACATAGGTCGCTCCGGCTGCTGAGCTGACGCTGGTCAGCACCGGGTAGTTTTGTCCGTTATTGGCCCCACCATCGGCATCGTTCAGATCATTGAGCTGGGCAGTCCCGTTCCAGTTCAGGTCTATTCCCAGGCCGCCATTCTGGCGAATCGAATTGCCCAAAATGGCGTTGCCTGTGCCACTGGCCACCTCGACGCCCTGGCCAGCGTTGTAGGCGATCAGGTTGCCCTCGCCCGGGTTGACTCCCCCGATCAAATTGTTACTTGATCCATTGAACAAGAAAACGCCATCCGATCCATTACCCATTGCGGTGCCAGCGCTGCCGGTGTTGGTACCGATGAAGTTGCCCTGGATGATATTTGCACTGGTGCCGGTGTTCAAGGCGATGCCATACACGCCGTTATTGACGATGATGTTGCGATCGGCTGCGTTGGCCGAACCAACGAGGTTTCCACTACCACCTAAAATTTCAATGCCATGATTGGCGTTGCCGGCAGCCGTCACACCGTCTTGCATCAGCCCGATCCAGTTACCCATGATCTGGTTGTTGCTCGATCCATTCAGGAAGATGCCACGCGAACCCCCCGTCAGGCTCAATCCACGGATAGTGCTGCCGCTGCTGGAGGCACCATTCAAGGTGATCAGATTCACGCCCAAGCCGCCACCATCCAACCGGATCAACGGCGTCCCTGAATAACCTGTCTGCGTCGTTCCGTCGATCGATACGGCGTCGCTGATCGTCAGGCCCGAAGCCAGGGTGATGGTCTGAGGACCCGTGCCGATGGCAAAGCCCACATGGTCGGGCAAGCTGCCGTTGGTCGAGTTGTTCGAGGCGAGGATTGCCTCGCGTAGACTGATTTGGCCGTCTCCACCGGGATTGGCCAGCAATGCCGCGATGGAGCTGGTGTCGCCGTCTGTGATGTCGGCGGCAGTGCTCACCAGCAAGTCATTATCCTGGTTGGTGATCGTTCGTGGGGCCATCAACGGGCCGTTGAAGGCAAGGTCACCGCTAGCTGACGTCATCCTCAAAGTGTAGTTTACGGCGCCGTCGAAAAGTGCGTCATCAACGCCTGTCAATGTCAGCACCTGAGCCACGTTCCAGTTGCCTGGCGTGAAAGTCAGCGTCGAATAAGTCAGTTGCCCTTCGGTCGAATCGGAGACTGCAAAGGTGAGCGTTACATTGCTCGTCGGTGCGCTGTTGAGCACGACCTGGTAGTTGATTATCCTCCCCGCCTCACTGGTGCGGCTGTCTGCCGCCCAGTGGCGCACAAAAACACCGTCGGCATCTCCGGTGCCCTGTCCTTCCCAAGAAACAAACAAGTCTCCATTGTCCATCAGCACATTGCGCGTGAACCCCTGACTGCCGGTGCTTGTCGTGCTGGCCTGAAACTGAGCGCCCAGCGCCGTGCCGCCGGCACTAAAGCGACGTGCGTAAACGCCATCACCACTGCCATCCTTTGCGCCATCGGTCCAGCTGACAACGAAGTTGCCCGAGCTGTCCGCCGATAGCGAGGCACCAAAGGTGTTATCGCTGGCGTTGCCGGTAAGCTGGAATTCACCGGTCAGCGCCGTGCCGGTCGCGCTGAACAATCGCCCGTAGATGGTTTGCGCGCCGACGGGGCCGCTGGTCCACGTTGCGATCAAGGTCTGCACCTCGGTCAACTGCAGGTTCGGGTATTGTTGGTTACCGGCCGTGGTGACATTAATGCGCGTTTCGCCGCCAACGACTGCGCCAACGGCATCGTATAACTGCATATATGAACCCCAGCCACTACCGTCCTGCGCGTTATTACTGTTCCAGCCAATTGCAAAAGCGCCGGCGTTGTTGATTGTGACGGTGGCGTAGTTCTGCAAATTGGTGACGTAGGTGTTGGCGACGAACTCAGAGCCTTGGGCGTTGCCTGCAGCGTTATATCGCCGAGCATGCACATCGGAATTCGATCCCTGCGATAATTCCCAGGCCACCACAAACTGGCCGCTGGCATTCATGGCGATGCTGGGGGATAAGGTCATGCCACTCGATGTGGCGCTGATCTTAAATTCGTTGCCCAGAGCATTGCCATTGCTGTCAAAGCGTCGACCGTAGATACCGGCACCAGCACCGCTCGACTGCGTCGAGCTCCACACCACCGTGAAATTGCCGCCCGCGTCCGAGGCGACTGCACCAAAGCTTTGATCACCACCGGTGGTCTGATTCACCTGGATGGCACCTGTGATGGGATTTCCACTGGCGTCAAGAATGCGAACGAACTGACCAATTCCGCTACCGTCACCGTTATAGTCGAAGTAAGTGTAAATCAGGGTGCCACTGGCGCCACGAGCAATATTGTGAGCGTTGTAGTCCGGCCCGTACTGAAGGTTGGTGGCAGTGGGGTTGATCAAAATCTCGGGGGCACTCGCTGTAATCGTAGGCGCCACGGTGACGAGGTTCAGGCTGCTGGCGGTGATATTGGCAGAAAATTCAGAGCTTTCGAAAAAACTCACGTAGCCCGCATTGCTGCGGGTGGCCACGGCACTAATCAGGTGTGCGTCACTGGCCGGAGCACTCACCGTACCACTGAAATTAGCGAGACCCGCGCCATTGGTCTGCGTGTCCACATAGCCCAGCAAGGCGCCGCCCGAACCGAAGCCGCTCGTCGTGGCCACACTGCCAGCATAAATCGCGACGCGAACATAGGTATTCGCCAAGCCCGAGTAAGTGCCGGTCACACTAATTTGTCCACCATTCACGGTCGCTGTGTTCAGTATGGGTGTGTTAAACAGATTGTTGGCACCAACGTCAGTGTCGAGCGCGTCGTTGGGCGTTGCGCCGTCATTATTCAGATCGATCAGCATCCCGCCGCTGCCGATGAATCGGTTGGACAGAAACACCACGCCCTGCGCCGTGCTGTCCAAGGTTATTGCGGTGGTATTACTGGCCAGCACGTTTGCGCCACTGTTGACATCACCAATTTGGGTGCCATTGCTGGCCGAAATGTAAAAGTCCCTGCCGGCTCCCAACTTGCTGGAGCCAGTGGCATCAACATTGATTAGGTTGGCGGCAAACACACTATTGCTGCTGGATCCCAAAATCCAGACGGCGTTGGTCGACGTGTTCACAATCTGGTTGCCTGCGCCACTGACGGTGCCACCGACGGTTGTACCGACCGCATTGTTCAGGGTGATGCCGACGGCTGTGCCCAGCAGGCTGGTTCCAGTCAGGTCAGTCCCGATCCTGTTGCCTTGAATAATCGTGCCGACGGCACCCCCAACGACCTCAATGCCTATGTTGCTCAGACCCGCAATGAGGTTGCCTTGACCACTGCTGGTGCCACCCACCATGGCACTGTTGGCGGAAATCTGGATGCCGCTGTTTCCGCCTGCGGCCGCAGTACCACTATTGTTGGTACCGATATAGTTGCTTTGAATGAGAGCATTGTCGGCTCCAGCCTGAACTTTGATCGCATTGCCACTGAAGTGGTTCAACGCAAAGCCGAGGATGCTGACGCCATTGCCCAAAATATTGAAGCCATCGCCACCGGGCACGCTGCCATTGATCTCGATCAGCGGTGCCCCGCTCCAGCCGACCTGCGTCCGCGCGTCGATAATCACCGCCTGTTGAATCAGGGGCAGGCTGCTCGCCAGGTTGAGGGTTTGCAGGCCGCCAGCGCCTATGTTGAAATAGATCTTGTCTGGACCGCCAGCGTTGGCCGTGTTGTTTGCGGCAGCAATCGCCTCGGCCAAGCTGATCTTGCCGTCGCTGCCACGATTGGCCATGAGGGCTGTGATACTGCTCGTATCTCCATCCCCGATGTCGCTGGCCGTGGTCACCCAGATGTCATTGTCAGTGACAACGCTAATGGTTTTGGTAATACTGGCACTGGCAGCGCCCAGCTTGTCGATGACCTGAAAGCGTACGGTGCGGTTCACCGTGGACGGATCTTCGCCGGTGGCTTCAAACTGGACGTTGCGCATCACTGCCTGGACTGCGGCCTGCGAGGCGTTGCCGTTAAAGATGACGCTCAGTGGCGCTCCACTTCCCGAAAAGCTGCCGACCTGGACGCCACCCAAGAACACTCCGCTTCCGATGACACCGACCTGTCCAGCGGAGGAGCCTTCGTCCCGGATCGTGACACGGTCGTAGGACTGGCCATTGACCGGGACATCGACCAGCAACTGGACGCCACTCCAGTCCGAGGCATCCGGATCGCTCACCGTGGCCAACGTGTCAATCAAGATGGGGCCGGCGTTTTCGCCTGCGATTTGAGCGCCTTGTCCGAAGGTGATCACCGGCGCCGAATTGGCAAAAGCCTGCAACACGACGGCGACCGACGCCCATTCACCTGCACCACTTTGAGCAAATGACCACGACATGTTCGTCGATCCGTTTCCGGGCTCGGAACTCGATGCACCGAAAATCTGGCCTCCGGCAGAACCTGTGCTGATGTCATAGCTTAGCGTTTGGTTTGGCCCCACAGAGGTCATCCCTGTGGCACGAACAGCAATGGCGTCGACCACCAAGTCGCCCACGGGTGCAATCAGACTCAAACTTGGTGTGGCCGCATTACCAGTTGCTGACGACGTCTGCCCAACTGGATTGGCCGGGTCAACGCCGTAGAACGTTTCTGCGCCCGCTGCGGCGTTATTGTTGCCGCTCATCGTAACAAACACCGTACCACTCGTCGCAGGCGGGGCGACCAGTCCCCAAAGAGACGCGATCGGCTTTGGACCGCCACCTTGGACTGAATTAAGAAAAGTCATCGCAACACCGTCAAAGGTGACTGAAGTGACCGTTTTCGAGAGAGAGGCAACGCTTACTACAAGATAAGCGTTCGCGCCCGTCCCCACTGTGTGTGAGAACGAAATCGTGCTCGAGCCAGTCGAACTAATCGAATCCACGATGGGATCAGAAGTGATCGCCAGCGGCGCCTGAATATCGTTGAGAATGCTGGTGTCGATGCCCAACGACTCGTCGATCACGCCGGTCGAATATTCCAGACGCCAATTGCCTTGGCCTGGCGATCCACTCAAATCGTCGCTTGCGGCGACATCAGCCCCCACGAGCGCCGAAAGTGTCTTGACGAAAAGTTCGCCGGCATCACCTTGCGCGACATCGCAGCCGTAAAGGCGAATGTCCGCGCCGCTTGCCAAATGAGTCTGCCATGCTTCGAGCCGGGACGCGTTTTGGCGAAGCGCGCCGGCGTCAATCAGGGCATTTCCCAATTGAAGCTGTCCGCTGGCACCGTGCGAAAAAATGTGAATGGCCTCAACATTGGCCGAAACATTCACGATGTCGGAGATCTGATCGAGCCCGCTCCTGGAGCCGTCGATGACGTGAATTTCGATCTGCGGGGAGGTTGCCGCCAAAATGGCAAGATCACTGATGAATTGTGAGAAATCAGGAACATTCGCGTCGACGAAGATCAGCTCACGTGCCTCGAGATTTGTCGAAGGTGCTGGAGGCCCTGCCTTTTCAGGTTCGCCCGAACCTTTCGCAGTCTCAATGGCCGCAGAGCTCGTGTCCAAAGATGGGTTCGGGAGGTCGGCGAGGCGGACCTCACCGAATGCCGCGCCGACGGATTGCGTGGCTTGATCCGCCAGAAAAATCGGCAACACATCAGCAGAAAAGAGAATCCGCGCGTCCATCGTCTCAACGACCATCAACCCAGCATTTTCTTTGCGATTTTGAGGCCTGCGCGCACCGCCACTGAAGGCGCGACTCTTTAGCTTGCGAACGAGCCCCGCCACTTGTCCAAAAAAGTGGCCTTTCGGCGGGGTTGGGGTAATCGGCATACACGCACTTTGGTTCCTTCCGGTGTGTACGTAAAGAATGAGCCGACCTTTATACTTTCTGGCCGATAAACGGCAGGTGATGTAACGCAGTGGTCCGGCTGTCGAATTCAAATGACCGTTTGTCGCGTTTGACGGCCCAGCCTACCTAATGGGAATGCGTTCAACTTTGACGTTGATGTCAATCGAAATTTGACGTCTGGAACGGAAAGACTCGAATCGGTACAAGAGGGAGTGTGAACCAAACCGTGGGAGGTCAAAATCACGCGGCCTAGTGCGCGCGTGACGAGTTGGCGTATGGCATCTTCGCCATGCGATGACTGACAATCTGGTTCACTGATGATTCTGCAATGCTGCTACTGATCGGCAACCCTTTATGATACCGAGTGCCATCGCTTTGATCCGGGCCACCGCTTTCCCACCCTTGCCGTGCCAGACCAGCCACTTGGCATGCTCGATATTAGTCTTCACCGATTTTCGCTGCCAAGGCTCGATCATTGCACAGACAAAGATTGAGTTCTCAGCGGCCTTGAACTTCATTCCGAACGTAGGTCATCGACGAACCGTACTATCCGCGATTCTGCGAAGAGCTCCTTGAAAATTTTCTGCGGCTGGCGTGACATCCTTGTTGCCCGCTGCGGCTGCGCGAATCATCTCAACGCCCAGAGCGCTATGGACTCGTTCTAATGCCATCACCGCGTATTCCCCATTCTCGGTCGACAGCAACCCCAATAAGTACTGGACACTCTCGACTGTTCCAGTATTCGCAATTCCGTACATGGCCGACATCATCAATGGTGAGCGTTTCTCATCGGTATCGGCAGCGATAATTGCTGCAAGGCCTGGGGTAGACGCTGGGTTTGCAGCGGCCTCTAGGACACTTAAAATTCGGCCACGCCTTTCAGGTTCGATGGCGCCGTAATACCCAGCGAGTTCGATCATCGTTTGTGAGTCTGCTGCCCGGGCAAGTGCTGAACTGGCAGCACGCTCTACGGCCGGGTGTTCGGTCGACAACAAGGCACGAATATAGCCACCTGCGTTGTCTGCCGTAATCGCCGCTTCGATCTGTTGCCCGAGCGTGATCGCCGCTTCACCGCTGGGGAGCTTCCCGAGGCGCTCGAAGTCTTTTGTTAGGGCTTGTGCTGGGGCATTCAGCACAACGCTCATCCAAGAAGGGAGCGATTGGGACGGTAACGGTTGTGATACAGCCTCCTGCAAAGCGGCAACATATTTGGAAAATGGATTGTCCTTTAATGCGCTTTGATTCTCCGTCACAGCCGGGCTGGCCCGCTTTTCTGTCGTGGTCACGGCTCCTGGCAGACTCCTGAGCAGCAAGGTTGCTCCAAGAGATACGGCCACGAGCGCAATGATTAAAGATTTACGTTTCATAGAGAATAGTCCAAGATTAATGCTTAGATCCTCAAGGTATGGCCACCGGCACGCTAATTGTATTGTTGGTCTCATCGCTTTCATCGATGACATTCATTGGATCCATGGTGATCTCTAGCACGTATTGTCCAGCGCCAAGACCAGTAATGTCTATCCATTGACCAGAGAGATTTGAGCTGTAAACGTCCGCCCAGCCTGCCTGAATACCTTGGTTGCTACAGGTATATCTTGGCGAGGGGTTAGCGCTCGCACTCACCCGAGTAATATCCATCAAGCAAAATCCGACCTTGCGGCCGGTGCGCACCACCTGGCCACTCTGGTTTAAGAGACGATACTCAGCAAAGCTACGAAAATGATAATGACCATGACATGGCCCAAACTCAAAGGCTGGATTGTTGGCCGGATTGCCCAGCACAAGATCCGCAGTGCCGATGTTTCGTGATTGTGTGGTGAAGCGCAGCAATTTTCTCGTGCCAGCAGTCACTGCGCCTTCAACCACATCGCAGGAACTAGCTGCAAAAGTCTCAGTGGTAATTCTAGGATTGAGATCTGACGCCGAGATGGTAATGTCAGGTTTGCCAATGGTAGGGTTACCAACCGTAGTGCCCTTGATGGTCAGCCCAGTGTATTCCTTGAAGGCGTGGATCATTAAATAATAATCGCCAGCCGGAGGGGTGTTGATCGTGACCGTCTCATTGCTTCTATTTAAATAGGGGCGTTGATCCCAAACACTAGTACTTGCTTGTTGCCCATACTTGACATAAAGATCGGCGTCACCATTGTCGCCTGCAATTTGAAAAGAAACACTACTGACCCCCAAACCAACCGAGAACCGGAAGTTCGCAACACTTCCCAGTGCGCCCGAGAGATTTGTAACCGGCGCGCCGTTTGTTAGAACTTGAATAGAATCGCGAATCGTGTAGGTGTTACTTGCGATGCTGCTCGTGGCAAAGTCAGCCGCGAAACCTGCTGCTTTGATTTGAACCGTACTACTGACAACTACCGGCGCACTGTAGACTTCAGAGGCTTCGGTAGGAGTTGAACCATCCGTCGTGAATCGAATCGTAGCGTTGGTCGGGCTGGCAATTGCGAGTGTTACGCTCACCTGTCCTGAATAACTGCCTGAAGCGGGCGTGAAAGTAGGGGTCGATACTTGGCTTACGCTTGGCGCGTTGTGCGTGGCCTTTAGAAAAACACCACTGTACGCACCTGCAGCACGTACCATCAAATACCAATTGCCAGACTGCGGATTATTGACAGTCACCGTCTCATTGGCACGACTCATATAGGGGCGATAGGTCCAGGTCGAGGTCGTAGGCGTCGCTCCATAGCGCACATAAAGATCTGCATCGCCAGGCCCTCCATTCATTGTGAATATAACTTGCGTCGCGCCTGCAGGCACATTAAAAACATAATATTGCTGGCCTTGTATGGCATCCGTCATCGGCCCAACGGACACGCCACTCCTTAACTGTAAGGGAGCCGCAGCCGTTTGTGCCACCACAAAACTTGGGGCAAAGAGGCAACTCACTAGGCTAAGCAGCACCACGCTTAGCGAAAGAAACCGGGATATCAGCAGTTCTAGAGTTTTCATAAAAGGATTCGCCAAAAGTCGACAGTAAAAAGGCCACAAATAACCTTCTTGAACACCAGGCGACAAACAAGAAATCAAAGCATGGTGACCAATAGATTGAGGGAGTGTGGCGGCGCGCTTCGCTTGGCGCGACGACTTTTGTCACAGATAACACCAACGATTCACTGATGAACGGTCGATATGGACCGACTTTCGGTCTACGACCACCCGAATGACCAAATTACACTTAGTCTCATGAAAAGCTGGCACAAACCTATTTACTGGGCTCTTGCTTCGTGGCTCACGGTCCTAGCTCCGACGTACTCAGCTGAAAAGGTGCGAACCGTCGAGCCTATCGCGCTGGAGCTTCGAATAGAGTCTTCGGGCGGACCCGTTCAAATGAATCAACTCCGACAGCTGGCCGATCGCAAAGGGCGGCCAGTGGCCATCACAAGGCTCGACTTCCTCTTGTCACAGTTTAGTCTTCAACGGCAAGATGGCTCCTGGACTCCGGTAGGCAATTGGCACGGTTTCTTCCGAGCCGAACAACCCTCACGTCAGCAGTTTTTGCCAGACATCGGTCCAGGAGAATATATTGCTGTGCGCTTCGCCGTAGGCGTAGCGCCCGATGCTAATCATGCTGACCCTAATAGACTACGCCCTGATGACCCGCTTCATCCCGTCGTCAATGGAATGCATTGGGGCTGGAAAGGCGGCTACGTGTTTATGGCCCTTGAGGGACACTGGCTTCCTGACAATGCGCCTGGTAGCAGCACCGGCGGGTTTTCATACCATCTAGCTAGCGATGAGAATTTGATCATCATCAAACTGGCCGGGAAGGTGTCTATAAAACCAGGCACGGTACTTCGACTACACTTGAACGCTAGCCAAATGCTATCGAAGGTCGACATCAGCCAGGACGGGGCGTCCACCCACTCGCGGGAGCAAGACAAACTCGTGAAAGCGCTCAAAGATTCGCTGAGGAGCTCGTTTTCCTTAAGCATAGAACAACACGAGATACTTGGCACTACGGCCCTGAGCTTGCAACGCAATTCAGGGCACAAAACTCGCAGCTATCCAATGATGATCGACGCTCATATGCCCTCTTTCTCGTTGCCGAAGGATAATCCCTTGACCATGGAAGGCGTTGCACTCGGCGCGCGGCTCTTCAACGATACGCGCCTATCGGTCGATAACAGTTTGAGTTGCGCATCGTGCCATCGGCAGGTGAACGCCTTCAGCGACGGAGGAAAACCGATCAGCAAGGGTGTTGAAGGCCGAATGGGGGAACGCAACGCCATGCCACTATTTAATTTGGGCTGGATTAACGAGTTTTTCTGGGACGGGCGATCCGCCCGCCTCAGTCGTCAGGCGCTTGAACCAATCCAACATCCCAACGAAATGGCCGAAACCTTACCGCGTGTTGTACTCAAATTATCGCGTGACCGTCACTTAAGAGAAGACTTCATCCGTACGTTTGGCGGCCCAATCAACCCTGAGCGTATCGGATTAGCACTGGAGCAGTACATGCTGTCGATCATATCGCAAGACTCCAAGTTTGATCGGGTCAAGAAAGGTAGCGAGCAATTTACGTCTTCCGAGAAGCGTGGCCTGGAGTTATTTTTGACGGAGTACGATCCAAGCAAAGGTCTCTTCGGCGCAGATTGCTTTCACTGCCATAGCGGTTCATTGTTTACAAATCAGCGCTTCGCCAACAATGGGTTAGCAAGCCGCCAAGGGGACCACGGTCGAGAGAGGGTCACGGGCGACCCGGCCGATCGCGGAAAATTTCGCACACCAAGCCTTCGAAACGTTGCAGTCACTGGGCCTTACATGCATGACGGTAGGTTCAATTCGCTAGAAGAAGTCGTGGAGCACTATAACCGAGGCACCGTACGCAGCCCAACCCTTGATCCAAACATTGCGAAACACCCAGACAAAGGTTTACGCCTTTCGACGGAGGACAAGGCTGCATTAGTCGCGTTCATGAAGACCCTGACAGACTACTCATTCATGAATGGCCGCGTCGCTAAGTCTCAATAATGGAAGTAGTCAAATTTATCGTTCGAGTGCGACGGTTCCAACCGCTGACACTAGACGAGCCGCTGCCATGCCAGGTTTGGGTAACCGGGTATCGCTAATAATGTGTCCCTGATCGAGCCGAATCACGCGCTCTGCGGAGAGAATTGTCTCCGGTCTATGAGCAACAATGATCCTTGTCATCGATGCATTGCGAATCGCACAATTAACGGCATTTTCTAGCTTGACATCCAAGTGACTTGTTGCTTCGTCGAGGAGTAATATTTTTGGCTTACGATACAAGGCGCGAGCCAATAGCACGCGCTGCTTTTGCCCGCCTGAAAGTGAAGTCCCCATATCCCCAATGAGCGACTCGTACCCCATCGGCATGGCCTTTATTTCGTCATCGATCGCAGCAAGTTTTGCACATTTTTCAAGATGCCTCCGGTCTTTGTTCTCAGAGAAAAAGCAGATATTGTCAGCAATAGAGCCGCCAAAAAGCTGGTCATCCTGCATCACAACACTGAGTAAGCCTCTGAAATTATGGAGACCTACTTTCGCCACGGGCTCGCCACCAATCAGCACCTCTCCCTCGGTTGGTTCGAGCAAACTACTTAAGACCTTGAGAAGCGTACTTTTCCCGCACCCACTGACGCCTACGAACGCAACAGATTCGCCCGGCTTGATTTTAAAGCTGATGCCGTCAAGTACCCAAGGATCTTGCTCGCTATAGCGAAACTTCAAATTTCGCACCTCTAGCTCTGAGCGTAGATCAGATCGCATTTCAAAAGCATCCTGCCTCTCGGGCTCAGTGAGAGCAATGTCGGACAGCCTCTCACTGTGCAGGCGAAGCATGCGAAGATCTACGACGTGATCAATCAAGTCAGTGATTCGGGTCACAAATTGGGATTTGTACGAAATAAAGGCGAGCAACATGCCCACCGAGAATACATTGTCCAAGACTTGCATCGCCCCTAAAAGCACGACAGTAATGCTCAGCGCCAACTGTAGCAAGCCATTGACAAATCTGAAAAGGAGCCTCAATTTTTGGGAGGTCAGATCACGGTTGATGGCTTCGACTAGCAGATTAAGCCAATGCGATCTTCTACTCTCCTGCCCGCCTAGCAACTTGACTGTTTTAACCGCCCTGAGCGTTTCCAGGAAATGATTATCACGCTTGGCCGCCCATACGATGGACTCCATCGAGGCTTCACGCAGGGGCGTGTACATGGCCCATCTCAGCAAGGCATACAAGAGCGTCGTGGCCACAACGATGGTCGCAAGTGTTGGACTAAGTAAATACATGATGGCTACGGTGGCTAACGCGAAAATGCCATCCAGCAGGACCTCGATTAAATCAGTGGTCATCGATTGCTGGATCACCTCCATCGAGCCAAATCGAGAAACCACATCACCCAGATGGCGCGACTCAAAGAAAGTGGCCGGCAACCTTAGAAGATGACCAAACAGACTTCCTCGTCCCTGAATTTTGAGTGAGGTCGTCAAGACGATGAGCATCCAGGCTCTCACGGTCGAAAAAACAAGTTGACTAACCATCAAAAAAGAGAAGCCGATCGCCAGCGTTAATAAAAGATCTCGATCACCACTGATCAATGCGTGATCGACCACCCACTGCATGAAGAAAGGCTGAACAATCAAGAAGCATTCAATGGCGAGCGCCAACAGAAGCAATTGGGACAAGCTTTTCTTATAACCGCCAAGTCGCCCGACAACATCTAATAGCGATAAACCAGGTGTTGCTTTCGCGGGTCTGAAGACACTGGTCGGCGACAATTCAAGTGCGACTCCTGTGAAATGCTCACTAGCTTGCCGTCTCGTCAGTTTACGTATACCCAAGGAAGGATCGTAAACGACAATGCCTTTCGAGCTTACTTCCTTCAGAACGACAAAATGACTAAGGTCCCAATGCAAGATGCACGGTAAGCTCAAATCCTTAAGTTCGTTCAGGCTAAGCCGCAGCGCTCGCGCATTAAGGTTCATTTGATCTGCAATGCGGATGAGATCGGAGAGGCGAGCACCTTTGAGCGAGACTCCAAATCGTCGCCGCAATTCGACCAATTGTTCTGGCCGTCCGTGATAACCGGAAATCATCGCCAGGCATGCTAACCCGCATTCAGCTGCTTCAGCTTGAAACTGAAGGTTCAGCTTCCGACCAAAACCAAAATTGACAGCTACCTTAGAGATCATGCTCGTATTTTTCCTGTCAGTGTTAGAAGCGGTTCAACCATCCACTCCCACAGTTTGCGGGACTCCAAGAGAACATCCGATTCGAGCTGCATACCGGGCTGAAGGGACTGATCGACACCATATGCTGTCACAGACTGACGACGAAGCCGTACAACAATCCGATAGATGGGCTCATTCGCGCCCATGAGGCTGGAGAGACCCGCCAGTTGTTGGGGCACCTCGCCTGGACTTAATGCAGAGCGGGACACTGACTCAATCGTACCCTCCTGATGACCAAATTTTTGATAGGGGTAGGCCTGGTAACGCAACTGAACCCGCTGGCCAGGCTTTACAAATCCGATAGCACGACTTGGCGCGAAGAGATTCGCCTCAAGATAGGAGCCTGCCGGAATAATACTGAGCAAGGGGGTTGCCGTCGTAGCATTTCCGCCCACTTCTGCATTAACGGACGTCACCGTGCCCGATTGCGGAGCAGGAATGACGATCTCGCGTTTCGCCTCCGACTCCGCGAGCTCTTGCTCGAGTCCTTTCACGTCGCGGGCAAGGGACGACAAAAGTGTTTGATGGCGAACTGGTAAATCATCCAACTCTGAGCGCAGGGTAACAAGTTCGCGTTGCCGCTCAGAGCGCATTCGCTCTGTGGCCCGCAAGCGCCCCCGCTGGTCCAGTTCAAGCTCCTCTTGTTGATTCACTTGGACGACGGAAGCAAAGCCTTGCACACCAAGTTCCTTCATACGATTCACGGACTTGCGGGCTAAATCGGCACGAGCCGATTGGACTTCAATTTCTCTGGAGATCTGTTCAATCTCACGCAGCAGCGCATCCACTCGACGCCCCAGCCCTTGACGCTGTTGGGCGAAAAGCAGTTCCTGCTGACGAATTTCGTTGGCGATGCTTGTACGTCGTGACTCGAGCAGCCCGGTAATTTCACCTTGAGTTGCTCCACGCGCTGAACTTTGCCTTTCCGCTGAAAGTACGAGTAGCGGTTCACCTTTCGTAACTTGACTACCTTCCTTGACTTTAAGCTCTTTAATCACACCAGCCTGTGGCACGAAGACTCGGGCAAGACCGCTACTCGGAACCAGCCATCCATTGATCCGGGACTTCCTTGTGAATTGACCGAAAGTCACAAACAATATCAATGCAATCACGGCAAAGATCGCACTGACAACATACAGCGTGTGCGATAAAGGCGACGCCATGACGACGGGACCGAGCCAATTACTTTGCTGCGCGCGAAGCGCTTGCCGTCTAAAGAGTGGAATGCGACTTGACATAACGGAATCTCAATGCATTTAGTGTTCGAACAAAAGAAAAAGAGCAGGGGCAATTCACCCCTAGCTCTATTTTCTTTAAGGCGATGTTGCTTAGCGGCGGCAACCCTTACGACCGCCACTACCCTTGCCGCCACTACCCTTGTGGCCTTTAGAACCCTTGCCGCCTCTAGAACCCTTGCCGCCCTTAGAACCCTTACCGCCTTTAGAACCATTGCCAGATGGATTGCAACGTGGCAATGGCTGAGGCTTAGGAACATCGACGGGGCCCGCTACGCCGCCACCAGAAACTTCTTTTAATTCATCGATCGTAAGAATACGCATGGTAAATCTCCTAATAACAATGCCGCCAAAATTGACGACTGGTGCAATCCTGACGACGAACGGTCGGTCTTAATAGGAAAAATGTCACAGACTGTTTAACTTACAAAACGGGGTAGCTTTTATAGCAACCTGTCGGCCTCCAATTATGAGCAGAATGAACACGATGAGCAGACCAGACCTAAACGCAAAAATGCAAACTGAGAGCAATGAAATCCTGATACTCAGCGGAGGATTTAGTCTTGCCACATTCGTAAATTTTGTGAAGAAGCGCTCGCGTCCTGAAAATTCGATGAAAGAGGCAACTCTTTTGCCGATTTGGCGACAAGCAAGACGAGAACACGACGCTTTAAAGACAAGCGAAAGTACGCTTGCGGAACATGGTGAATTACTGCCGCTATCAAGGTCAATGGCCTCAATGGCGAGAAAAGCCACCAAACAACCGATTTTTCAACGCAGTTACAGCTCTATCCCAGTGGGTTTCGGATTGGTGGAGATAGATGCGCTGATCGCTCTTCAAAATCATGTTGATCTCGCCCATACGAAAGAACTCAGCGATAGATTGGGGAGCAAGCCCACCGATAAGGACATCTTCGATTTCTGTGTCCCAACCACAGACTACAAGCCCAAACTGACGATTCACAAGAGTGGCACCGATCGCTATGTCATTCAGGCCGAATCGGAAGACTTGCGTTACTTAGGGTCACAAATCATTGATCCGAACGGCAAAATAGATGTTGAAAGCGATGGTGATGTGGCGCGTGTCATTGGGCTTTTGATCGGATACGGATCGCCCTGCATCAATGTGGTGCGCCACGGTACGCGTATGGTCTTAAACAACGGATATCACCGCACCTACGCCTTGCGGCAATTGGGTTTTAAATACATCCCCTGCGTTATTCAGGCCATTGATCACCCTGAAGAACTTGCCTTCGCGGAAGGTTCCGA
>JAYVKZ010000214.1:0-4360 GCA_043767985.1 Betaproteobacteria bacterium
CCGGTGGGCCCCTTGAAGCTCAGCCTGGCCTTCCCGACCAAGAAAGAACCAAGTGATCGACTTCAACGTTTCCAATTCCAAATCGGCACCGGTTTCTAGAGAGATTAAGATGTCCTATTTTCATTTTCTAAGATTGAGCCCACTTCACAATATGCCTTCCTTCAAATCAGTTCTCGTTCCAAGTGTTGTTATTAACCTGATGTTAGTGACCGTCCTGGCCTTGGGTTTAGTGACCAGCCAAGCTGTTGAGGCTCAGACCCCCAAAATTGGCTATGTGAACACCGAGAGAATTCTTCGCGACTCTGCACCCTCGAAAGCAGCCGACCAAAAATTGCAAGTCGAATTTAGCAAGCGCGATAAAGAGTTGCAGGATGTTGCTGCGCGTTTGAAGGCGCTTGGTGAGCGCATTGATCGTGATGCTGCGGTAACGCAAGAAAGCGAAAAGGTGCGACGTCAACGCGAGTTCGCTGAGCTTGAGAAAGATTTTCAGCGTAAACAACGGGAGTTTCGTGAAGACTTCAATCAACGTCGTAATGAAGAGCTATCGCAAATTGTCGAGCGCGCCAACCGCGTGATCAAGCAGCTTGCGGAGCAGGAGAAGTACGACTTCATCATCCAAGAAGCGGTCTACGCCAGCCCGCAAGTTGACATCACAGAGCGGGTTTTGAAAGCATTGAACGCTCAACGCTGATCGTCTGATATCGACGACAGACGCGTCGGCAAGAGACTTGTGCGCAACCTTATCAACCGATCAAGGATTTAGGTTTTGCGTACGCTTCGACAAGCCTTTTCGATTCGTGAGGCCTTCGCAGGAATCGGTCAAAGCCTACCTTTGCTCGGTGCGCGCAACCTTGCTCATCCTGAGGGACTGGACGAGCCAAGGTTCGTTCGATTAGCGAGCTTAGAGGGCGGTCATCCCGAAGCCTTAAGTTTCTTAAGTGATCGTCGCTATTTAAAACAAGCGCAAGAATCGCTGGCGGGCGCGATTTTACTGCCCTCCGCCTTTGAAGGCCGTATCGATCATCCAACAGCAATGACGCTTACAGTCGAGCAACCCTATATGATTTTCGCTCGCCTGAGCCAGTGGGTTGCCGCCCTCCTCGAGGCTGAGCGCGTTGCTGCGCCTAGAGAATCAAGCCTTTCCTCATCACTAACTGCAGTGCCCGGCACCTTCGTCGATCCCACTGCAAACCTTGGCGCAAACGTCCGCCTAGCGCCTGGCGTGGTCATTGGCGCGGGCACCCAGATTGGAGAGGGGTCGGTCATCGAAGCGCACTGTGTGATCGGGCGAGACTGTAGGATCGGTCCCAACAGTCGTTTATTTCCTCATGTCGTTGTTTATGATGATTGCGAGCTGGGTAGCCATGTCATTGTTCATAGCGGCACGGTCATTGGCTCGGATGGCTTTGGCTTTGCTAAAGGCGAGAGCGCCTGGATCAAGATTGCTCAGCTAGGGGCAGTTCGTATCGGTGACGATGTTGAAATTGGCTCTAATTGTTCGATCGACCGAGGAACCATAGAAGATACTGTCATTGAGGACGGATGCAAACTCGATAATCTCATCCAGATTGCACATAACGTCCAGCTAGGTGCACAGTCTGTTTTGGCGGCTTGTGTTGGTGTCGCAGGATCAGCACGCATCGGCAAGCGTTGCATGATCGGCGGAAGCGTCGGGGTGTTGGGACATCTGCGCATCGCTGATGATGTCACGGTCACGCCGATGAGTCTGGTGATGTCGACAATTACGAAAGCCGGTGTTTATTCTGGTTCAACGCCACTGCAAGCGCACCGGGATTGGGAAAAGACCGCAGCGATTCAGCGCGGCCTACCTGATTTAAGGTCACGCATTCGAGCGCTTGAAACTCTCAACAAAAATAAGTCGGAAAAACTATGAGCATTACCCTCGATATTCGCGCCATTCTTGAACATCTTCCACACCGTTACCCGTTTCTCTTGGTTGACCGGGTGCTCTCACTTGAGAAGGGTAAGAGCATCGTTGCCATCAAGAATGTGACCATTAATGAGCCCTATTTTGTGGGTCACTTTCCCCATCTACCGGTCATGCCAGGCGTCCTGCAGATTGAAGCGCTCGCGCAGGCTGCGGGCATTCTCTCGTTCCAAACGATGGATAAAAAGTCAGACGCCAATTCAATCTATTACTTTGTAGGCATTGATGAAGCACGCTTCAAGCGTCCGGTGGTGCCCGGTGATCAATTGCGGCTCGAGGTTGAGATTACGAAAATGCGGGCAGGCGTTTGGAAGTATTCTGGACGGACCTTAGTCGATGGTCAGCTCGCCTGTGAAGCGCAGCTCATGTGCACCCTGCGCAGCATTGAGCCAACGACATCGGTCAAGACCGACGAGTAAGACTCGTCGCCTGAAAAAACGCATAGCGCTAGTAGGAACCTCGAATGACGACGAGCCTGATTCATCCCACGGCCATTATTGATCCCAGTGCCGAACTCGACAGCACGGTGAAGGTTGGGGCCTATTCTAGGATTGGTCCAGCGGTGCAAATCGGCGCCGATACCGAGATTGCCTCGCATTGTGTCATTGATAAAAACACCCGCATCGGTCGCGGCAACAAGTTTTATCAGTTCGCCTCGGTCGGCGCAGATCCTCAGGACAAAAAATATGCGGGTGAGCTTACCCGTTTGGAGATTGGCGATCACAACACGATTCGTGAGTTTGTGACGTTGAACCGCGGCACAGTACAGGACAAAGGCGTCACCAGCATTGGCTCTCACAATTGGATCATGGCCTATGTCCATGTGGCTCATGATTGCCTATTAGGTGACCAAATCATTCTTGCGAATACGGTCAATCTCGCTGGTCATGTTGAGATTGGGGATTGGGCCATTCTTGGTGGCTATACGGGTGTTCACCAGTTTTGTAAAGTCGGCGCTCATGCAATGACTGGCGTGTCCACAGTCGTCCTGCATGACCTGCCTCCGTTCGTTATGGCCATGGGCAATACTGCTGAGGCACATGGGATCAATTCCGAAGGCTTGAAGCGCCGTGGCTTTGATAGCGACCGAATTAATCGCATTCGTCGCGCATATAAGATCCTCTACAAAAATGGACTCACTTTTGAACAAGCCAAACAAACCCTAAGCGAGCAATTGACAGAAGAGGGGGATAGCCAAGATATCCGTTTTTTACTCGATTTTTTGGCCCGCGTGACCCGCGGCATCGTACGCTAGCCCCTGCCCATGAAAATCGCCTGCGTGGCTGGAGAGACTTCGGGTGATTTGCTGGCGGCAAGTGTCCTACAGGGTTTGA
Source organism: Betaproteobacteria bacterium (assembly GCA_043767985.1). GTDB lineage: Bacteria > Pseudomonadota > Gammaproteobacteria > Burkholderiales > Burkholderiaceae_E > JAPOKJ01. Next base: position 3,283 of record JAYVKZ010000214.1, read on the forward strand.
AACAAGCGAGGTTTCAGGGCGGGCTTGAGCTTTTTGGAGTGGGTGGCCCGGCGATGCAAGCTGAGGGACTGGAAGCACTGTGGACGATTGATTCCCTCTCGGTACGTGGGTATGTCGAAGTCCTCGCTGCCTTGCCTCGCTTACTGTGGATGCGCCATCAACTCAAACAAAAAATCATCGCGCGCCAACCCCGGCTTTTTTTGGGCGTGGATGCGCCGGACTTTAACCTTGGCCTGGAGCGGAGCTTGAAGCATGCCGGTATTCGGACCGCACATTTCATTAGCCCCTCCGTCTGGGCCTGGCGAAGCGAACGCTTGAAACATATTGGTCGGGCGGTCGATCATATGCTTCTCGTCTTCCCGATGGAAAAGAAGATCTATGCTGAAGCGGGCATTCCCGCGACCTTTGTCGGGCATCCGATGGCGGATCAAATTCCCCTAGAGCCCAATATTCAAGCCGCTCGTCAAGTGCTGGGTTTGACTCAAGATGCAACCGTAGTGGCGCTCTTGCCTGGAAGCCGTAAGGCCGAAATCCAGTATCTGATGGCACCGTTTCTGGAAACGGCCAAGCTGATCTATCAGGCACGACGCGAGGTTCAGTTCCTCATTCCGGCAGCTAATGGGCAACTTAAGGATTTAATCGAAGCCAAGATCAAGCTGGCCAAGGTACCGAGTGAAATGAGCGTTAGGGTATTAGATGGACAGGCCCGTTTGAGCCTGGAGGCTTGTAATACCGCCTTAGTGGCCAGTGGCACAGCCACCCTAGAAACAGCGCTGCTCAAAAAGCCAATGGTGATCTCCTACAAAATGCCCAAGATCAGCTGGGCACGCGTGCGCGATATGAATTACCTTCCCTATGTGGGTTTGCCTAACATCCTTTGCGGGGGCTGGATCGTACCGGAATTCATTCAAGAGAATGCGCTTCCCAAACCGATGGCGCAGGCGCTGCTCAAGCAACTGGATAGCCCGTCGTTTCAGCGCGAAATTGCGGAGCGCTTCCATGGACTGCATGTGAGTCTACGTCAGGGCTGCGCTCAAAGAAGTGCCGACAAACTGCGAGAGTTGGCGGAGCAAAAATG
>JAYVKZ010000215.1:0-2201 GCA_043767985.1 Betaproteobacteria bacterium
AGCATGAAAATAGTATCTCGCCTTAATTGCGCGTTCCGTTCGGGAACGCACATTGGACTGCACCTAGCAGTACACCCTAATTTGCATCGGACACTAACTCCGCTTTTCGAGCCAGTAACTGCGCGCCGAGTTCAACAAGATCAAGCTTTGACGACTTCGCTCTCGGTAACATCTCGTCGTGTTCTTCTTTGACGTGATGCTTCACATATTCACTGAGCACTTTGACTTTCGCGTTAAATATCTCGCGGTCCGGCTGCTCTTCTCCAAGTTGGGCCATAAGGGATCTCATCGTGTCTTGTTCTATGATCGCCTCGGGCACAAGCTCCTTATCCTTCAGGGCCGCTACTTGCTCACGCCCCACTTCCGATATTAATTAAAAATTCGCACACCATCCAAGTGGATGGTGTATGATGATCCCATGCCCGCACGCCCCCAAACACCATTGATCCCTGTAACGGGATCCGAACAGAAGATTACGATCAATCTCGGATGCATCGATTTGGGGCAAATCGATCTATTGGTGCATGAAGGGTTTTACGCAAATCGCTCAGAGTTTATTCGTAGTGCGATTCGCGAAAAAGTTCGCGAGCATGGTGAGACAGTCAAGGCGATCACACTACGCAAGTCTCTGGTGCTTGGCATTCATCACTTTTCTTCGCAACAACTGCAAGCGGTGCGAGCAAAAGGCGAACGACTTCAAATCCGTATCCTCGGTCTGGCGTCCATCGCACTAGACGTTTCTCCTAAGCTGGCCAAGGACTCGATCGAGTCCATCTTAGTCCTTGGCGTTTTACAGGCTAGCCCTGAGGTTCGCGCAGCGCTCGCGGCTCGTATTGTTTAAACACGAAAGAGTATCGATATGAATACGGTTGATTTGTCTGCGATGCAGAAGGCTCTGTCGCTAGTGCGTGCGGGGCGATTAAGCGAGGCCACTGCGGTCATTCAATCCACGATATCACCCGCTCCAAAGGAGATAGCGTCGGGCCGAGACGCTGAGACTACGTGGGCTGCGCATACTGATGCGCAGGACCTTGTCTTTAAGCCAACGATCACCGACTCCTTTCAACCTTGGCAAGATGAAATAGTGCTCGATGCGACTCAGGGTAGTGTACCGAGCTCGGTCATCGAATCTCTTATGCCTAATAAAAGGGGAGGGCTTGCTTACCGGCTTTTCGTGCCTGCGCAAAACACCCCTCCGAGCCAAGCCCCTTTGATCGTCATGTTGCATGGATGCCAACAAAACGCCAAAGATTTTGCCGCTGGCACGCAGATGGACCGACACGCGGGAGAGCAGGGTTGCTTCGTACTTTATCCTCAACAATCGAGCCACGCGAACCCTGGTGCCTGCTGGAATTGGTTTAAACACACCCACCAAGCGCGGGAGCGCGGGGAGCCGCAAGCCATCATCACATTGATCACTCACATCGTGGCCACTTATCCGATTGATGCTAAGCGCATCTACGTGGCTGGTCTGTCTGCCGGTGGTGCCATGGCCGCGATTCTTGGAGAACAGTACCCAGAGATTTTTGCGGCCGTAGGTGTGCATTCGGGCCTGCCGACCGGCATCGCTCGTAGTTTGCCTGATGCGCTGCAATCAATGCGTGGCATCAGCCTGCATGCGCCAAAGAAGCCACTCCTTGTACCGACCATTGTCTTTCACGGTGATGCGGACGCCACTGTTTCACTGGCAAATGCGCGTCATTTTGCAGACGCCATGGCGTTTCAGACTGCTTCAACGGCCGAAACAATGACCGGTGAGGAGGGACGAGCTTTCACTCGGGAGATTTATCGCCGCCCTGATAATGTGATCATCGGGGAGTACTGGTGCATCGAAGGCGCAGGACACGCATGGTCAGGCGGAAGCCGCATGGGCTCCTTTGCCGACCCCTTAGGTCCCGATGCTTCAGCGCAAATGATCAGGTTTTTTAATGAGACTTCGAACTAATTAAGTCAAGTGATGACGTCCCCAAGCGTCGTCATGAGTTGTGTTGTCAAGGTTGACCCACAACAGGCTCAGGCATCTACACCATGCGTAAGTTAACGGTCGCTGATCTGCCCTCGGATTTCGCCATTTTGATTGGCGCTAGTATGCAAATTCACGTACCACTTTCCGGCGGTGAGATCGGTCATTTGACCTGGGGTTAAGGTCACGCTTCCAGTAATCGGACTGGTGAGCGAACCCGTCATCGGCACGACTACCG
>JAYVKZ010000216.1:0-6974 GCA_043767985.1 Betaproteobacteria bacterium
ATCCAGAGCTGCATAATTAGAGGCAGACTGTTGCCTCTGAGCAATCGATCAAGCGGCTTTTTTCAGCTCTATGCGTACTAAACGCTCAACCGCTGGCGACATTTCGGCGCCATTGTTACGCCAATGGTTCAAACGATCCATGGCGATGGAACAAGGCTGCTCCTTGCCGCTGGCGATTGGGTTATAGAACCCAAGGCGCTCAATAAAACGACCATCACGACGATTTTGCTTGTCGGTGGCTACGATGTAATAAAACGGGCGGCCTTTGGCGCCACCACGAGTAAAGCGAATTACGACCATTTAGGTACTCTTCGATGAATGAAGTAAACCATAAATTATAGCAAGCTTTTGAGGAGAGCGCGATTTAGGGTGAAACGACACTCTCGCTAAACGGCTCCGAGGCCTAACGTCTACCCGCAAAACCACTAGTCAGGAGCCCACCCGCTGCACCGGCTAGGCCCGGTGAGCCACTATAAACGGGGAGAACACCAGGATGCTGTGCAGGCGGAAAGTTACGCAGACCGACCACTCGACGCCAAACGTAGTATTGCTCAGCTTGCGCCTGAGCCATGGCCATTGCAGCCTCTTGTTGGCGAGCCTGCCGCACGGCCTCTAGTTCGCGATCCCGTGCGGCTTGACGCTGGCGCAAGGCTTCAGACTGGCGAAACCAATAGTCTTTTTCTTGCTGGGCTTTGCGTAGCGCCTCAGGCGTCGAATAAGACATATATTGGACGGTTTTTACTTCCTTGGCATCGGCGTCGGCCTGATCGCCAAAAGCTACTGTGCCATTGGATTGAATTGATCGGACCACGCGATTACCTCGCACTTGCGGCTCTGACGACGACAAGCTCGATCCCAAGCGCGGACCGGGCATAGGGGCGGATTGAGACTCTAGCCCGCCCTGAACTTGAGCAAAGGCCAATCCAGGCACGAAAGCAAGTGCGGCTGTGAGTCGGCCTAACGCTGAGGCATTTAGGTAAAGTACTTTCATCCCTACACTCCTACGAAAAACAGAGAAAGGCGCCGTTAAAACTATCCAAAAAACCTCTCTAAAAAACTTAAATGAAGCTACTTCGGAGACGATTCACCCCAGAGAATAACGCGTGCCAAGACCTTTAGTTCACCATAGTTTCGCTAAACTCCAACAACAAGCGTGAAGTAGTCTGCCACTCAGCTACTATTAACGACTTTTCAACGCCTTCTTTTGGCTTTTTCGCGAAAAATTAACAATTTCGCATGAGTCCTTGCTATTCTAGCTCCATGAATGCCGCCACCAATGAAGTACTGATTCGATGCAAGCTGTGCGCCACAAGTTGCGCGCCTTGGCTGAGCCATTGCCGCAAGTGCGGGGCGAGCATGGATAGTCAGACTCACAACCCAGTGTGGTCAGACGGTCAAGCCAACCGCGAACTTCTCGATAGCCTAGACGCCATTGGCGGCGGTGGCAGTGATCTGGCAGACCAAGAAGTATTCAAAATGCTTGATGAGATTGAGCGTCTCACCAATGACAAGTTGCGAGCCAGTATTCTATTGCGTGGCACAGGGGAGGCAAACGAACCTAAACTGAATCCAGTCCCGAGTGCGGCCAAGACTGCGATGCTTGCTGAACAATTTAGAGACCTCCCTGAACTGTTGGATGCGCCAGCTTTCCTAACGGCAAAATCGCTGGCTTCGGCAACCAATGACTCATCCGCACAGCCGCGACAATCTACTGATCTTAGCCCCACCGAAGAGGCCCTTAGGCCGCCCATTGCAGGGTCGGCGAACTTGGCATCTGAATTTACCGCTGAGCCTAGCTTTCAAGAGGCGGCTGTGCCTTTAGGCACACTTGAGGCACAAAAACCACACGACGCAGACTCTGCGCCAAGTCCTCAGGACATTCCAAAGCTGGAAATACGAGAATCTACGGACGTCGCTCGCAGCGAGCGGGTCATGGAACTTGGACAGAAAAAGCCGCTAGATCCAGAGAAGTTTCTTCCCCCCGACTTTTTCGATCCGAGAGACAGAAAACGCCCGAAAAAATGGGGGCGTTGGCTGGCTTTGGCCTTTCTTTTGATAGGCATGACGTCCCTTGCCGGTTATTTGGTCATTAAAACCTTCAAAGACAACAGACCGGCGGCGGTTCGCGGCTTTGGGGATCTCACCAAGCCAGCCTCCAAGTAGTCAAGGTTTTGGTGGGCGACATTGCCGACCAATCGTTCCCGAGACTCGCCAGTACTCGACTGGACTTAAAACTGAGCCTCAGTTAAAGCCATCACGCCAACGCCTCCCTCGACAATAGAGGTACACAACCCTGAGGCTTGCGACAAAATATGCTCGGCGAAGAACCTTGCAGTAGAAATTTTTGCACTCAAGAACTCTTTGTCGAGGCCCGGGCCATTATTGACGAGCATGTCATGCGCGACCAGCGCCGCGCGGGCCATCTGCCACCCGCCTAAGACTATCCCTGTGAGTTTGAGGTAAGGCACCGACCCTGAAAAAGCGGCGCGCACATCCGCTTTGAATGAACTCACAATAAAGCTTACGGATGCTTCTAACGCAGCGCTGGCAACGACTAACTGTTTGTGAATAGCGACCAGGTCAGCCTGAGTGGAATTCGCCAGGTGCTGCTCTGTCTTACGAACCTGCGCCAACATTGCCTTGGCGACCGTACCACCATCACGAGCCGTCTTCCGGCCAATTAAGTCATTGGCTTGAATTGCGGTCGTGCCTTCATAAATCGTCAGAATTCTCGAGTCGCGATAGTACTGAGCCGCGCCGGTTTCCTCAATGAAACCCATACCGCCGTGAATCTGCACCCCCAAGGAGGTCACCTCCAATGACAGCTCAGTCGACCAACCTTTGACCACCGGCACCAAGTACTCATACACCGACATATTCTGCTTGCGGGACTCGGCATCAGGGGCATAGTGGCCCGCATCGCAGGCCGCGGCAGCGATGTAGGCCAAGGCACGCGAAGCCTCAATTTGGGAGCGCATGGTCATCAGCATACGGCGCACGTCAGGATGGTGAATGATCGACACTGACGTTGGCGAGCCCGCCACATCGCGGCTTTGCACGCGGTCTTTCGCGAACTGAACGGCCTTTTGGTAGGCCCGATCCGACACCGCAATGCCCTGCATACCCACCGCAAATCGGGCGGCGTTCATCATGATGAACATATATTCCAGGCCGCGATTTTCTTGACCGATCAGGTAGCCAATCGCACCCTTGCCGACCGCACCTTGATCATCACCAAACAGTAATACGGCTGTGGGGCTCGCCTTAATCCCAAGCTTGTGCTCTATCGATTGACACCACACATCGTTTCGTTTGCCTAGCGCGCCATCTGTGCCCACCGTAAACTTTGGTACGAGGAACAGAGAAATACCTTTCACGCCCTCGGGCGCATCCGGCGTGCGGGCCAGCACCAAATGCACAATATTTTCGGCCATATCATGCTCACCGTAGGTGATATAGATTTTCTGACCGAAAATACGGTAACTGCCATCCGCCTCACGCGTCGCTTTGGTACGCACCAAGGCTAAATCGGAGCCGGCTTGAGGCTCAGTCAAATTCATCGTGCCCGTCCACTGGCCCGAGATCAAACGCGGCAGATAGACCTCTTTTTGCGCATCAGTGCCGGCCGTGAGGAGCGCCTCTATGGCACCATCCGTCAGCAAGGGACAAAGCGCAAACGACATATTGGCTGCGTTCAACATTTCTATGCAGGGCGTACCAATCGACTTAGGCAGCCCCTGGCCGCCGAACGCTGCGGGATGCTGAATACCCTGCCAGCCTCCCTCACCGTACAGCTTGAAGGCGGCCTTAAAGCCAGGGCTAGTGGTGACCACCCCCTCTTTCAAAGTCGAAGGCTGTTGATCCCCCGACCAGTTCAGCGGGGCCACCACGTCTTGATTGAATTTTGCACATTCCTCAAGCACTGCCTGAGCGGTTTCCAAGCCTGCATCCTCCAAACCAGGGAGCTTGGCCACTTGCGACAAATCCGCCAAATGTTCAAGCACGAACATCATGTCTTTAACAGGGGCGAGATATGTCATGGAACCACCTAATTCATTGCAAAAAATAGACTAAAAACAAGCGCCTACGATGTCGGGTGCGCTAAACCTGGCCGACCAACTCAGGTACGGCCACAAAGAGGTCCGCCACCAAGCCGTAGTCCGCCACCCCAAAAATCGGGGCCTCTTCATCCTTGTTGATCGCGACAATCACCTTGCTGTCTTTCATGCCGGCCAAGTGTTGAATAGCACCCGAGATGCCCACCGCCACGTAGAGCTGAGGCGCAACAATCTTGCCGGTCTGACCGACTTGCCAATCGTTTGGCGCATAGCCCGCATCCACAGCAGCGCGCGATGCGCCCATGGCGGCACCGAGCTTATCGGCCAAAGGCTCTAAAACCTTTTGAAAATTTTCCGACGATCCCATCCCACGCCCGCCAGATACAATAATCTTGGCTGCGGTGAGCTCGGGCCGATCATTTTTGGCAACTTCCCGACCCAGAAAGCTCGCTTTGCCCGTATCAGCAACCGCCGTCAAAGTTTCGATGGCTGCACTACCGCCTTGGCCTGCAGCTTCAAACGCCGTAGTACGTACGGTGAGGACCACTTTAGCATCTGAGGACTCCACCGTCGCAATCGCATTGCCAGCATAGATTGGGCGCTGAAACACCTTTGCAGAATCTACCGAAACGATATCGGAGATTTGGGCGACATCCAACATCGCGGCGACTCGCGGCGCCACGTTTTTGCCAGCAGCGGTCGCCGGGAACAGAAAATGCGTGTAATTGGCTGCAACGGCCATCACCTGGGCAGCCAAATTCTCAGCCAAACTATTCGCCAAACAAGCAGCATCGGCCAACAACACCTTGCTCACCCCCGCCACTTGAGCGGCGGCCTGGGCAGCGGCAGCGCAACCCGCGCCAGCGACCAAAATATGGACCTCACTACCAATCTTGGCAGCGGCGGTGACGGTGTTCAAAGTGCTGGGCTTCAGACTGCTCTGATCGTGTTCAGCAATGACTAATATACTCATTCAAAACTCCTGATAACTTGAGAGGTCGAAACGACCTTAAATGGCTTTCGCTTCGTTCTTGAGCTTGTCCACCAAAGCGGTGACATCGCCCACTTTGATACCGGCTTTACGACCTGCAGGCTCGACCACCTTCAAGGTTTTCAAACGCGGCGCAACATCGACGCCAAGATCGGCCGGCTTGAACACATCAAGCTGCTTTTTCTTGGCCTTCATAATGTTGGGCAAGGTCACGTAACGCGGTTCATTCAAACGTAAATCGGTAGTAATGACCGCAGGCAAACTCATTTCCAAGGTTTCCAAGCCGCCGTCAACCTCACGCGTGACCTTCATTTTCCCGTCGGCGATCTCGACCTTCGAGGCAAACGTGGCCTGAGGCAAGCCCGCTAAGGCGGCAAGCATTTGGCCCGTTTGATTGGCATCATCATCAATGGCTTGCTTACCCAAAATAATGAGGCCTGGCTGCTCTTTGTCGACCAAGGCCTTCAACAGCTTGGCAACGGCCAAAGGCTGCAACTCAACCTCGGTTTCCACCAAAATCGCGCGGTCTGCGCCAATGGCCATGGCCGTGCGAAGTGTTTCTTGACAGGCGGTGATCCCGCAACTGACGGCGATGACTTCCGTGACTACCCCTTTTTCGCGAAGGCGAATCGCCTCTTCGATCGCGATTTCATCAAAAGGATTCATCGACATTTTGACGTTGGCGATATCCACACCGGATTGATCGCTTTTCACGCGTACCTTGACGTTGTAATCAACTACGCGCTTGACGGGAACAAGAACTTTCATGAGCTTGGCCTGAAGGAAAGGAAGAAAAAGAGGAGTTTGCCGTCAACCGTGGTTGACCCATGGTTGATCGTTTGAATTTGACAAACGAATCTTAGGGCAAGATAATGTACTTGTCAACCTAGGTTGACACACAGTTTTGACAGAGAAGTTGAAGGGCTATGCGCCTTCAACATCCGCCCAAAGGCAGTTTTCACCCAGACGATATTTCAGTGTCCGAGAACCTCAAACAGCTCCTCATCGCAAGCTCCGACTGGTTCGCCCAGGAGGTGATGAAAGGCGTTCAACAAACTCCTTACGATTACCTCACGCCAGCGCAAAGCCGCCTACTCGCCAATATGGGTGGAAAGCCCATGTCCATGGCCGATCTCGGGCGTCGCTTGGCCGTGTCCAGGCAGGCGGTCCATAAGATGGTCATGGAACTTTCACGGCGTGGCATCTTGGCGCTGCAAGACGACCCTGGCCGACGCCATGGCAAGTTAGTGGTGTACACCGAAAAAGGTCGCCAACTTAATCGCGCAGGGGCGCAATTGATTGACACCATTGAGCAAAATATCGAAAAGAGAATCGGCCCGACCGAGCTTGCGTCCCTCAAGCGCTTGCTAGCGCAAATTCGCTAACGCTCGCGCGGTCGCTTTAGCCCTTCTCACGCACCAAGCGCACAAAGTAACTAATGCTTTGCTGAGCGCTCATCATGTAGCCGTTGGCATAAAACATGACCCAGGCATGGGAAGGTGTACGCTCATTAACAGTCGCGCTCCAAACATACGCTCGAGGGGTATCTGGGAACAACACTGGATCAACGGGCGCGCCATGTCGATTCATATCGATGACCGAGCTCAGCTCCATCATGGTGGGCATGCGCCACGAAGTTGTCGGCATGGACACGGCTTTTGCCCAATCCACGCCTTGAGACCACGCCAAGGGCTGCGGTTCGCCCAAACAGCGTCCAGCCTCATAGCGCATCCCTTCCAGGCAACGCCGCCAAATTAAACGGGTGTCCTGGTCTAACACCTCCTGCCCGTCTGCTGACACTTGGAAACGATCCGGTGAACTTTTTGGGGCTTGCGCTTGGACATTGAGGCTCAACAACAGGGCCAGTAATGCCGGTAGGCCAAGTAGTCGCGTTACGAAGACTAGTAAAGATTTAAAATCAAACA
>JAYVKZ010000217.1:0-1794 GCA_043767985.1 Betaproteobacteria bacterium
TGCCGCGAATATCCCCGCGCATTTTGTTCAAGTCGCCGTCGGCCACGCCCAACTGTTTGGCAAACTCTGCATCCACTTCGGGCAATCTCGGCGCTTCAATCTTCTTAACGATGACCACAAAGCGAGCAGATTTTCCTGCCAAGTCTTTTGAACCATAGTCTTCAGGAAAACGCACGTCGAATGCACGGGTCTCGCCTACAGGAGCACCTTTTACACCAGTTTCAAAATCTGGGAGCATGCGGCCTTCGCCAAGCACAAACGGAAAATCATCCGCCTTGCCACCTGCGAACTCAACACCATCAAGCGTACCCACAAAATCCATGGTGACACGATCGCCGTCTTGGGAGTTACGGCCAGCGTCTGCCCAATTAACACGCTGCTTACGCAACACATCGAGGGTTTTGTCGACCTCTGCGTCGCTCACCATACAGGTCGCACGCTCTACTTCTAAAGCGCTTGCAGGAGCCACTACAAATTCAGGATAAATCTCGAAGGTCGCCACAAACGCTACCGAGCCTTCAGGAGCGCCTTCGCCATTGCTGACATTGGGCTGCCCGGCGACCTTTAACTTATGTTCAGCCACGCCGTCCGAAAACGCTTTGGAGACTGCATCGCCCATCACTTCGGATTGAACCTGTGCTCCGTAAGACTGGGCGATCATTTTCATGGGTACTTTGCCAGGACGAAAGCCCGACATCTTGACCTCTCGGCTCAGCTTTTGAAGACGTGCGGACACCACTTTTTCGATCTCGGCAAGCGAGATAGTCAATGCCAATTTGCGCTCAAGCGCGTTAATCACTTCTAATTGAGTTGCCATAACTTCAGTTGATTGAATAGGAGATGGGGGACTAATGCCCAGGATTCAAGCCCCAATGCAGCGCAAGCTATTTGAAGAAACAGCAAAAAACCTACACTCATTGGAATAAATTGGTGCGGCCGAGAGGAATCGAACCTCCACAGTGTTTCCACCGACAGGACCTAAACCTGTTGCGTCTACCAATTTCGCCACGGCCGCGAAAACCCAACATTATAGACTGAAGCCTTGGGGATGGCCTTACTGGTTTAATTCAGCTTTAATTCCGGTGAGATTCGATACCAGGTCACGTAGAGTGCCGGCACGAAAAGTAGGGTCAAGATCGTTGCCACAATGAGTCCACCCATGATTGAAAAAGCCATCGGCCCCCACAACACATCGCGCGATAGCGGAATCATGGCGAGCACCGCCGCCGCCGCCGTGAGGGTGATTGGCCTGAAGCGCCGCACCGCCGATTCTCTCACCGCCTCCCAGACCGAATGACCCGCTTCAATATCCTGACGAATTTGCTCCACCAAGATCACCGTATTGCGCATGATCATGCCGCCCAGGGCGATCGCTCCGAGCATGGCCACAAAGCCAAAGGGGCGGCCGGAGGCGAGCAGTGCGGCTGCAACGCCCACAATGCCTAGCGGCGCCGTCAAAAGAACCATAGCGGTCAGGGAGAACTTCCTGAGTTGCAGCATCAACAAGGTCAAAACGATCACCAGGGCCATCGGCATGCCCGCGCCAATCGATTGCTGCGCTTTTGCGTTGTCCTCGGCCGGACCAGTCACCTCGACCCGGTAGCCAGGCGGAAGGTTTTTGCGGATGTCATCGAGTTTAGGGTCAATACGCAAGGCCACATCGGGCGCCTGCAGGCCATCCAGAATATCAGCGCGAACCGTCAACACAGGAACTCGACTACGGCGCCACAAAATTGGTTCCTCCATCACTTCGTTGATGCTTGCCACTTGCGATACCGGTACCGATTTACCTAA
>JAYVKZ010000218.1:0-18410 GCA_043767985.1 Betaproteobacteria bacterium
TTATCGAGTTGTAGGCTGATGAATGCTAAAACATCCGGCAATTAGTGGTCCGGTTTTTGCAAACGGTTGGTAGACAAACAATCGACTCTCGGTATTTTGGCTTCAGCTCAAGGTTGGGGTGCCCAAGCTTTTAAAGCTGGCTTGGCCGACCTTGGTGGGGCTCGACGTCAGCAAGCGCGTGGTGATCACGCTATTTGCTGGATTGCTTGGCATGGGCGTCTGGGATGGATTCCGGCAATCTGCGCGCTTGTTGCGCAACCCAGTGCGTGGTGCAGCCAACATCAAAGCGGGGCGCGCTTTTTTAGCCGATATGGAAGGTACTGGACTCGAATCAATCTGGGACACCCTCAAGGTATTGGCTCTATTACTAGTCGTTGTAGTCGCAGCGGCCGGTCTTGTTGTTGTCGTAGCCGGTGGCTCCTTTGGTGGGGCTGGTGCGAAGATTTATTGGTAAGCAGATCATGAGTCGCGAATCCAAGGCTAAGCAACGATAGAGCTTTTGCATCGCTATACAACAAATATATTTTTGTTGTATAGTTAGAAAATGAGCCCATTCAACCCCTCGCGCTACTTTGCAGATTTGCCTGTGGTTTCCGCCACGGCGTTTGCTCAATTGCACACTGCGGCACTAGCTCAAGAGTTGGCGCGTGATGCATCGCACTTGCGCGGCAGCTATTCAATCAAAAAGGTGAAAGACAAAGCGCACTGGTACTTCTCTTATCGCGAGGCGGATCAAACATTGCGGCAAATGTACGTGGGACCCGACAATCCGCAAACTCGTCAACTGGTTGAACACGCCAAAAGCAAGACGCCGCATGCGAGCACGCAGCCCTTGGCGAAGGTTGCCAGCACCTTGGGCTGCGCCACAGTCACACGGCAGCACTTAAGCGTGATTTTGCGGCTGAACGAGTACGGGTTCTTCCGCGCAGGCGGAGTTTTAATTGGGACGCATGCCTTTTTAGCCTACAGCAATTTGTTAGGCGTACGTTGGGTGAGCACAGAGCAAACGGTGGATATTGATTTTGCGCACGCGGGGAAAAACATTTCTATCGCCCTACCCGCCAGCGTGCGTGCTGAACCACACGCCGCCATCACAACTATGCCTGAAGGCTTTTTGCCGTTGGTACAATTTCGCGGCACTGCGGGTGCAAGCTATCGCCACGCCACCCAAGCGGAATACCAAATTGATTTTCTATGCCCTAAAAATTCCGAAAGCGATGAGCCGATTCGCATCCCTAATTTGGACGTTGCCCTACAACCACTTCGGTTCATGGAATTTTCACTTGAACAAGTACAACAAACCACGCTGATGGATGCCACAGGGCGCTGCGTAGTGGTGACCTTGCCCGCACCCGAAAGGTACGCCGTACACAAGTTGCTGATTATCGGCGAGCGCACGGGTGCCTTTAAAGCCAAAATCTCCAAGGACCTTGCGCAGGCCGCCGCCTTAGTCGCGTACTTTAAAACCCATGATCCCACCGCACTGGCCACCGCTTGGCAAGATGCGCTGTCACGTGGCCCAGGGTGGGTGAAACGAGCGACAGGCGGGCGAGCCGCCTTGGCTGCCGTGAGCGCAGAAGTAGCGGACGCACTGGAATCAACTAACTAATGCTTCGCGAGCAGGGTCCAATCCATCGCCCCAAACCTCACCTTGATTCTGTCTAGCCTTGTGCGGTTTGGCTAACCCGCACCACTTCCCTGGTCTTCATGAACTGAACGTTCTTGAACCGCTCCTGCATGATCATCAAGCTCACCGTACTTGGGGCGAGATAAACATGTTCACCGGCCACATCGAGTCCAATACTATGGCCTTGGGAGGAAATTAATTGCTTGATCTCGCTATCGTCGCCACGTAGCCATCGTGCGGTCACGGTGGAGGTGGGTTCGAACACGGCGTCGACGCCATACTCATTTTCTAAACGATAGGCAACAACGTCAAACTGCAAGGCGCCAACCGCACCGATGATGAGTTCATTGCTTCCCAGGGGGCGGAACACTTGCGTCGCGCCTTCTTCAACCAACTGATCAATTCCTTTTTGAAGGGATTTGGCTTTCATAGGGTTGCGTAGTCGCACAGCACGGAACAGCTCGGGAGCAAAGGATGGAATGCCCGTGAAGTGCAGCATCTCGCCTTCGGTGAAGGTATCGCCAAGTCGAATGGTGCCGTGATTGGGCACACCGATAATGTCACCCGCGTAGGCTTCGTTGGTGGTGTTGCGATCCTGCGCCATAAAGGTAATGGCGTTATTGATCGCGACCGTTTTCTCGATGCCCACATGCTTTAATTTCATGCCACGCTCAAAGCGCCCGGAGCACACGCGGATGAACGCAATGCGGTCACGGTGCCGTGGATCCATATTGGCTTGAATCTTGAATACGAAACCGGTGAAGGGCGTCTCTAATGCGTCCACCACGCGGGTCGTGGCTTCACGCGAACGGGGTGCAGGCGAAAGCTCAACCAGCGCATCGAGCAAGGCTTGAATACCGAAGTTATTAATGGCCGACCCAAAATACACGGGGCATTGCTTACCGGCCAGGTAGGCCTCTTTATCAAACGGGTGCGAGGCGCCACGCACTAACTCCACTTCAGCCCGTAGCTCTTTGGCTTGAGCGCCAAGGCGCTCGTCCAACTCAGGATTGTCCAGCCCGTTAATGGTGCTGGAGCGTTGCTCACCTTGGGGGTCAAAAAACAGAATGCTATCGGTGTAGAGGTTATACACGCCTCGAAATTGCTTACCCGCACCAATCGGCCAGGTCATTGGCGCACATTCAATATTGAGCACGCTCTCGATTTCGTCGAGCAAATCAATTGGCGCGCGACCTTCACGGTCCATCTTGTTGATATAGGTGATGATCGGCGTATCACGCAGGCGGCACACTTCGAGCAACTTGATGGTTTGTGATTCCACGCCGTTTACTGAGTCGATCACCATCACGGCCGAATCCACTGCGGTCAGCGTTCGGTAGGTGTCTTCCGAAAAGTCTTGGTGGCCGGGCGTGTCGAGCAGGTTAATGATGTGTTCGCGGTAAGGAAACTGCATCACCGAAGACGTCACGGAAATGCCGCGCTGCTTCTCCAGTTCCATCCAGTCCGAGGTCGCATGGCGACTCGCTTTACGCGCGCGCACCTCGCCCGCGACTTGAATCGCGCCACCGAAGAAGAGTAGTTTTTCGGTGATCGTGGTTTTGCCTGCGTCGGGGTGAGAGATGATCGCAAAAGTACGGCGAATGCTCACCTGGTCGGCCAAGGGGCTCTTGATGACAGGGGGTTGGGCTGGGTTCATGGCGTCTATAGAAAGAGCGCTGGAGGATACCTCAAATATGAAAACTTCCAATAAGGCGCTTGCCTTGATGGCCAGGCCGAGATGACCTACTGGCCCAACAGTCTTTTGAATAAATGGGTTTTGAAATCTCTTTTTGTGTGGATGAACATGTGTACGAGCACTTTGGTTTCATCAAATTCATAGACAATTCTGGTCTGACGGACCAAGGTGTACTTAACATTGGTGACGCCAAGATCGTTTAGGGCGTCAATGAAGCTGACGAGCTGAGGATTTTCCTTGATTCGTTGAATTGCGTCCTTGTATTCAGCATTGAAAGTGTTCCAGACAGTGTCACCGAATTCCTGTTTGACATATTTCTTGATGTCCTTGAATTCATCCTGGGCGCTATCAAGGATGACGATTCTCTTGACCACAATTAGTCGTCCATTTCTTCAAGAAAGCTTTCAGCGTCACTGAATTTTCCTGCTTTGAATTCTTTTCGTCCTAGCGCGAGCAGTTTGAGAAGAGCCATGGTTTCTTGCAGCTTCTCGTATTCACGAATGTCCATCACGACCATTTTGGCTTCGCCATTCTGGGTAATGATGATCGGTTCTGGGTTGATTGCAAACTCCTTGACAATATCCGCTGCATTGGATTTCAAGTAAGTAATCGGTCGAATTGACTCTGCTAGGGACATGGCGGTTCCAAATGGCGATAGTCGGACAGAATACGGTCTAAATATTGTCCTGTCAATGTATTGATCTAATGTGGATCGTTCGCGACCTACTTAGGTCCGCTGGCGGGCAGGCTACCAAGTATCAATAAATTTCCGTCCTGCATGGACCGAGTGCGCCCGCAAGGCGCTCTCCTGCAGCCCAGTCTGTATCCCTCGTACTAGCCAGGAACGAGTGTCTGCCGGGTCAATCACCGCATCGATTTCAAGCATCGTGGCCATATTGGTCGCTTGACCGCGCTCGTAGTAGGTTGCGAGTAATTTGGCTTGCAGCGCCTCTCGCGCCGCGCCTTCTGGTTGGGCCTCTAGTTCTTTCTTGAAGCCCAGCTTCACGGCGCCTTCAAGACCCATCGCTCCAAACTCTCCGGTCGGCCAAGCCACGGTGAATAGTGGCGCATGAAAGCCTCCGGCGGCCATGGCCATGGCTCCGAGTCCATAACCCTTACGCAACACGACCGACAAAAACGGCACCGTCAATTTTGCAGCGGTGACAAACATTCGGCTGACATGGCGCACCTGCGCCTTCTTTTCAATCTCCGGGCCCACCATGAAGCCGGGGGTGTCGACCAAGGACACGATGGGTAGGCGATAACTCTCACACAATTGCATGAAGCGAGCGGCTTTGTCGGCCGCATCGGCGTCGATGGCGCCTCCGAGATGCACGGTATTGTTGGCCATGAGACCGATGGGCCTGCCTTCAATGCGTGCGAAATAGGTGAGAATACCTTTGCCAAAACCGGCACGCAGTTCCAAGCCTGAGTCCGTATCAATTAAGCCTTCGATGAGATGGCGGACGTCATAGCTGCGCAATCTGTTTTCGGGAATCGCTTCACGTAGTAGCTCTTGATCAGGTGCGCTCCAGGCGCGAAGACTTCCCTGTGTAAAACCAAGATAGCGCCTGGCGAGCTCGACGGCGACAGGTTCGTCAGCGACCAAGCAATCAATCACGCCGTTGCTCGACTGAAGATCGCTTGGGCCAATGTCCTCGGGGGCGAATTGTCCGAGGCCGCCGCCTTCCACCATAGCCGGTCCGCCCATGCCGATGTTGCTGTTAATCGTGGCGATGATTAAGTCGCAACAACCTAATAGCGCCGCGTTGCCAGCAAAGCACCGGCCGGACACGATGCCGATCACGGGTACCTCACCAGATAGCGAGGCGAACTTTGAGAAGGTAGTGATGTGTAGCCCCGCGATCATCGCTTGATCCACATCGCCCGGGCGTCCGCCACCGCCTTCAGCAAAGAGTACGACCGGCAGGCGATGCTTGACCGCGACATCGAGTAGGCGATCGGTCTTTTGGTGGTTCATCGCGCCTTGCGTGCCTGCCAGGACGGTGGCGTCGTAAGCAAGCACCGCGCAACTCGTACGCTCGGCGCCAAATTGCGCGGCGTTGATCGTGCCGACACCGGTAATCATGCCGTCGGCGGGGGTGTTGACAATGAGGTCGTCCAAGCTGCGGCGTGAGCGTTGCGCGGCAACCGCCAAGGCGCCATACTCGATAAAGCTAGCTGCATCGCAAAGCTGGGCAATGTTTTCTCTGGCGGTGCGCTGGCCGCGTTCACGTCGCTTGGCGACGGCTGTTGGGCGATTTTCGTCTAGCGTAAATGCCAGGCGGGTTTGTAACGCAGCGAGATCGGCCCGTAAGGGTGTTTTAGCCTTTGAGTCCTTGCTCGCGTCCTCGATATGATCGTTGGGTGGCGCAAGCTTTATCGATCCCTGTGCCTCAGGCGTCCAGGTAAACAAAGCCTGACCTTCCTCGACCGTTTCCCCCACAGAAAAATATGCATGTTTGAGCCGCCCATCTGCGCTCGCCAGAATCTCATGCTCCATCTTCATGGCCTCTAAGATGAGAATCACCTGTCCCGCCTGAACTGTTTCACCGGGCTGGACCAACCACTGCACCAAGCTTCCCGTCATGGGCGAATGAAACGTTTCATTCGGACGGCTAGAAAGTGATGGGACATTAGGGAGGGGTTCAGTCATGTGGTCAGTTTATCGCGATGGACCATTCGGTCTTCTCCCAGGCTTGCTGTTCTTGAGACAGCAGGAACTGGGACTGAGGAAACTGCTCGGCCCAGCCGCCCTCTAAAATTAACTTGATCTTTCGGCTGCCTGAAAGCTTGTAACTGAGATTAAAAAACTTCGGTTCGGTTCTGGCATGGGCGAGAATGACTGCCAAGCGCAGTGAGACCAGCTGCAAGACTAGCTCATCATTATCCAAGTCTGCGCCAAGTTTGCGAATCTTGCCGCGCTGACCCAAGACGAGTTGCCCAATACGGTGCAGATCAGAACGAGAGAAACCCACGGCGTCGGTATTCTCCAAGATATACGCGCCGTGCCTATGGCTATTCTCATGGGAGACGGAGGCGCCAATTTCATGCAGACGGGCAGCCCACACCAATTGCTGTTCGGCGTCCTCTTCCAAACTCAAGCCTTCTGTGAGGCTCTTAAAAATATAACGAGCCACCTTGCTCACCCGTTCGGCCTGAGACGCGTCGACTGAAAAGCGCCTCACCAGTGCTGCAACGGTTTGCTCCTTGAGGTCATTGCGACGGCCATCGAAGTTTGCAAGCTCATAAAGCACGCCGTGGCGCAGTGCTCCCTCGGCGGCTTCAATCACCTTGAGATCAAACAGACGAAAAATCGCCAGCAGTACGGCAAGGCCGCCTGCTAGCACAGGGCGACGATCATCCTTTAAGCCATCGAGCCGAACCTTGTCGATATGTCCGGCGTCGAGCAAGAGTTGCTTTAGTTCCAGTAGGCCTTCGAGCGATACTTCGTAGGGCTTGGTCACCGCTAAGCCGTTCAAAGTGAGTAGGTCGGAGAGGGCGCCAATGGTTCCTGATGAGCCATATACCTTGTCCCAACGAACCTCCTTGAGGATGCCATGAGCCTCCTCTAGGAACGAGGCGGCGGCGACTTCGGCTTGCTTAAAGGCCTCGACTTTTAAGCTCCCGCTCGCAAAGTACTTACTAGACCAGGAAACGCTACCGACCCGATAAGAATCCATCTGCTGCGGTTGGTTACCCAAGCCGAAAATGAATTCGGTAGACCGTCCGCCAATATCAATCACCAGACGGCGTTCTGCGTTTTGAGGCAAAAAGTACGAAACCCCTTGATAGATCAGGCGTGCCTCTTCTTTGCCGGAGACAATGTCGATCGGAAAGCCAAGAATCCGTTCCGCCTCTTTTTGAAAGACGGCGCTGTTTTTGGCCTCTCTGAGCGTTTGAGTGGCGACTGCGCTGACATGCTGTGCCTTAAAGCCCTGCAGCCGTTCGGCAAAGCGTGCCAGACAGGCCCAGCCCGCATCCATGGATTCTTGGGTGAGATTGCGCTCTTTATCCAAGCCAGCACCTTGTCGAACCGCTTCCTTTAAATATTGAAGTCGCCGAAGGTGACCATCGTCGAGTTCGCTGATTTCCAGCCTGAAACTGTTCGACCCCATGTCGATGGCTGCTAAAACTGCCTTGTTTGCGGGAGTTTTAAGTGAGGAAAGGACTGTCATAAATCTGTCATCAAAGTCTTCGATAATGTCATGGAACGCTATAAGTTATTGAAAAGGCTCAGCAAATGTTTAAAACAGACTTCTTCAACCCCAAAGCCGTGCTTGCGGGCTCTATTGTCGCACTGAGTGGCCTGGTCGGTGGCGTAGCGCAGGCTCAACCTACCGTTAAGATCGATGGATCAAGCACGGTTTTCCCGATTACCGAAGCCGTGGCTGAGGACTTTCAAAAGGCCAAGAAGAACACAATTCGAGTGACGGTCGGAATCTCTGGTACCGGTGGCGGCTTTAAGAAATTCTGCCGCAACGAAATCGACGTGTCGAATGCTTCCCGCCCAATTCTTGCGAAAGAAATGGAAGACTGCCGTGCCGCGGGTGTTCAGTATATTGAGCTGCCGGTCGCCTTTGATGCACTGACGGTGGTCGTCAATCCCAAGAATACTTTCTTAAAAAGCATCACGGTGGATGAGCTCAAGAAAATTTGGGAGCCGGCTGCGCAGGGCAAGGTGACGAGCTGGAACCAAGTGAATCCGGCTTGGCCCGACACGCCGCTCAAGCTGTTTGGCCCGGGTGCAGACTCGGGCACGTTTGACTACTTTACTGAAGCGATTGTCGGTAAGTCTAAGGCTAGCCGTGGGGATTACACCGCGTCCGAGGATGACAACGTCTTGGTCACTGGTGTTTCCCGCGATTTAGGAGGCTTGGGGTATTTTGGGTTTGCCTACTATGTTGAGAACAAGGCGAAGCTAAGGTCCGTTCCGGTAGTTGCTCGGGGAGCCAGTGTGGGTGTGGAGCCTTCGATGGAAGCGGTGATTAAGGGGAGTTACCAGCCTCTATCGCGACCGATCTTCATCTACGTCAATGCTAAGTCGCTTGCTAAGCCCGAAGTAAAAGAGTTTGTCGACTACTATTTGAAAAATGCTGCCAAACTCACCCGCGAGGTAAAGTATGTGCCGCTACCGGATGTCGCTTACAAGTTGGCTTGGGAGCACGTCGCAAAGAACAAGTTAGGGACCGTGTTCAACGGCACGGCGGAAGTGGGCGTCACCATTGAGGAACTGATGCGTCGCGAAAGTAAGCTGTAAAGCGATGAGTTCGACAAACACCTTAGGGAGTTCCGCCGGGCTTCAAGGGCCGGTTGTTGCTTCAAAGTTTGCGATTAAAAAATCGCGCCGTATCAAAGAATCTGCCATCAAGTGGATTCTTTTCGCGGCAGCGAGCATTTCAGTGCTTACTACGGTCGGCATTGTCTACGTGTTGCTTTCTGAGTCGATCAAGTTTTTTATGAAGGTTCCTCTTTGGAGCTTTTTGACGGATTCACAGTGGACACCTCTTTTCGATGATGCTCACTTCGGCATTCGGGTACTGTTATCGGGAACGCTCACCAGTTCGGCTGTTGCCATTGCCATTGCCATTCCCTTCGGCACGGTCATTGCAATCTATCTGTCTGAATTCGCAGGTCACAAAACCCGTGAAATCTTAAAACCCTTGCTCGAGATGCTCTCCGGGGTACCCACCATTGTGTTCGGCTTCTTTGCGCTGCTGGTGGTCACACCCGTCCTGCAGTTAATGTTTCCTAGTCTGCCTGGTTTTAACGTGTTATCGGCGGGCTTGGTCATGGGCATCATGATTATTCCCTACGTCAGTTCAATTAGCGAAGACGCGATGAGAGCAGTGCCGATGTCCCTGCGTGAAGGATCGTATGCCCTAGGCGCAACGCGCTTGCAGACTGCGCTTCGGGTGGTGGTTCCCGCTGCGTTCTCGGGTATCGCTTCGGCCTATATGCTAGGGATCTCGCGAGCGGTAGGAGAGACGATGATTGTCGCGGTCGCGGCAGGCATGCAACCCAATTTGACGCTCAATCCGGCTGAGCCTGCAGCAACCATTACGGCCTACATCGTGCAAGTGGCGCTTGGCGATTTGCCTCACGGCTCGATTGGTTATTCGACGATCTTCGCGGCAGGTCTAACTCTCTTGGTGATTACCTTGATATTTAACGTCCTCAGCTTTTGGTTGAAGCGTCGCTTTAAGGAGCAATATTGAAATCTCTCAAAGGCGTTATCGCTGTTGCGAAGCGAAACGAGCAGATATTTTCCGTGCTCGGGTTCTTGGCGCTCGCCACCGGGGTGCTCACCTTTGTGGTGCTCTTTGCAAGCATGATGTATGAAGGCCTAGCCCGCATCTCCCCCGAGTTTTTTGTGAACTTTCCCTCGCGCCGCGCCGGTGAGGCGGGCATTCTCTCCGCTTGGGTGGGTACCTGCTTAGTGATGTTGGTCACCGCGCTTGTAGCCGTGCCGCTTGGCGTCGCCTCAGGCCTGTATTTGGAAGAGTATGCGGACAAGCATTGGATCAATGATCTGATCGAAATTAATATCAGCAATTTGGCGGGTGTTCCCTCAATTGTGTACGGCCTATTAGCGCTCGGTCTATTTGTTTACACCTTTGGTTTTGGGCAGAGTATCTTGTCAGCGGGCCTGACGCTAGCGCTCTTGATTTTGCCCATTGTGATTGTCTCCACCCGTGAGGCGATTCGTACTATCCCTTCCAGTATTCGCGAGGCAGCGTATGCACTTGGGGCGTCGAAATGGCAATGCATTACGCACCATATCGTGCCCTACTCGATGCCCGGTATTTTGACTGGTGTGATCATTGGTTTAGCGCGAGCGATTGGCGAAACGGCTCCAATCATCACGATCGGGGCACTGACTTTTATTGCATTTTTACCGGCCGCACCCGTCAGCTCGGTTCCACCTTTCGTGAATTTTGAGTGGCTCTTCAGCCCGTTCACGGTGATGCCGATTCAAATGTTTAATTGGACCTCCAGGCCCGAGGCTGCCTTTCAGGCGAATGCAGCTGCTGCCGGGCTCGTCTTAGTGCTCATGACCCTGGGGATGAATGCGATTGCGATCGCCATCCGTTACAGATTGCGTAAGAACATCAAATGGTAAACACTATGAATGTCGTTGATATTGCCTCCCCCAGTCGCTTTGCCATCGGTGAGAAGGCCGATACTTCGCCCTTGCTCTGTAAGGCAGAGACGAAGAATCTCAACTTCTATTACGGTAAGCACCACGCCCTGAAAGGCGTCAATTTGCCAGTTTACAAAAATAAAGTCACTGCAATCATCGGCCCGTCCGGTTGCGGAAAGTCTACCCTCCTGCGCTCGTTTAATCGCATGCACGATCTCTATCCTGGCAATCGCTACGAGGGTGAGATTCGCCTCTATCCCGAAGATATCAATTTACTGTCCTCCGAGATTGATCCTATCGAGGTACGCATGCGGATGGGCATGGTGTTTCAAAAACCCAACCCCTTCCCAAAATCCATCTTTGAGAATGTCGCCTACGGACTGCGAGTCATGGGTGAAACTTCACAGAGTGTGATTCAGGACAAGGTAGAAAGCGCCTTGAAAGGCGCGGCGCTCTGGAATGAAGTGAACCAGCGACTGGACGAGTTGGCTGTGAATTTGTCTGGCGGCCAGCAACAGCGCATGTGTATCGCTCGAGCGCTCGCCACGGAACCTGAGCTCATTCTTTTTGATGAACCAACCTCGGCTCTTGATCCTATCGCAACCGCCTCGATTGAGGAGCTGGTGGCGAGTTTGAAGTCACGGGTCACTGTCTTGATCGTCACCCACAACATGCAGCAAGCGGCACGTCTATCCGACTTTACGGCCTACATGTACATGGGTGAGTTGGTGGAATTTGGCGAAACCGAGCAACTGTTCTTTAAGCCCAAAAATAAGCGGACTGAGGACTACATTACTGGACGATTTGGATGATTCAAGAACATACTTCGAAAAGCTTCGATGCCGATATTGAAGGGATGCGTTCGGCCGTACTGAAAATTGGCGGACTGGTCGAGCAGCAAGTGATTCGTGCCTGCGACTCTCTGTTGCAGGGCAATCTTAATTTGGTGGCCCAGGTGCTCGCCGACGAAGAAATTGTGAATCAGTTACACGTTCAGGCCGACATGCTGTGTCAGCAAGTGATTGCCCGTCGTCAGCCCATTGCGGTGGACTTGCGTGAGGTGATTGCCGCGCTACATTCGATCAATGACCTCGAGCGCATTGGGGATGAGGCTAAGAAAATCGCTCTGAAAGCGAGGCATATTGTCGGGCATGGTCCGAGCGCTACGGCGAACCTTTGGGCGAATGATCAGTTCCGGCAGATGGCGAGTATCGCCAGCGAAATGCTATCGGCCGCCTTGGATGCCTATGTCCGACACGATAGTAGCGTCGCGGCCAAGCTTGCCGCCCGAGACAGAATGTTGGATGCGCTGAGAGAGAAGCTGAACGGCTCCTTGCTCGACCACATGGCAAGTCATTCCGATCAGGTTCAACCCTCGATGGAAATGGTCTTTGCTGTGCAAGCCCTCGAGAGAGTGGGTGACCACGCCAAGAACATCGCGGAGTATGTGGTGAGCGTGGTTGATGGGGTCGATATGCGTCACTTGACGCCCCCGGTTTAGGCGGAACCGTTGAGTTGAGGCGTGGCGTCATTCCGCGTTACGCACCATACGACCATTGAGCGCTTGAAGGGGCCGAGCATTGTTGGGGAATATTTTGGCAAAGGTACGTAGCTGCTCGCGGCTAAGGCTGACGGGTTGCTTGAGGACCATCCAAAGAATACCCTCCGAACAGGGTGGCGTCGTGAGCGAACCCATAAACTGATAGTAGCGAAGGTCCTGCGGTAGCAACTCATTCATATTGATGAGCTCAGCGGGCACCTTGATTCGGTCGAAGACATCGAGCGGCATGTGTGTCCAAATTTTCTGAATCAGAGCGTTGGGCGGACCGGGGTCTAGCAACACGGCGAGCACAGCGAGCTTGCCTTCCTGGCTGCGATGGACCAAGTGCATCACCATCGCAAAACCTTTTTGATTGATTCGTTCCTCAGCCGGGTGGTGAGCGTGGAACTGCAGCAACTTGTATGTGGTGCCGCGAATCGTCAGAGTATTTTCGCCGGTAACATCTACTTGAATGGTGTGGCCGTTGTTGACGACTGAGCCGCCGCTCGGCACGTACTTGATGACGAGCGGCTCCGCAGGACCCTGCAAGGTGCTGTCATCTTCAATGTGAATCGGAGACTGCCTTGTACCTGCGGCACAAGTGTTGAATTCGGGCTTGAGCTTCGCCCAGGCCTGCGGGCCATTTTCTCCAGCATAAGTCCAATGCGGCTCGGCATGTGCCTGCGTGGCGCTGTGACCGCTCGCGCTTGCGGCTTCTGGCGCCATAGCCTTAGTCGTCGCAGCCATGTGTGCCTTAGCGAGCGTAATAGCCTGAGGGCTTGCTGGGTGGCTAAGGGTTTGCGATTGTGATGTTTTGCGTGCTTTGACCGGCACGCTTTTGGCCTCGCCGTGCCCTGCGTCCGTCGTTACGCCAGGTGCAGCAATTTTAATCACGGCATCCGTACCCGCTTTGACAGTAAGCGTTCCCTTGTTCGCCCCTTGGGTGAGTGCTTTCTGAAGCTTTTCAGCGGTTAGCTCGAGGGACTGCTCGGGCCTATCTGGCACTGGTTTCACTGGCTTGCTTAGCTCTGCTTTGGCATCGCCGCTTGGTTTTGGTGACCCCTCCGCCGCTAGCGTGAAGCCTGTCCAGCTCGAACCCATGACGCTTAGCGCGAGCGATAGAAAAAGCGTAGCGCGGTGCCCTCTTGATTGATGACTGGCACCGACTAAAAGAGCTGAAGGCTTGTTGAATTTAAGCAAGAAAGAATTGGGCATGAGATTTTCCAGGTTACTGAGTGATCGACCTGTTTAAGAAAATCTGAAGTCCGCATCCGACGAATGGCTAGAGTTTTCTTGGTCAAAGTAGTTCGTTCATCGGTCGCTTTGTCATGAATTGCTCATCTTGGAGTTCTAGACTAAGCACCATACTGAATTTTCTTGACAGGTAGGTACTTCATGAAACGTAATCTTCTAAGGGTTCTCTGCGCTGTGGCGCTTGCTTGCTCTGCAATTGGCAATGCCGTTGCAATTGAAATTACAGGAGCGGGAGCGACCTTCCCATTTCCTGTCTACGCGAAATGGGCCGAAGCCTATAAAAAGGAGACCGGTACGGGCCTCAATTACCAGTCGATTGGCTCCTCGGGCGGAATCAAACAAATCCGCGCCAAGACAGTTACTTTTGGCGCGACCGACGCGCCGGTGGCTGGTGCTGAACTTGACAAGGACGCAATGGTGCAGTTTCCAGCCATTATTGGTGGCACGGTACCAGTATTGAACCTAGATGGCTTCAAGCCAGGCGAGTTGCGCATCACCGGCCCCGTTTTGGCGGACATATTTCTTGGCAACATCGCAAAGTGGAACGATCCAAAGCTCGCAGCATTGAACCCCGGCAAGAGTTTACCGGATCAAGCCATCACCGTGGTGCACCGCGCAGATGGTTCGGGCACGACCTTTAACTTTACCGACTACCTATCCTCGATCAGCAAAGATTGGGCGGACAAAGTGGGCAAAGGCGCCGCAGTCAAATGGCCTGCACAGTCATCGGTCGGTGGTAAGGGTAATGAGGGCGTCGCGGCCAACGTCAATCGCGTGAAAGGCGCCATTGGCTATGTTGAGTATGCGTATGTCAAGAAAAACAATATGAACTTCATGCAGATGCAAAACGCTGATGGTAAGTATGTCAGTCCTGACGACTTGACCTTCGCAGCCGCCGCCGCAGGTGCCGACTGGTTCAGTGTTCCTGGCATGGGCGTGTCCATGGTGAATGCGAAAGGGGCAGAAA
The DNA here is from genome assembly GCA_043767985.1 of Betaproteobacteria bacterium. Classification (GTDB taxonomy): domain Bacteria; phylum Pseudomonadota; class Gammaproteobacteria; order Burkholderiales; family Burkholderiaceae_E; genus JAPOKJ01. Next base: position 14,229 of record JAYVKZ010000218.1, read on the forward strand.
GCTGGCCAGTGACCACGGCCTCCTTCATCTTAATGTACAAGAACCCAGGCGATAAGGCGGCCTCCACTGAAGCATTGAAGTTCTTCGATTGGGCCTTCAAGAACGGCAAGCAGATGGCGGCCGATCTCGATTATGTTCCTTTGCCAGATACCTTGACTGCGCAAATTCGTAGTCGCGTGTGGAATCAAGTTTCTAAGTAGTTTGCATGAACTCCTCAACATCAATGAGTATGACAGTCTCCGCAGATCTGGCTGAAACCGGTAGTGCGGAGATGGCGGCAATTGCAAAGCGTCAGCATCTTCAAGACATTTTCTTTCACCGCATTACGCAGTCCTTCTCGCTGCTGGTGCTGCTGGCGCTGCTTGGCATCATTGTCTCGCTGGCGATCAACGCTTGGCCCGCGCTGTATAAGTTTGGTGTTGGGTTCATTTGGCGCGCTGAATGGGACATCGTTAATAGCGAGTTCGGTGCAGCATACGCCATCGTCGGCACGTTGGCGAGCGCGGGCATTGCCTTGTTGATTGCTGTGCCGCTGGCCTTCGGTGTTGCTCTGTTTTTGACAGAGACTTGTCCGATCTGGTTTCGACGCCCGCTGGGCACTGCGGTTGAACTCCTTGCAGCTGTGCCCTCGATTATTTACGGCATGTTTGGCCTTTTCGTGTTTGCACCCTTATTTGCAACATATGCCCAGGTGCCCATGCAAAAGGTGCTGGGGTCGATGCCTATGATCGGTTCGCTCTTTGGCGGCAGCACCAACGGCTTTGGGATTCTTGCGGCCGGTATTGTGTTGGCGTTTATGGTCCTGCCGTTTGTGGCCGCAGTGATGCGCGATGTATTCGAGATCGTGCCTGCCATTTTGAAGGAGTCGGCTTACGGTCTCGGTTGCACCACCTGGGAGGTGGTTCGTCATGTTGTGCTCCCCTATACGCAAAAAGGGGTGATTGGCGGCGTGATGCTGGGCTTAGGCCGTGCTCTGGGTGAAACAATGGCTGTGACCTTCGTGATTGGTAACGCGAACCGAATGCCCAACTCGCTTTTTTCACCGGGCACTTCGATCGCTTCGACCCTGGCCAACGAATTTGGTGAAGCGGCAGATTTCCATATTTCCGCCTTGTTTGCGCTCGGATTCCTACTCTTTGTCATCACTTTCATTGTGTTGGGGTTGGCCAAGTGGATGCTTCTGAGAGCGGAGAAGTCTAAAGGCTTCTGATCACCGAATTAGGGAAATTGAACCATGGAATTTGATCAAAAGCTTTACCGTCGCAGGCGCCTCACCAACACTATTGGGCTGGCTTTGTCGATGGGCTCGATGGTGCTGGGATTGGCGGTGTTGTCGTGGATCTTGGTAGTGCTGTTAGGCAAGGGACTGGCCGCCATGGACCTCACCATGTTCACCAACTCAACGCCTGCGCCCGGCACCGAGGGTGGAGGCTTGGCCAATGCCATCGTCGGTAGTTTACTGTTGGTGGGCTTTGCCGTGCTTGTGTCTACGCCGATCGGAATTTTCGCCGGTGTTTACCTCGCCGAATACGGTGACGAAAGTAAGACCGCCGAACTGACTCGTTTTGTGACCGATATCATGCTCTCCGCGCCCTCGATCGTGCTGGGGCTTTTTGTGTATGCGATTGCCGTGGCTACCGTCGGGAGTTTTTCGGGATGGGCCGGGTCAATGGCCTTGTCACTGATTGCGGTGCCAGTAGTTGTTCGCACCACGGAGAACATGCTTCGACTTGTGCCAGGAAGCTTACGCGAGGCTGCTTTTGCACTCGGCGCGCCGCGCTGGAAGGTGGCAACCTTGGTGACATTGCGTGCCGCCCGCAGCGGGGTGATGACCGGGCTGCTGCTTGCCATTGCGCGTATTAGTGGCGAGACGGCCCCCTTGCTCTTTACGGCACTCAATAATCAATTTTTTAGTACGGATATGAGTAAGCCCATGGCAAATTTGCCTGTGGTGATTTATCAATTTGCCATGAGTCCCTACGAAAATTGGAATCGCTTGGCCTGGGCGGGTGCGCTATTAATCACCCTTGCCGTCTTGCTTCTCAACATCCTGGCTCGCGTGTTTTTTCGCGATAACTCCCCACGATAAAACATTATTCGGATTAAATATGACGGAACCGACAAGCGTTACCCGCAACGCCATTGAAGTGCGGAATCTCAACTTTTTCTATGGCGACTTTCAAGGGTTGCGGGATGTCAATATGGATGTCGCGGAGCGCAAGGTCACTGCATTTATCGGGCCGTCGGGCTGCGGTAAATCGACCTTGTTGCGTACCTTGAATAGGATGTACAGCCTTTACCCACGCCAGCGAGCCGAAGGTCAAATTAACTTTTACGGTAAGAACATTCTTGAAGGCAAGCAGGACTTGAACCTCTTGCGCGCCCGTATTGGCATGGTGTTTCAAAAGCCAACGCCTTTTCCGATGACCATTTACGACAACATCGCCTTTGGTGTGCGCCTCTATGAGTCCCTTGGTAAAGCTGATATGGATCAACGGGTGGAGTGGGCCTTAACCAAGGCGGCACTCTGGGGCGAAGTGAAAGATAAGCTTGACAAGAGCGGCCTGTCCTTATCAGGAGGTCAGCAGCAACGGCTTTGTATCGCACGCAGTGTGTCGGTGAAGCCTTCCGTCCTCCTGCTGGATGAACCAACTTCGGCGCTTGATCCAATTTCGACCGGCAAGATCGAGGAGCTCATTCACGAGCTCAAAAGCGACTACACCATTGCCATCGTTACCCACAATATGCAACAAGCGGCACGCTGCAGTGACTTCACCGCCTACATGTACGTAGGCAATCTCGTGGAGTATGGTCCGACAGAAAAACTTTTCTTCAAGCCCGAGCGAAAAGAGACGGAAGACTACATTACCGGCCGCTTCGGCTAAGGAGTCAAACATGCCCGATAAACATCTTTCCAGTCAGTTCGATAGTGAACTCGAAGGCGTCTCTGCGCGAGTGTTAACGATGGGCGCTTTAGTCGAATCGCAGATTCGTCGAGCAATGCATTCGCTCTCGCAACTGCATAATGAAGAGGCGAGCCTGGTGGTGCAGGACGATGGTCGCGTGAATGCGATGGAGATGGAAATTGATCAAGAGCTCTCCTCGATCATCGCCCGACGCCAGCCAACTGCTCGCGACTTGAGACTGTTGATCGCCATTTCTAAAACGACGGCTAACCTTGAGCGAGTGGGTGACGAAGCCGCCAAGATCGCCCGGATGGTGAAATCAATCATTCAAAGTGGATCAGGCCCGATTTTGCCGTCGACCGAACTTAGGCTTGAATCCGATCTTGCTCTCGGTCTGTTACGAAAGGCCTTGGATGCATTTGCGGCGCTCGACACGATAGCCGCACTAGCAATCCTTAAAGATGACGACCTCATCGACCGCGAGTTTGACGGATTCGTTAGAAAACTCATTACCTACATGATGGAAGATCCACGCACCATATCAGCCAGCCTAGATCTACTCTTTGTCGCCAAGGCGATCGAACGTATTGGTGATCATGCGAAAAATATTGCTGAGTTCATCATCTACATCGTGAAGGGCGCCGACGTGCGTCATACGCCCATGGATCGGATCGAATCTGCCGTAGGTTGAGGTGATGACGCCACCGTCTCGTGTACTGATCGTTGAAGACGAGCCTGCAATTGCTGAGCTGATTGCGATCAACTTGCGTCACCAAGGCTACCTTTCTGTTTGGGCCGGAGACGGAGAAGCGGCACAACGTGAACTCGATACGATGTTGCCGGATTTGATCTTGCTCGATTGGATGCTCCCTGGGCAAGATGGCGTGGCCTTGATTCGAAAATGGCGAGCGGTTCAACGCACTAGTAGCGTACCTATCGTCATGCTGACTGCGCGCAGTGAGGAGCTAGATGTAGTGACAGGGCTTGATGCCGGTGCAGACGATTTCATCACGAAGCCTTTCTCGACGATTCAGATGTTGGCGCGGATTCGTGCTGTTTTGCGTCGACCCGCGCCACTGAAATTGAGTGATCGTATCGCTGTGGGCGATCTGGAGTTGGACAACATCAACTACCGTGTCGCGTTTCGTGGGCTAGGACTAAAGATTGGCCCTACCGAATTCAAGTTGCTGCGCTACTTTATGGAATACGCCGAGCGTGTCCACAGTCGTGCGCATTTGCTGGTCATGGTTTGGGGTGATGATGTTCATATCGAAGA
>JAYVKZ010000219.1:0-3147 GCA_043767985.1 Betaproteobacteria bacterium
ATTCATGAAAGCATTAAGATGTTGGAATTCAAGTGATCCTTTCGAAAAGCCTCATTCAATGATTATTGTCGTGTCACCCGCCAAAACGCTAAACTTTAGTCCGGTTCGAGCCGCGAAGCTTAAAGCACTCGCTCCGAGTGTTCCCCTGTACCTCGAAGCAACGAAAGTATTAGTGGCGCAACTTCGCGATTATCCCTCGTTGCAACTGCAAGCTTTGATGGACATCAGCGAGGATTTGGGAGACTTGAACCATCAGCGGTTTCAAAACTGGGATCCGTCTTTCCCAAAGGCCCAAAGCAAGCCCGCTGTGTTGGCCTTTGATGGCGATGTGTATGATGGTTTGGACGCCAACACCATGACGACGCCTCAATTACGCTGGGCCAATCAGCACTTGAGAATTCTGTCAGGACTCTATGGTCTCTTGAGGCCCTTGGATTGGCTTCAGCCCTATCGCTTGGAGATGGGTACCCCCCTAGCCAATGTGAGCGGGAAGAATTTGTATCAGTTCTGGGGTGCACAGCTCGCCTTGGAATTGAGAGCACAAATTGAGGCACAAAAGGCCAGCAAAAAATCTAAGGTACTCATTAACCTGGCCTCTGAGGAGTACTTCAAGGCGGTCGATCTGAAGACCTTTGGCCTTCCGGTGATCACCCCAGTATTTCTCGATACGCCCGTCAATGGCGTTGGTCCACATCGGGTCATCAGCTTCTTTGCGAAGCGCGCACGCGGCCTCATGGCGCGCTACATTGTCGATCAAAAGCTCAAAAATCCAGAAGACATCAAGCAATTTAGTGTCGCTGGCTATGCCTTTGACCCAAGCCAATCTCAAGGGCTGACTTGGGTCTTCAAACGAGTCCAGTGATCGAAAAAGGTCTGCGATTCCCGAGGTTTTACTGAGCAGCACTCACTTCGGCACGACGAGCTTCCTTGTCGTCTGAGCCACCGGCAGTTTCGGCGGGCTTTTGCATCATGATGCGGTCCTCGGGCACGCCTGCGGAACGCAAGAGGTCTTTCACGACCTTGGCACGGTTTTTGGCTAGTTCTTGGTTTTTAGCGATATCACCCGTCTTGTCATGAAAACCGGAGATCGAGAGCCTGGTGTTGGGCGAACTTTTCGAATATGCGACCAGATCCGTCAAGAGTGCCAACTATCTTCTAGTTCGTCGCTCAAAGTGTTCTCCGGGAGTTATTCTGCAGTTTGTTTGCGAGGGGCTAAATTATCATCGGCTCGGGTTCCAGTTGAATTCCGAAGCGACTCTTGACTGTCTTTTGAATCTTCTGCGCGAGCGCCAATACGCTTTGCCCGCTGGCTAGGCCATGATTCACCAGCACTAAAGCATGCGAGGCATGGACACCGGCATCGCCATCACGCAGGCCTTTGAAGCCACATTGCTCAATCAGCCAGGCCGCAGAGACTTTACGCTCATCAGGCTTTACGCCTGGGTAGTGTGGCAGTTTTGAAAAGTCCGCGAGGAGGGTTTCAAGCTGACTCATGTTGATCACGGGATTCTTAAAGAAACTACCCGCATTGCCGATTTTCTTGGGGTCAGGAAGCTTGCCGCTGCGAATCGCGATGACCGCATTGGAAACATCCCGAGGGCTTGGGTGAGCGATGCTTTGCTCAGTGAGCCAATGCCTAAGATCCCCATAATCGAGTTTTAGTGTTGGCATTTTGTTCAGTTTAAACCGAACCGCCGTGATCCAAAGGTTTGGGTTGCGCTTGAAAACGCTATCGCGATAGGCAAACTGACAGTCTTGCGGCGACATGACCCTCGGCAAGATTGGCGCTCCGACCTGCGCCGCGCTAATGTCGTAGGCATCGAGGCTATGAAAGTAATCTTTCATCTCTACCCCATAAGCGCCAATATTTTGTACAGGGCTTGCGCCCACCGTCCCAGGGATCAAGGACAAATTTTCGAGACCGTAAAGGTCTTGCCTCAGGCACCACAATACAAATTCATGCCAGTTCGCACCAGCTTGCGCTTGCACGATGGCGTGATCAGCATTCTGTTCGACAATACTCATGTGCATGAATTCGAAGCGCACGATCGGTCGATGCACTGGGCCCACGATCAAGAGATTACTGCCACCTCCAATGAGCAAAGGCAGGGTTTGCTGAGGGCCAGGTACGGAGACTGTTGTAGCATTGTCGCCAAGCTTGGTGGCCAACAGTTCCAGCAAGGCGGGCACTTCTGTCGAATCATTAAGCTGCCAACAGTCCTCCGCAATTTCAGAAATTCCGAAGCTGTTCCAGTCTTTGAGATCGACGTGTTTTAGGTGTTCCAAGCGACTACACCGCGGCGTCAAGAAGGCGTATAGGCGAGCCGCACATAAATTGGCGCAAACGCCTCCGCCTGAGTAATCTCGACCAAAGACTCTTTGGCTAGCTCGAGCAAGGCTACAAAGGTAACCACCAGCACCGGAAGCCCCTTCTTGATATCGAACAGGTCATGGAACTCGGCAAAACTTTTAGTCTTGAGGCTTCGAAGTACCATGGTCATGTGCTCTCGCACCGAAAGCTCTTCGCGGGTAATTTTATGATGCTCAATTAACTTCGCACGGCGCAAAATATCGAACCAGGCTTGCCGAAGATCGACGCTGTTGACATCGGGGAGGCGGATCATTGTTTCTTGTTCGATAAACACTTGCGCTTTGAAAAAGTCTCGGCCCAGCAAGGGCAACTTATCAATCTCCAGCGCTGCATGCTTGATCTTTTCATATTCGATCAAACGACGTGCCAATTCGGCGCGCGGGTCCTCTGCCTCCTCGCCTGAATCGGTTTTCTTGATGGGCAACAGCATGCGTGACTTGATGTCGATCAACAGCGCAGCCATGAGTAAATAATCGCCGGCCAGCTCCAGGCTGCGACCGCGGATTTCTTCGATATAGGCGAGATACTGACGGGTGACGGCCGCCATCGGAATGTCAAGAATATTGAAATCTTGTTTCCGGATCAGATACAGCAACAGGTCAAGAGGCCCCTCAAAGGCCTCTAAAAATACTTCCAATGCCTCAGGAGGGATATAGAGGTCTTTTGGGAACTTGCTTAACGGTTCACCGTACAAGCGTGCGACGATACCGAGTTCCAATTGCTCTGAAATCAAGCCGGGTACGACCACCGCTTCATGGGGGCGCGCATCGGCGAGT
>JAYVKZ010000220.1:0-9646 GCA_043767985.1 Betaproteobacteria bacterium
AACCTGTATCCTCGACGGAAAATCTACTGTAGGTGCTGCTTCGGCAACCGCTTGCGATCCTCAATTGTCTCCATCGTCAATCTTGACAGGCGCATCGCAGACTGGTGTGGCCGCCGTAACTGGCACTGGATACCCTCAGGTTACCTTGGCCGCCGCAGGTACAGCGACAATCGTCGCCACCTTTGGTAACGGCGCTACCCCCGATCTTAAAACTGTTCCTGACACAGTCACATGGACTCGAGCAGCAACTGGTGGATGGACTTGCGCGTCTTCAGTCGCCGCTAAATACAGACCTCAAGGTTGTTAATCATTCGCCGAACTTCATTGTTTTAGAGAGTAGACAAAAGGCCCGAGAAATCGAGCCTTTTTTGCTAACATACTATCCAAATTTAGAACTCAAGCACGAGTCCCTGCTCAAGCATCGTCGGCTGAGGAAAAGCCACCCAAGCCTTAATCTCTCGCTCTGTCGTGGCAAAGTCAGAAGGCTTCAAATGGGTGACATAAACCTTGGGCTCGATACTTAGCTTGGTGAGCTCATTGGCCAGTTGTATCGGAAACAAATGCTTGGCCGTCATCGCCAAGTCTTGATCGCGATTTGGAAAGGCGCTTTCAATAATTAAATACTTCAGGTTCTTAATGCCATTCACCTGGCGCCAAAACTCATCATTTGGACCGGTATCGCCCGAAAACACCAGTGAGCTTTGAGGGCTTTTAAGCTCGAAGCCCATGGCCGGTACCGTATGGCTTGCGGTCAAGCCGCGAATACTACGAAACTTTTCGTCATAGGTTTTGCCCTCCAAGATCACCTCTTGACCAACCCCCATGGGCTCAAACCTCATCCATGGTCGCTCATAGTGGGGAATCTCGGTAAAGTCCGGCCAAATGACCCAGTTAAAGATATGCTGGCGTAACGCTTCAATCGTCCAAGGCAGTGCGTGGACGATCAGTGGTTTTTCCCTTAGGCCGCCGACCGAATCAATCATCAGCGGCAAGCCGGCCACATGGTCAAGATGGGAGTGGGTCAAGAACACATGGTCGATGTTCGCCATTTCTTCCACAGTAAGGTCCTCAACGCCCGTACCTGCATCAATTAAAATATCGTCATCGAGAAGAAATGAGGTCGTACGCGACTTTCCCCCGATGCCGCCGCTGCACCCTAAGACTCGCAGTTTCACTATGCCACCAAGGAAAGTTGTACGGGTTCACGCCCACGGGTGCGCGCTACATTTGCATAGTAGGTTTGACTGGGTGCGAAAACGAGCACCGGCTCGCTTCGCCCTTGAACCAAGACAGAATCTAACTCGACGAACTCCACGCCCGACACCGCTTGCTTGGTGGTTTCGCTCACCAACACTGAGGTCTCGAAGGATTTCGTCAAGGACTCGAGTCTAGACGCCAAGTTCACCGTGTCACCAATCGCGGTATACACTCGTCGTAGCTTTGAGCCCATATCGCCGACCCGGGCACGGCCGGTATGAATGCCAATACCAATCGACAAGGCAGGCAGGCCGCGCGCCACAAAACTATGGGAGAGTTGATCGGCGATCACTTGCATCTTGATGGCCGCTTCCACAGCATGGGCTGCGTGCGCACTATCCTCCAGCGGCGCCCCCCAAAAGGCCATCACGGCGTCGCCGATGTATTTGTCCACGGTGCCGGTGGTTTGATGAATCACCTCGGTCATACCGGTGAGGTACTCGTTCAAATACTCACTGAGAATCTGCGGGTCCATCGTTTCCGAGATTTTCGTAAAGCCTCGGATATCGCAGAATAGGACCGTGATCTCGCGGGTTTGCGAGACTTGTTGACGAGACTGACTGGGGTCGGAGGCGAGTCGATTGACGACATCGGGTGACAGGTACTCACCAAACAAGTTCACGATCTGCGCGCGCTTGCGCCCCTCGGTGAAGTAGCCCAGGACAAGATTGCCCAGACAAAGGCTGAGGGTCATCGCGAGACTTGCTGCCACCGGCACCACCAGGTCCGCATTACTAAAGGCAAGGCTCACGACCGACCACTGGGTCATCATCGCGAGTACGCCTACGCCGAGAATGCCTAAGCCGCCTCGAAACGCCAGCAGCGCCGCCAATAGACCACCCCAGAACAGTAAGCTGACCATGCCCATCGCGTGACCGAAATCTGAGCGTACTTTCAACGACTGATTCAAGGCACCGCTAATGGCACTGGCATGCACCTCGACGCCAGGATAGGTTTCGCTCAACGGGGTTGCCCGAAGATCGGTCAAGCCCGGTGCGCTGGAGCCCACCAGCACGATTTTCCCAACGAAACTGCTCTTATCAACTTTGCCTGCCAGGACGTCACTGGCTGAGTAATACTTGAAGTTGCCACCGTCCGCACCTTGGCCTTTACGAAACGGCACCATCAGGCTGAGCCCTTTCGAGAGCGATAAAGTGGTTCGAAGATTGGCGCGACTGGCATCACTTAAAAGGAGCAAGTCGTCCGGCCGTAAGACCATGCGATCAACGTTCAAATAGAGCTTAAGCGTCGTCAAGGCCAGGGATTCGTACAGTTGCCCCTGGTACTCGGCGAGCAAGGGTAAGGAGCGCACTACACCGTCACTATCGGGTATCGGATTAAAGAAGCCCTGTGCTTTGGCGGCTCGCCCGAGATGAGCGAGATTCGCACCGAAGCCGGTCCAATGGGTGACTTGAGCACCGGGGGCCAGAACAGAATGTCCAAAGGCGTTGGGCAGCACCCCGGTTTGTCGCGAACCTGCCTCACTACTAAAGTAATAGCCTAGGATCACAGGTGCCGCACGCAACGCGAGCTCTAGTCGTGCGGAGCCTTTTTCATCTTGTACGCGATCTGCAAACACCACATCAAAGGCGATAACTTTGGCTGTGGCAAGCTGATCAATCAGGGCAGCGATATCGTCGCGCGGCCACGGCCAGCGGCCTTGTTCGGCTAAGCTTTTCTCATCGACGTCGACGATGACGATACGCGCGTCTTGCAGTGAAGGCGTTTGCGCTAATCTGAGATCGTAGATTTTTTGATCAAGATGTGCGATCCAAGGTTGGGCCAATTTCCAACCACCGCCCCAAGCAAAAAGAATAACGATAAAGAACCCCGAAACCAGCCGAATCGTCTTGGGGTGCTTGGCCCAGGCGTGCATCATGAGTGTCAACTAGGCGTATCGGAGGTTTCAACTTCGCTAAATCGAAGTTGAATTTCACCCAGTTGGATTAAGTCCCCATGAGATAAATTACGCGATCCGACTACCAGCGCCTCACCATTGAGCAAGCTCGGTTTGAGACCTTCCAAATGAGTCAAGTAGTAGCCTTCGCGGCGGCGACCGATCACGGCGACTTCGGCGCCACGTCCAATCTTTAAAATGGATCGATTGATAGCCTGACGGATACCCTTCAAGGGCCCGTTGAGGTATTCGATCTGAGCCGGCTTAGAACCCTCCAAAGGCTTTGAGGCCTTGGCCGTACTCTCGGTGTTTGCGCCAACCGCTGCGGCTGATGCAAGCGCTAATTCGTCGGAGACGAGCTGCATCTGAAAAATGCCGATGCCTACGTAATCTCCGGGGCGTAGCCTTTTACGCGTCACCCGCAAACCATTCACAAAGCTTCCGTTACTAGAGCCCGTATCGAGGAGCTCATAGTCTGCACCTTTCTTCTCCAAAATGGCGTGCTCACCGCTGACGGTGACATGGTCAAGCGCAATATCGTTATAGGGTCGGCGACCAATAGAGAGTCGAGAGCGGTCTAGCTTGAACTCTCTCGAACTCGAGGGCGCACTCGCGTCAAGCTCTGAGCGCTTTTCCGCCGCGATGACGAAACGCAAGCTTGGCTTCGAATCCCTTGTGTCCTGCCCCATGTGTGAACGGCCTCATTAAGTAAAGATGTTGAAAATAGGAGTGAATCAGGCTGGACCTAGGCAAGATTCACCACCAGGGCAGACACGTTGTCGGTCGCGCCACAATCCAGCGCGCGATCAACGAGACGCTGGGCGGCCTGATCTTCATCTTCGCTATGCAAACTGGACAGCAAGGCAGAAATCTCTTCATCTTGCATCGTATCCGTCAGTCCATCGCTACACAAAAGATACTGAGCTTGAGGCAGTGCTTCAAGCCACTGGAAATCAACTTCCACGGTTTGTTCGGCGCCAATCGCCCGGGTGAGAATCCCTTTGCGAGGCCCATCGGAATCGCTCAATCTTCCTCTGAGCACTTCCGGGAGAATTTCAATCACATGGTCACGGGTCAGACGGCTGATTTGACCCGCTTGAATTCTATAAAGCCGGGAGTCGCCCACATGCGCGAACAGGGGCCCACGGGGGGTTTGCCAAAGCAAAGTGAGGGTAGTGCCCATCCCAAGACATTCCGGGCGCCGGGCGCTGGTGCGCAATACCGCTGCGTTGGCTTCATTGACCGCGCTCAGCACGAGTGATTCGTAGCTCTTACGATCAAGTTTGACAGAGGCGTCCGACAAACGCTTTTCAAGCGTATCGATCACCACGTGGCTGGCTACTTCGCCCGCGTTAAAGCCACCCATGCCATCGGCGACACAAAACAAGCCTAGATCGGGTCGACAAAGCAAAGCGTCTTCATTGTGGGTTCTGCCAACACCCGCATCACTCGCCGACGACGCGCGTAACAACAGCACCGGTGCGTACGATCGAGGATCGTATTGTGCTTGATCAGCCCCATGTGCCCCAGGCGGCGTTCGAAGACGCACCTCAGACGTAGGTGGAAGGCCACCTAGCAAGGCATCTTGCAAGCCTGCATGGGCGATGGAGTAAGACGGTGCACGGGTCAGAGTAGTCATTCCCTAAGACTAGGCTTAGAGAATGACGAATTAAAGGCAATAATCCACGAACGGTGTGATTGCCTGGGCGAGTGGCAACGGGGGTGTTGCCTGCGCTTAAGCGCCAATCGCCTTTTTCAACAGACTAGCCATCTCTGAAGGGTCTTTCGTGACAGTAATGCCACACGCAGCCATCACCTCGAGCTTTTCTTGCGCAGTGCCTTTGCCACCAGAAATGATGGCGCCAGCATGGCCCATACGCTTGCCAGGAGGGGCCGTCACACCAGCGATAAAACCAACGACCGGTTTTTTCATATGCTCTTTGATCCAGTAGGCGGCGGTTTCTTCATCCGTGCCACCGATCTCACCGATCATCACTACTGCATCGGTCTCTGGATCATCGTTAAACATTTTCATGATGTCGATGTGCTTGAGACCATTCACGGGATCGCCGCCAATACCCACGGCCGAGGACTGCCCCAGGCCTAGCGAGGTTAACTGCCCCACCGCTTCATAGGTCAAGGTTCCCGAGCGTGATACGACACCAATACGACCCTTTTTATGAATGTGGCCGGGCATGATGCCAATCTTCAGTTCGTCGGGAGTGATGACACCTGGGCAGTTAGGCCCGAGCAGCAAGGTTTTGCTGTTGGCCTTACGCATTTTGTCGCGCACCATCATCATGTCGCGCACTGGAATGCCTTCGGTGATGCAAATCACCAAGTCGAGTTCAGCTTCAACTGCTTCCCAAATTGCGTCTGCGGCACCCGCTGGCGGCACATAAATGACGGAGACATTGGCACCGGTTTGCGCTTTGGCTTCTTTGGCGGTGGCGTAAATTGGCACGCCCTCAAAATTGTCGCCCGCCTTCTTGGGGTTCACACCCGCAACAAAAGCATTTTTGCCGTTCGCGTATTCACGGCATAGGCGGGTGTGGAATTGGCCAGTTTTGCCAGTAATGCCCTGGGTCATCACGCGGGTGTTTTTATTGATCAGGATACTCATTCGGGAGTCCTCTTATTTCAGTGTGTCTAAATTAGGTCGAGCAGGCATATGTCAAGCTCAGATTTCTTAAGCGGCTTGGGTCGCAGCCACCACTTTTTGCGCGGCCTCGGCCATGGTGTCTGCCGCAATAATCGGCAGTCCGGACTCCGCCAGCAATTTCTTGCCGAGATCTTCATTCGTGCCCTTCATGCGCACGACCAAGGGTACCGACAGGCCGACGGCTCTGGAAGCCGTAATGACCCCTTCAGCGATGGTGTCGCACTTCATGATGCCGCCAAAGATGTTGACCAAGATCGCCTTCAAACCAGGGTTACGCAACATGATCTTGAAGGCTTCTGTGACCTTCTCTGCGGTTGCACCACCACCAACGTCCAGGAAGTTGGCGGGCTCTCCGCCAAACAGTTTAATGGTATCCATGGTGGCCATCGCGAGACCCGCACCATTGACTAAGCAGCCAATATTGCCATCCAATTGGATATAGGCCAGGTCGAATTTCGAAGCTTCAATTTCGGCGGGGTCTTCTTCGTCTAAGTCGCGCAAGGCAACGAGTTCAGGGTGGCGGAAAAGTGCATTGGAGTCGAAGTTCAGCTTGCAATCCAAGGCAATCACTTTGCCATCGCCGGTGAGGATCAAGGGGTTGATCTCGGCGAGCGATGCGTCGGTTTCCCAAAAGGCTTTGTAGAGGCCTTGAAGCGCAGTCCGGGCTTGGCCCAGCGCTGCGGCAGGGATGCCAATCTTGGTGGCGAGGTCGTCCGACTGCGCATCGGTTAAGCCCGCGACCGGGTCGACCGAGGCTTTATGGATAAGTTCGGGAGTGTGTTCGGCCACATGCTCGATGTCCATCCCGCCTTCGCTCGAGGCCATGACGGTGACTTGCTGCGTCACGCGGTCAACCACCAGCCCAAGGTAGAGTTCTTTCTTGATATCGGCGCCTTCTTCAATCAGGAGACGACGCACTTTTTGGCCGGCCGGGCCGGTTTGATGGGTGATCAACATCATGCCAAGAATGGATGTGGCATGCGCTTTCACTTCGTCGAGTGATCGAGCTAGCTTCACGCCACCGCCCTTACCTCGGCCACCGGCATGGATTTGGGCTTTGACCACCCACACTGGACCACCAAGCTTCTTGGCCGCTTCCACGGCCTCTTCCACTGAGAACACAGGGATACTACGAGGCACGGGCACGCCGAATTGTTTCAGGATTTCTTTGCCCTGGTATTCGTGGATCTTCATGAGAGTTGGGTCCTTACGGGTTTAAACCATTTAGGGAAATATATCTGAACGGCAGGACCGTCAGAACGCATGGCGTTGCAACGGTCGATCTGGAAATGTTTATCTTCCGGCTCGGGCGCTGCACGAGGGTCAGCAAGCACAGATTTGATGGTATCGAAGGTATCAGGCTCACCCGCAAACGCTTGAATGGCAGCCGTGGGCAAAAACTGCGATAACTCTGAGATATGGGTACAGCCCAGAACCATGCCCAAACGCTCGCGCACGGCCTTGCGAAAGCCTTTGATGAGGTTGAGCCCGACGAGCTTATCGTAGCCCTGTGCGGCGGTTTCGCAATAGCCTGGATACGGGTTTCGACGGGAATAGGCCTTGGAGGCGACGACGTTAAAACCCTGGTCGACCGTAAGGCAGAGCAGCATATCGTGCATCGGGTCCCCGGCTTTTCGGTCACCGCTTGGCAAAGGAGCATCTTGAGTTTTGACATCGGCGAGCGTGGCTTCAATATCCCACAGCGCGTCCTCACGGCGGAAGACTTGTATTTCTACCTGACGGGTATGAACAAGCTTACGATTAACCACGTTTGACTGAAAAGGCGACTTGGGAGTGAAGGGATAGAGCCATGGCTGGCCGAACGGAACTGCAACAACAGCCGGGCTGTTCTTCGCTGGTCTTAGATTCTAGCATCCCTAGGATATGAGCCATTGCGGTGCAACATAACCGTCGACCAGCCCGCGTAAGTGACTGCCTGGAGGCATCGGTCGTCGCCGGTCATGACTCCTCTTCGAACACTCTTCCCTTGAGGACCTTGTACACCACCGAGGGCGTAAAACCGCGATTGGCTAGAAAACGTTGTTGTTTGACCCGCTCTTCCGGTGATTCCGGCAACGCTTCGAACTTTCTCGACCAAATAGCGGCGGCGCGCTCCAGCTCCGTAGACCGCGCTTGCTCTAGCGTAGCTTTCGCCAGGGGTTCTGCAATTTTGTGAGATTTGAGTTCGTGCTTGAGCTTGATCAGGCCGAAACGACTACTTCCGCGATGGGCCAGCGATTCGACAAACCGCTCATCTGAGAGATATTTGAGCGCCTCGAGTTCGTCGAGGACGGCATCCACTTTGGCGGCTTGCTCTAGGCCTTGCTCGGAAGTGCGGGTGTACTCAAGATCAGGCTTCAACCTCGCCGGCCTGAGTAACTTAGCTCTTAACTCGCTGCGGCTATGTTCTCGAGCTGACAAAAAGGCCAGCGCGCGTGCCTTCAGCGACAGCGGAGGCTGGCCTCGTCTCAAAGCTAACTTTCTTTATGCAGCTTCTTGGGCACCGAGAGGGCGGGCAATGACCCCAAAATGCTCTCGCACCTTGTTCTCAATTTCGAAAGCCATTTCTGGATGCTCGCGCAAGTAATCGCGTGAGTTTTCCTTACCTTGACCAATGCGGTTGCCGTTATAGCTATACCAAGCACCCGATTTCTCGACAATATTGGCGACCACACCAAGATCGACGATCTCGCCAAGGCGGGACACACCTTCGCCGTAAAGAATGTCGAACTCAGCGGCTTTGAATGGCGGCGCGACCTTGTTCTTCACGACTTTCACTCGGGTTTCACTGCCCACCACTTCTTCGCCTTTTTTGATCGAGCCGGTGCGACGAATATCCAAACGCACCGAGGCGTAGAACTTCAGCGCATTACCACCCGTGGTGGTTTCTGGGCTGCCGAACATGACGCCAATTTTCATGCGGATTTGGTTAATAAAAATAACCAGGGTATTGGTACGGCTAATGGTGCCGGTGAGCTTACGTAGCGCTTGAGACATGAGGCGAGCTTGCAAACCAGGCAAGGAATCGCCCATTTCGCCTTCAATCTCGGCCTTGGGGGTGAGGGCGGCGACAGAGTCGATCACGATGAGGTCTACCGAACCGGAACGCACGAGAGCGTCGGCGATTTCGAGTGCTTGCTCGCCCGTATCAGGCTGAGAAATAAGCAGGTCGGGCAAATGAACGCCAAGCTTTGCGGCATATTGGGCATCGAGCGCATGTTCAGCATCGATAAAGGCACAGGTGCCGCCAATTTTTTGCATCTCGGCGATGACTTGCAAGGTGAGCGTGGTTTTACCGGACGATTCAGGACCGTAGATTTCGACGACGCGGCCACGCGGTAAACCGCCAACACCCAGCGCGATATCTAGACCGAGCGAACCGGTTGAAACGACTTGAATGTCGCGAACGACTTCGCCGTCCGCCAGGCGCATGACCGAGCCTTTACCGAATTGCTTTTCAATTTGAGCGATCGCGGCAGCCAGTGCTTTAACGCGCTCGCCACTGTCTTTTTTGCTCTTAGCATCTTCCATATTGATGACTTTTTCCATGATTACCTTCTCCTAAATCACCCCGGCCTTGAAGACAATTCTTCAGGATTCGGTTTCTTACGATGATTGGATTATGGCATTTAAATACTGTACGTGCAACCAGTTACTGTTTAAAACAACAGTTCTTTTGGCCTAGGCCTGGGGGTGTAAGCCTTGAATCAAGGCTTCCGCCTGTAGCAGGGCATAGCAAACTGTGCGCAATCGTACCTCATAGCGATCACCGGGCAACTGCACCGTCTGGCTCTGCACTTGAGCGCCTCCAGTGTCTGAGAACAGTGCCC
>JAYVKZ010000221.1:0-6137 GCA_043767985.1 Betaproteobacteria bacterium
GTGGCGTTGGGGTTGCGCATCACGAGAATCGCCGCCTGAGCCACCTCACGTAAATTGTGGGAGGGGATCTCGGTCGCCAAACCTACTGCGATCCCCGAGGCACCGTTGAGGAGCACCATCGGCAAACGGGCAGGAAGCTGTGCAGGCTCCTGCTGGGAGCCATCATAGTTAGGCTTAAAGTCAACCGTGCCCGAATCAATTTCGTCGAGCAGCAACTGGGCAATTTTTGTGAGCCTTGCTTCGGTGTAGCGCATGGCGGCGGCACCGTCACCGTCGCGTGAACCAAAGTTGCCCTGACCATCAATCAAGGGATAGCGCAGACTAAAGCTTTGCGCCATGCGCACCAGTGCATCGTAGGCAGCAACGTCGCCATGGGGATGGTATTTGCCGAGCACATCGCCCACGACCCGAGCCGATTTCACCGGTTTGGACGTGGCGGTCAAGCCCATTTCATTCATCGCAAACAGAATGCGCCGCTGCACGGGTTTTTGCCCATCAGCCACATCAGGTAAGGCGCGACCTTTGACGACCGAGACGGCATACTCCAAGTAGGCACGCTCCGCATAGTCTGCCAAGCTCACATCGCCGCCAGAGCCTCCGTCCTTACTGGATGCGCCGCCACCACGATTACCCGCGCCGTTACCGCCGTTACCGCCGTTACCGCCGTTACCACCATTGACATCGGGGAGCAAATCAGAAAACAAATCTCCAGTCGTCGCCATTTAAACATCTACCTCTGCTTCATTGCCACGCTCTTCTAACCAGGCGCGACGCGCTGCGGCTTCATTACGCCCCATCAACATATTGAATCGCTCATTGGTATGGGTCGCGCCTTGAGCACCAAACTCCACTTGCAAAAAGCGACGAGTCTCAGGATTCATGGTGGTTTCCCAAAGTTGCTCGGCATTCATTTCTCCGAGTCCCTTAAAGCGTGAGATGGACCACAGGCCCTCGCGAATCCCTTCTTTGCGCAGCTTGTCCTCAACATGCTTGAGTTCACCCTCGTCCAAACAGTAAATCTTCCTTAACGGCCGCTTGCCTTGCGCGGGCACATCCACTCGAAACAAGGGAGGCTTCGCAATATGCACATGGCCAAGTTCGATCAATTTTGGGAAATGCTTGTAGAAGAGAGTCAATAACAAGACCTGGATATGCGAGCCATCCACATCCGCGTCGGACAGGATGCAAATTTTCCCGTAGCGCAGTTGCGTCAAGTTCGGGCTATCGCCTGGGCTGTGCGGGTCAACACCAATCGCCACAGAAATATCGTGAATCTCCGTATTGGCAAACAAGCGATCGCGCTCCGTCTCCCAACTATTGAGCACCTTACCGCGCAGCGGCAGAATCGCTTGAAACTCTTTATCGCGCCCCATCTTGGCCGAGCCCCCGGCCGAATCTCCTTCGACTAGGAACACCTCATTACGAGCAATATCACTCGATTCGCAATCCGTGAGCTTGCCCGGCAGCACCGCCACGCCAGAGCTTTTTTTCTTCTCGACTTTTTGCAGCGCCCGGTTACGCGCTTGCGCCTGTCGAATCACTAACTCGGCGAGCCTCTTGCCATACTCCACATGCTGATTCAGCCACAACTCAAGCTTGGGCTTGGTGATGCTTGACACCAGACGAAGCGCATCACGCGAATTCAAGCGCTCCTTGACCTGCCCCTGGAATTGCGGGTCCAGCACCTTTGCCGAGAGTACGAAGCTAGACCGAGCGAACACATCCTCCGGCAAAAGCTTTACCCCTTTCGGGAGGAGATTATGGATCTCAATAAAACTCTTGACGGCTGCGAACAAGCCATCGCGCAAACCCGCTTCATGGGTGCCACCCGCACTGGTCGAAATAAGGTTCACATAGGACTCGCGCAGTAGCACACCCTCCTCAGAGAAAGCCACGACCCACTGAGCGCCCTCACCTTCCGCGAAAGTGTCGTGCTGGGCATCCATGTATTGCTCGCCTTCGAACAGAGGAATGATCGGGTCACTCGCGCCACCGGCGATGAGCGCCTCTTGCAGATAACTGCGCAGACCTTCCTTGTAAACCCATGTTTGAGTCTTACCGGTGTTTTCCTCAAGGTAATGCACCTGGAGGCCGCCCAGCAGCACCGCCTTCGCTCGTAGTAAATGATGCAACTCGCTTAAAGGAAACCTTGGGGCATCAAAATATTTTGGATTCGGCCAAGCGCGTACCCGAGTACCGCTGTATTTTTCGTTGCGTTGGCGCTCACCGGCTTGCTTGTCAATTTTCTGTATTGGCTTGGAGTTCAAAGCCTTCACGACATCGCCGTCTTGAAACACGATTTGATGCTCACCGCCATCGCGCCACACCGTCACCTCTAAACGCTTTGACAGCGCATTGGTCACCGAGACACCAACGCCGTGTAAGCCGCCTGAAAAGCTATAAGCGCCACCCGACGCTTTGTCAAACTTTCCGCCAGCATGTAAGCGCGTAAAGACGATTTCCACCACTGGCACTTTTTCTTCGGGATGAAGACCGACCGGAATACCACGGCCGTCATCCTCTACCGAGACGCTGCCGTCGCCATGCTGGGTGACGTAGATATTTTTGCAATACCCGGCCAAGGCCTCATCGGCCGCATTATCCAAAACCTCTTGAATAATATGCATTGGGTTATCGGTGCGGGTGTACATACCTGGCCGCTGCTTCACGGGCTCCAGGCCTTTGAGCACCCGGATGGATGCTTCGCTATATTGTTGATTCTTGGTGACCATCAACGACACTAAAATTAAAATGAAAAACCCTCGCAAGCGAGGGACTGGCACCGGTGAAACTTAGCCGCTTAAATCGCTAACTGAGCGCCTAGTTCAACGACGCGATTGGGCGGCAACTTGAAGTAGCTCGCCACCGAGGTAGAGCTTTGCAGCATCCACCGGAACAAGGATTTTCGCCAGGCGAAGAAACCAGCCTGGTTCAAGGACACGACCGTCGGCTTACTTGTAAAGAACGAAGTATCCTCCATCTCGAAAACGACACCTTTTTCTGCCGCTAAACGCAAGATCGGCTCGATGTCCGGATCTTCACGATAACCCACTTGGGCAACGATACTGTAGATACCATTTTCGCCTTTGATCACCTCCACACGCTCGGCATCCAAGATGCGCGGCACATCGGCAAACAATACCGTCAGGAAGGCGGTTTGATCATGTACGACTTTGTTGTGCTTTAGATTATGCAAAAACGCACTCGGACAACCGCCTTTGCTGGAGCTGAAGAAAATCGCATTGCCCGGCACCCGGTGCACATCATCTAAGGGCAAGCACAGCCCATCAATACCGCCCTTAGGAAAAGCCTCCTTCTTAGAACGCATGTTTTCCATACCGACCCGCCAAGTCAGAAAAATAGTCACGATCACGACTGAGAGAACTAAAGGGAACCAGCCGCCGTCGGGAATTTTGCGAGCATTGGCGGCAAGAAACACGAATTCCAGGGCAAAAGCAAACACGAAAAAACTAATCAACATCCATTGCTTGCGCCCACGCATAAAGATCAAGGTAAGCAACACAATAATGCTACTAATCACCAAATCACCTGCGACAGCAATACCGTAAGCCGCTGCCAGCTTCGCAGAGTTTTGAAAACCGATGACCAGTACGATCACAAGCGCGAGCAGGATCCAGTTCACGATAGGGATATAGATTTGACCCTGAGCCGTATCCGAGGTGTGCTTAATCTGCAAGCGCGGCAAAAGATTGAGACGCGAGGCCTGTTGGGTTGCAGAGAATGCACCCGAAATCGTCGCTTGAGAAGCAATCACCGCAGCCATCGTTGCGAGAATCACCATCGGAATCAATAAAAACTCTGGCGCCAACAAATAGAAGGGGTTCTTGACCGCCTCGGGTTGACGCAGAACCAAGGCACCTTGGCCAAAATAGTTGAGCATCAGCGAGGGCATCACCATTGAGAACCAAGCGATGCGTACCGGCTTGGGCCCAAAATGTCCCATGTCCGCATAAAGGGCTTCCGCACCGGTTAAGCATAGGAATACAGCGGACGATGCAATGAAGGCCAAGCCTGGGTGTGCAATCGAAAAGCCTATCGCGTAAGTTGGGCTGAGGGCACGAAGGATCTCGGGTGATTTGGCGATACTCATTAAACCGAGCACGGCGAGCGTCAAAAACCAGATCACCATCACCGGGCCAAACAATGCACCCACCTTAGCGGTGCCTTTGCTTTGAAAGGCGAACAGACCAATCAAGATCACCAAGGCGATGGGCACGGTGAAGCGCTCAAAATGCGTGGAGACCACATTAATACCCTCCACTGCCGACATCACAGTCATGGCCGGAGTAATCACCGCATCACCGTAGAATAAAGACGCTGAAATGGCGCCTAGGATTGTCACTACCCAGGCCAGCTTTGGCTTTTCGCGCAATACATTGACGGAGTATGAGAGCAAGGCCAGCACCCCACCGTCGCCTTTGTTGTCGAAGCGCAGCATGATCACCACATACTTAAGCGCCACAATAATGGCCACCGCCCAAAACATCATCGACAACACGCCATAGACATTTTCAGAGGTTAAGGGTATGGCATGCTCGCCGTTGAAGGCCTCTTTAAAGGCATAGAGCGGGCTGGTGCCAATGTCCCCATAAACAATGCCTAAGGCGGCAAGTGTCAGCGCGGGGATTGCGCCTTGGTTAGAATGGGAAGTCATGGGCGGCGATTTTACTCCCACCTTGGCTAAAAATTTAGGCTGAGCATGCTAAAAACAACTTAACCGCGCCTAAACAACGTTTAACCTTTAGAAAACAAACAATAAAACGCGCAAAAGGCAGCATGAACGCTTCAAGTTTCTTCCTCGTCCTCACAGGCGTTCTCCTCAACGCCTTTGCTCAGTTACTCTTGAAAATGGGCACCAATCGCGCCGGTAGTTTGGAGTTTTCTCTCGGGTCAGCCTGGGCTACGGGACTCAAAATAATGAGTCAATGGCCGTTTTTATTAGGTTTTTCCTTCTACGGCATCAGTGTAGTGGTTTGGATCGCGGCGCTGGCCCGGGTGCCGGTCACCGTTGCTTATCCGATGCTGTCGATCGGCTACATCGTCAACGCTTTAATCGCTCGCTACTGGCTAGGCGAGCAATTGACGGGCACCGGCTGGGCCGGGATTGCCTTTATCTGTGTTGGGGTGTGGCTCATTGCTCGGCATGGGGCCTAAGACTTTTTCTCACGAGGCAAGCGCCCCATCAAATAAAACTCGTCATTGGGCATCATGCCACTCAAGTTAGCCATACGATTACTCAGTGCGAAAAATGCGGCAATGGCACCAATGTCCCAAGCATCCTCCTCATTAAAACCCTGCGCAAACAAAGCGCCGTAGTCTTTTTCGCTGAGGTTGGCGGAGTCGGTCGCCACCGTCATTGCGAAGTCGAGCATGGCCGTTTGCCGAGCCGTTATTTCGGCCTTACGGTAGTTCAGCGCCACCTGATCCGCCACTCTCGGGTTCTTGGCATAAATTCTTAAGATCGCGCCGTGGGCGACCACGCAGTACAGGCAACTGTTGGCCCCGCTCGTTGCCACGACAATCATTTCTTTCTCGGCTTTGCTGAGGTTATTCTCGCGCAGCATCAAGGCATCGTGATATGCGAAGAAAGCCCGAAACTCATCGGGGCGTCGGGCAAGCTTGAGGAAAACATTGGGTACGAAGCCGGACTTTTCTTGAACGGACAAGATGAGGCTGCGTATATCCTCAGGAAGAGACTCCAAGCTTGGAGGTGGGAAGCGCTGCTCAGTCGTACTCATTCTGGTTCCGTAGATATGCTGTTGGAACCTAGATGATACTCAATGCGACTTTAGAAGATGACGAGCAGGCCCCTGTCGGTTGCTTCCGCCCAAAAAGGTGTCCCGGTTTGAGCGTTCAACTGTGAGTTTCCGGGAGCCACTTGCAAATTGGCTTGGCTACTCGAGGCACCTGCTTGGTTTGCGGAGGCCGATACAATCAGCGGCTGCGAATGACTGCATCGTGCGCCAAAACCACCCCCTAACACTGGCGTACGGTCCGCTGCGCTTAAAGGGAGCTGACCCACCTGAAAGTTACAGCTCGATACTACGTTTACAGTGACGACCAGACTAACCTGTGAGGAGCGCGCAGATTTTGCGCCCCCATTTGGTGCTGTCTGG
>JAYVKZ010000222.1:0-7720 GCA_043767985.1 Betaproteobacteria bacterium
CCATCGACAATCGCATAGGTAAAGGTGTCTTGCACCGTTTGCCCAGCTCTTAAGGCAAGGGATCTAGGATCGGATACATAGCTGTAACTGCCGTCGCTCTGAAGCGTCAAACTGCCGTAACTGCCAAGCACTGCCTGAGCGACATTGCCTGGAAGCAAACCTCCGTCGTTGGCATTAATAAGGCCCGCGCCCACCGCTTGAACCGTCAATGTCTCGTTGTCCGGATCGGTATCGGCGTGATCGCCTAAGCTATTACCGCGCACGGCCTGCCCGTCGAGAATCGAGCCACCCTCATCGATGCAGCGCTCGTCCGCCACGGCTACGGGCGGGCGATTGCCTGTGCCGGCACCGGGCCCACAGAGGATGATCGATAAATTTGCCGAGGCGATCGCTCCGCCAGTGTCACAAATCGTGTAGCTAAACGTTTCGTAGCGATTAATGTTGGCCGGGATGGTGAATGCAGCCGCGCCGGGTGTGTAGGTGTAGCCCCCATATTCATAGAGCACCAACACACCATAATCACCTTGAATCACCGAACCCACTCCGCCTAAGGGAGTCAAGTTTGCGCCCCTCGCAACCCCTGCGACATTGAAAAAATCTCCGTCAGGATCAGTGTCGGCGACGTCTCCGGCGCCCAGGCCAGTGATGACATTTCCGGTGATGGGCCCGCTATTCGGAAAGAACGCTCGACTATCACCATTGGCAATCGGTGCATGATTGATTTTGACGATGTCTAGGCCGATCTGCGCACTGTTACTCGCGGCATCAGGATCAGTCAACTGAGCCACCAACTGCGAGTTACCCCACAACTGCGGCGCACCCGAAAGCGTTAGGCTGGAGGTTACCTGATTGATGTCGTTTACGCCCCCCGTGACCCGTACTGACCCAGTGTCGTTGCCCTCAATACTGAGCGCAGCACTGGTATTCAGATTCAGGCGACCGGCGGGCGTGTTCAATTGCAGAACATAGTTACCCGTGGTCTGATCAGCGTCACTCAATACGAGTGCTTGCGCATGCCCATTTGAGACTGGGGCGCCAGAAGGCAGGTCAAAGCGAAGGGTTGATTCTTGAGCATAAGTCACGCTCGCGGGATGAGCGATATCTGGTGCTAAATTGATGGCGGCTGATTTACCCACTAAGGCGTCTGCGCCCAAGGCCGCCCCGGCCCCATCAAACAGAACACGGTGCTCCAGCGCCAAGAGTGTTTTGGCAACTTTAAACCCGAGCGATTTCTTTGAGAAATACTTAGAAGCACCGACGATCTGTAGGACTTCTTGTGGCGTATGAGCACCCATGACATCAACCTCATTACTTGCATCGACCACGCAGCACACTGCCGATTTTGAAACTGCCATCGAGCCGGTAAGATCAACCGCCTGTCAGCACCTCTGATTTTACCTAGTTGAAGGCGAAAATAGGGGTTTCAAGCGAAAGGAATGGTGATAACTCGTGAGAAAGTACTTATTGAGCGCACTTACCTGACAGAATCACTCTCAGAGTGAGCACCAACAAACAGCGGAAGCATGGGTAAGATTTCTCGTGCGCCACTGAGGCGTCGCCAGCCGATCAAGAGATTTTCAAAGCGTGGCCCCAACAAACGGGCCATCACAATTTGCGCGCTCTCCGGGGCGCAGCCAAACAAAAACACCCAAATGCCATCATCGCTTTCGGCAAATACCGCATCTCTTAACGCTCGTTTCATCGACGACTGTGCGGCATTCGATGCCAGGGCTGTTTGCGGATTCATGACCACGAGGGTGCAGGGCAACTCCATCTCAGACGCGGCATTCAGCAAAAGCTCGACCGCATTCTTAAATTCCTCAGGCGCAAGCGGACCCGCGCGAAAATCGACACGCGCATCGGCCAAGGCTTTTTTGACATCGGTTTCAAAGTTCCGGGTCACCAGTGAGCCCGCGAGCGATTCGGCCATGAGACGCCCCGCGGTCCCGCTTAGGCTCTGGGGAATAATGACACTCACCCCTAATCGAAACAAGGCCACCATTTGAGCGGTTCTTAGCCTAGACCTGCATTCGCGAATGACAATTCGAATTTGAGGTCGACCCAGGGCTCGGATCGCGGCAACGGTCTGCGCTAAATCCCGCATCTCGTTATGCTGATCAAACGGGAGCACCACCGTGCCACCCAATGTCTGGCGAAGAATCTCGAGTGCATCGAGCGGCGTATCCACCACCTTCCACTGCGAGGCATGCATACCGAAATCCTCGAAGGCTCGCCGGGTCACGAGGTACTCTTCTCGTCCTTGATCAACGGCCAAGCGCCCCGACGCGGAGGCATTAGCCAACACCTCCCCGTCCTCGCTTACGGTGAGAGAAAAAGAGGCGCGCGACGCCGGCCCTTTCAGGCCGAACCAATGGCGAATATTGAGCACAGTGTCGTCTTCTGCACTGCGAATCACCGCAAAGCCAGCAAAGGTTTCGCTACAGGTTTTCAAATTCGCAAAAGCCTTCGGCCCTAGGCCACTTAAGGAAAAGGCAAGAAGTACCGAATGTTTGTCCGTTTCGGCCCAGGCATTCAGCATGCCTACCGCAAGCCCCAACTGGGCTAAGTCAAGGCATTGCAAAAGCTCATCAGCTAGGTCAATCAGTAACAAACTACGCTCGGGCAGTTTGAAATATCGTAGCTCTGAAAGCATACGCTTTAACGCGGACCCAGACGCATCGTCCGACTCTTGGCGTTGCCGCACGAAGTGAACTTGGCCCAGCCTCGCCATGGCCGACAAATCGCAACCCACCAGGCGCGTACGCTTAAAATAGCTGGTGTTTTCTACCGATGAAAACACGACGACCCGTTGCCCGTTAGCCACCGTCTGTGAAATGCTTTGCGCCAGTAAAGGGATGCGAATAGAGGGTTGATCTGCAGCGAGACCGTAAACGCCCCCTTCCGCCAAGGTTTGGACAGGTTGCGGAAGGCCTTCTATGCCCAATTTTGCCATATCAGGCCTCTCGCTCCAAGGTTCGTCCGAGGGGACTCACGGGAGCGAAATTATAGCCAAGGGGTGACGAAGTATCATTCGGCCAGTGATTAGAATCAGCACACCGCTTCACCAACAGTAACGACATCAGACGAATCATAATCGGACATATATATGCAGATCCAAGGACAAAATCAGGTACAACCGGTGATCAAACGGGCCGAGTATACGCCGCCGAGCTTCGCGATCCTTACCACTGCACTGTGGTTTACGCTAGAGGCGAAGATTACCTCGGTAAGAGCGGAGCTCACCATCCATCGAGCTTCCGCTCAGAGCCAGGGCTCGATTGCCCTGCAAGGAGAGCAACTCACTCTAAAAACAGTCAAAATCGATGGCCGTTTGCTAACTCAGTCTGAATACAGTCTTGACGACCGGTCTTTGGTGATTCATGCCTTCCCTGCACAGGCTGTCCTGGAGACGGTCTGCGAGGTTGATGCCGCCAGTAACTTCGCTTTCACGGGACTCTACCTGTCGAACGGAAATTTCTTTACCCAATGTGAGGCTGAAGGATTTCGGCGCATCACCTATTTCGCCGATCGTCCTGACGTCATGAGCCGCTACACGGTTTACATGGAAGCTCCTCAAAAAGACTATCCGGTACTGCTCTCCAATGGCAATTTGATCGCCCAAGGAGAGGTTGTGAATCGGCCCGGTTGGCACTGGGCGCAGTGGCAAGACCCGTTTCCCAAGCCAAGTTACTTATTTGCCTTGGTCGCTGGGCGGTTTGTCGCCACCGAGCAAACGATTACACGAGCATCTGGCGCGCCTGCATTGTTGCAAGTCTGGGTTGAGCCAGGCAACGAAAACAAAACGCAGCACGCCATGGACTCCTTGATTCAGGCGATCCGCTGGGATGAGCGTCGCTTCGGTTTAGAACTTGATCTTGAACGCTTCATGATTGTGGCCAGCGCCGACTTTAATATGGGCGCGATGGAGAACAAGGGACTGAATATTTTCAACACGAAGTACGTGTTCGCCAACCCGAGAATTGCCACCGATGCCGACTTTGAAGGCGTCGAAGCCGTGGTCGGACATGAGTATTTTCATAACTGGACGGGCAATCGCGTCACCTGCCGAGACTGGTTTCAGCTCACGCTCAAAGAGGGCCTGACCGTGTTCCGCGATCAAGAGTTCACCGCCGATTTGCTGGCCGAGCAGTCGGGAAGCCCGGCACTCGCTACCAGCGCTCGTGCGGTTAAAAGAATTGATGACGTACGAGTGTTGCGGGCCAGTCAATTTACGGAGGATGCCGGTCCGATGGCCCACCCGATCCGGCCTGACGAATATTCTGAGATCAATAATTTTTACACGGTGACAGTGTACGAAAAAGGGGCCGAGGTCATCAGGATGCTCCAGACCTTACTTGGCCGAGACGGGTTTCGCAAAGGTATGGATCTTTACTTTGCCCGCCATGACGGTCAGGCCGTGACCTGCGATGATTTTGTAGCAACGATGGCGGACGCCAACGCCATTGATCTGAGCGTTTTCAAGCGCTGGTATGCGCAGGCGGGCACACCGACGCTCCATGTCACTTGGCGTTATGTAGAGCCCACGGCCAACAGCGCAAACGGCGTGCTTGAAGTGCGCTTCAGGCAAGAACTCCCCAAGGGTAAGAGCCCTGCCCTACCCCTCTTGATTCCCATCGTGTTAGGTGCGCTTGATGCTTCCGGGAAGGATTTGCTCGCCGAGCACACACTGTATTCGCTCAGCGAAACCGAAGGTACGGTCAGCTTTCCGGTGAGGTCCAAGCCAGTCGCACTGTCGGTGTTGCGTAACTTTTCAGCCCCCGTCATGATTCGTCAAGATATCGACGAGCTTAGCCTGGGTTTCTTGGCCAAACATGACACTGACCCCTTTAACCGCTGGGACGCCTTGCAGCAGTTGGCCATTCGGGCGGTCCAATCCGAGTACGAGGTGTTGCTATCCGCGCCTCAAAATGGTCCGGGCCTCGAGAGGCTCAGCACCCCTTTGACCACTTGCGCGGCCTTGGCCGAGGCCATGCACATCGCACTCGACCAGCCCAATTTGGATCGCGCGTATCTCGCGACTCTCTTGACCCTGCCTTCCGAAGGCTTTATCGGCGAGCAAATCGACGCCTTAGATCCAGCCATCCTGCGTCTGGCGAGAAACCGCGTTCAGCAAAGCCTAGCGCTGAGTGTAGGTGCGCCACTTTTATCGGCCTACCAGTCTTGCTCCACAAAAGTAGCCTATCAAGCGTCACCGTCCGAAGTCGGTCGACGAGCGCTGCGCAATATTTGCCTGAGTTATTTGACACTGAATAACCTGAGTCAGCTCGCTGAAAAGCAATTCAACGAAGCCGATAACATGACGGATCGCTGGGGAGCCCTAAGCGCGGTGATCCATCATGCGGGCGAACCAAGAGAAAAACTTCTCGCAGCCTTTGAAGCTGAATTCCGCGACGAAGCACTGGTGCTCGACAAATGGTTTAGCGCGCAAGCCACCTCGCAAGTACCCTCGGGCGTCGGCCACATCACCGTACTCGACTCAGTACTCGCGCTCATGAAGCGGCCCGACTTTTCCATTAAGAACCCCAACCGTGCCCGGGCGTTGGTTCACAGTTTCTGCCAAATGAACCCGGCTCAATTTCATCTCGCCGACGGCTCGGGATACCGGTTTTGGGAACGCATGGTGAGCGAACTAGATCAAAGCAACCCACAGATCGCTGCCCGATTGGCGAGAGCTATGGACCGTTGGAAGAAATTTGCGCCCCATTTGCAGAGCCAGATGGTAAAAAGCCTGGAGCGACTTGCCGCGCAAGACAATCTCTCGGGCGATGTTCGGGAAGTGATCAACAAGGCCTTGGCAGCGTGAGCACATCTCTTGAAACTATTGCTCGTCATCATCAACCATTTTCCTACACACTTTGGAGCAAGCATTGAGCATCCACAAAATTAGTTTGACCCAATACTTGGTTGAAAAGGAACGCGCCGTTGGGAGCGTACCGCCAGATTTACGGCTACTCCTGGAAGTCGTCGCTCGCGCCTGCAAACGGATCAGTTACGCCGTTGGCAAAGGTGATCTCGCCGGCGTACTGGGTGAGGCCGGGACCGAGAATGTGCAGGGCGAAAGCCAGAAAAAATTAGATGTGATCGCCAATGACGTCTTGCTCGAAGCCAATCTTTGGGGCGGAAATTTAGCGGCCATGGCCTCCGAGGAAATGGACGACCCGTTCCCCATCCCTCACCACTATCCCAAAGGTGGATATTTACTCTTGTTTGACCCGCTGGATGGCTCTTCAAACATTGACGTCAATGTCAGCATTGGCACTATTTTCTCGGTACTGCGTAGTTCGGATAATGCAGCCGTGGGTAGCCATGAGTCGTTTTTACAAGCCGGTAACACTCAGGTCGCAGCGGGCTACGCCGTCTACGGCCCTTCCACCGTTTTGGTGCTCACCGTAGGTGCTGGCGTGGCGTGTTTTACCTTAGACCGTGAAACCGGTAGCTGGTGGCTGACCAAGGACGACATCAAAGTCCCTGAGGACACCAAGGAGTACGCCATCAACGCCTCCAATGCACGACATTGGGAAGCACCGGTACAAAAGTATATTCAAGAACTGCAGGCAGGCAAGACCGGCCCGCGTGGTAAAGACTTCAATATGCGCTGGGTCGCCTCCATGGTGGCCGATGTCCATCGCATCATGACCCGAGGCGGTGTATTCATGTACCCCCGCGATAGCCGCGAGCCGGACAAGCCGGGCAAGCTACGCCTGATGTATGAAGCCAATCCGATGAGTTTCTTAATCGAGCAAGCCGGCGGCGCTTCGACCAATGGAACGCAGCGCATCATGGACTTGCAGCCAAGCAAGCTTCACGAGCGCGTGGCTGTATTTTTGGGGTCTAAGAATGAGGTGGAACGGGTCACCTCCTATCACAGTCACTAAGCAAATGCAGAAGTGAGGTTGCAATCTCAATAGGAGTTAACCCTGGGAACCCAACGAGTAGAACTCTCGATTCCCTGGGCTTGCCTCATCGAAGGGCAAAATAACGAAAATCTTGTTTTCATGAACATTCCAAACGCTTTAATAAAAAGGGTACAGCTGAGACGTACCATAGGCGTAAACGTGAGGAATGTTGTCATCCATTTGGATGACGAAATTCAAAATAAATCGGTGAACCACCGAAGGGATTAGTCAATACACCCCGCTAGGCAGCCAAGGGCGGGCCCATTTGGAGCGGGTGACGAGAATCGAACTCGCGTATCAAGCTTGGGAAGCTGGCGTTCTACCATTGAACTACACCCGCTGGGGTGATTTGCATAAGCCGTAAACCGATCAGTATAGCGAGAAGAATAAATCATCTCGTAGAATTAAGGAATGGCTCACCCAGATCATATTCGTAGTTTCGCCGGCCGCCAAGGCCGTTTGTCCCCTGCTCAAAAACAAGCCAGCTTGGAGCTCATGCCCCAGCTTGGTCTGAAGTTCGTTGCTACGCCAACGGACGTCAAGCAGCTTTTCGAGCAAAAAACCGCGCCCTTGGTGTTAGAAATTGGTTCCGGTATGGGCGAGGCCACGGCCCTCATTGCAGCCCACCTACCCGACACAAATTTTATCGCCTGCGAGGTCTATCCGGCCGGTGTGGGCGCCTTACTCAAGCGTATCGAACTAGGCCGAATCGGCAATCTTAAGGTCATCCAGCATGACGCCTTTGAGGTCGTCCGCGACATGCTGGCCCCCGACTATTTAGAGGGTGCTCATGTCTTTTTCCC
>JAYVKZ010000223.1:0-1572 GCA_043767985.1 Betaproteobacteria bacterium
ACTCCGATCTGGAAGCCGCGCTAGCCGCGATCAAACGGCATCATCCCCAAGTGCGTCTTGGTCTGGTCGCTCCCATATCCGGCGACGATCACCGCAAGATTTCACGGGATTTAGCTCAACATGTTGATTGGAAGAAAACCTTGAGCACCGTCCATCTTGCCAATGCGCAATTGCCAGCCAAGATTCCAAAAACGACCATTCACAAGCCGGTGTCATGGTAAGTGCATTGTTTGCGCGTGTACGCCTTAATGGTCAAGTGGCAGTTTCTGATGGAGCGACAATGAATAGAATCGTTACGACGGCTTAGGACAACAAATAATGAGTACAACCGCAGTAAGCTTCTTTAGTAAAGAGGAAAATCAAGCAGTCCTTAGGCAGTTCGCTTTGGTGCTTAAATCGATTTCTCCAACCCAAACTGCAGAGCCGGACGTAATTCCGTCGCTCACCCAGTTCTTCAATGTACTTATCCCCAATACTAGTGTTTTCGATCAGCATTGCGCTTCGAACACAGAGTGGATCGGCGCGCATTTCATCAGGCAGCTAATTGAGTTTACGGACGCAAAACCTGAGAATCGTGAAGGTGCTCTGATTCCCATCTTTACATCGGCGTATCGCTTCCTATGCGAGCTTGAGTTCTCACAACCTGGTGATTTGAGCTTTGAACTCCGGAGTATCAAACATTTCGTTAATGAAAATTTGGACAGATTTGGTGTAGAGAAACAGCAGCTCATCTACGCAAACTACATCATGCCGGCCAATGTCACGAAAAAGTTGATAAACAGCCCTGCTTTAGTCGAATTCAAGTCTTTCGCCGAGACTGCAAAGTCCGCGACTCAACTGAAGGTGGCTTGGGATAAGGAGATAAAGGAGAAGAGCGAAGAAATTGAGGCATTGCGCGACGGGCTCAGCCGTGTCACAACAACATACAATTTTGTCGGGCTGGTCAAAGGTTTTGAGACCCTGGCTTTGCATAAAAAACGTGAGAAATTCCATTCCTTCATGGCAATCCTCGCTCTCGGCGCATTAATGGTAACGCCTGTTTTGGCTCAACTCTGGTTCACTGCCGTCCACATAGACACGATCGATTCACACCGCAACACGCTCATCTACTCACTCCCACCTCTTATCGCGCTTGAGGTGATATTGCTGTATTTATTCAGAGTTGTGCTTTTCAACTACCGCAGCGTTACCACTCAACTTCTACAAATCAATCTTAGGGTCTCGCTCTGTCAATTCATTCAGAGTTACTCTGAGTATTCAACTAAGATCAAGCAGCAAGATGCGGGAGCATTAGAGAAGTTTGAAAGCCTTATCTTTAGCGGTATTACTTCCGA
Organism: Betaproteobacteria bacterium; assembly: GCA_043767985.1. Taxonomy (GTDB): domain Bacteria; phylum Pseudomonadota; class Gammaproteobacteria; order Burkholderiales; family Burkholderiaceae_E; genus JAPOKJ01. The sequence continues at coordinate 1,335 of JAYVKZ010000223.1, forward strand.
TAGTGGGTCCCTTCCGTCAACATTCGACGGTGTTGAGCAAATTGCAAAGCTTGTAAATAGCGTACGTGGCAAGGGAATTTAACGCAATCAACGGCCCATGGTCATAAAAAATCAATCAAAGGGCCAGACCCTGAACCATCCATGAAAGATCAAAGGGGCCAGGCTCGAATTAATTCAAGTTTTTTTCACACCAACAAAAAGAGAAGGACGATCAAAGAATCAAAGGGGCCAGGCTCGA
>JAYVKZ010000224.1:0-2807 GCA_043767985.1 Betaproteobacteria bacterium
CTCTCCCGCAAGCCATAGCTCAGCCACGTGCACCTGCAAACAATGAGCCGCCTTTTGCATCCTTAAGTGAAAGCGACTTGCTCAGGCAGGCCAAGCTTGCCCTGGATGGCGGAGAATCGCGTCGCGCCTATGAGATGCTTAAAGCTCAAGAATCTCGCTTCATTGGCAGATTCGAATTCGACTACCTGCTGGGTCTTGCCGCACTCGATGTGGGTTACGCCGCCGAAGCGATTATTCATTTGGAGCGAGTTCTCATCAATCAGCCGGACTTTCTACAGGCTCGCGCTGAGATTGCCAAGGCCTATCTCAAGGTCCAGGAAACCGAGAATGCCAAGCGTGAATTGCAAACCGTCGCCGCGCAAGAGATTCCCCAGGAAGTGCGCCGCGCCATCGGAAATTATTTGGACCTCATAAAACGCGATGAGGAGGCCAGCAAAAAATCGGCCGATGCTAAAGCAGTCACCTGGCGTGGCTCCATCGAGAGCGAGTTTGGCTACGATCGCAATGCTAACTTCGGCACTTCCTCCAGCACCTGGCTTCTTGCCGATGGCACGAAGGTGCTTCCGCAAGCCAGCAGCAAACCCAATCCGAGCGCCCTTTTCGGCCTAGCGGGCGCCGTTGAGGCGGTCGTACCGATCAACGGTCGAATCTCCTGGGCCACCGGTCTACGCTGGTCTAGTCGGAACTACCCCTCGGCATCTACACTATCCCAAAGCCAAATGGATTTATCGACTGGCCTAAGAATAGCAACCGAGAAAGCTCAATTTAACGTGCTCGCACAGACTCAAAACCTCCGTCTTGACGGTAACGCCTTTCGCAGCGCGACGGGCCTTGCTGCACAGGCGCAATTTGAGTTAGATGCGAAAAACCCGGGCGCCAAGCAATGGGGTTTATTTGCGCAGGCCTTTGATCTTAGTTTTCCGAATGCCCCAAGTCGCGACGCCAAGCGCCTCATGGCAGGTACCAGTTGGGCCACAACCATCGCACCCAAAGAAAGCTTTCTAGGTCTCGCCTCGCTCTACAGCGGTCGCGAAAATACCCAGCTAGATACTCTGAGTTACAGCTTTAGCGGCCTACGAGGCTTGCTTAGTCGGAGCCTGACGCAAGGCTGGACCGGACAATTTTCGGCCTCCTACGAGCGTCGCTCGTTTGACGGCATAGACACCCTTTTTGGGGTGCGGCGCGAAGACCGCCAAACTGAATTACGCCTGAGCGCCGAAAGGAGCTACGGCAAACATTGGTTGATGACACAAGAAATTACATGGACAAAAAATATGTCCAGCCTTCAACCTAATGACTACCAGCGCAGCCAGTGGAGAATGAGCATCAAATATAAGTTCTAGAAAAGCGCCCTCATGTCCTCATTCGCTCAAGCGCTCGTCGCTTTTGCCGGTTCGCTCAGCGGAAAGCAGTTTCCGCAGAGTGGTTTGGCATCGACGCGAGGTGCGAGTCTACAAGCTTTCGACGATGAGAACGTTGTTCACAACGCTCGCTCCATATGGCTAGCCAATTGTTTCGTGGCGCTTCTGGTCTTGCTTACGGGCCTCTATACACCGAATGTCCAGGCGCAAAATAATGAAGGCGTTGTTCTTGCGCTAAGCGGCCAATCGTTTCTCATTCGGGGTGGCAACCAGGAAACGCTCGCGGCGGGCAGCAGCCTTCGCCAAGGCGACACGATAAAAACGGGCGCAGACGGTCGCGTACAAGTTCGGTTTAGCGATGCAAGCTTGGTCTCTCTACAGCCTTCAACCGAATTCCGGATTGATGAGTATCTTTTTGAAAGTGACCAGCATCGCGGATTTTTCTCACTGCTGCGCGGTGCTTTAAGAACCTCCACCGGCGCAGTTGGCAAACGCAATCGCGAGGACTATCGTATCCAGACTCCGACGGCGACGATCGGCATTCGAGGTACAGTCTTTACCTTGGTTGAAACGGTTTGCGACCCAAGCTGTGCTCCCGGAACTCGAGCTGGCCTGCTGGCCTTCGTGACCGAAGGACGTATCGCAGTCAGCAATACTGTGGGTAGCCTTGAAATTGGCGCAGGCGAAGCGGCCTTTACCGCTGACTCACAGGCGGCCCCTGCGCCAAGCCAAGAACGACCTGTGCTGCCACCGCAAAGTTTCGGTCCCACAAAGCGTGACGACAACCAAGTTGCGAACGACGCCAAGCCCAATGCAAGGCGCGATTCGAGCAAAGTCACTGAGGCTTCTCGATCTGCAAGAGATCAGGAATCATCAAAATCAGGGGTGGCAAAGTCGAGTGACAATCAAGCAGCTTCGTCGAACCCATCGCTACTAGCGCAAGGATCAAGCGATTCAGGCTCTGGAGAGATCTTCGCGCAAGGCAATTTGGTCGGTGGCGACGATGAGAGCGCGTCGTCCAGTCCATCGAGAGAGGTTGGCACAGAACCTAAGGGCGGTGTCGCCGCAGGGAAGTTGCCTCCAAGCAACCCCTCGGATAAGGTAGCAAGCGCCTGGGTGTCGGCAAGTGAATTTAACAGCGATGGTACACCCGAGCCCACAGCTAGTTCGCCGACCCCATCTCCTATCGCGTCATCGAGCGCTCGGTCAACCCCTGCTGCACAATCGTCAGGTCAGATCATTGCTAAGGTTGCAACCGGGATAGCACCAAGTTCATCAACACCATCAAGCCAGAGCGATGGGAACGACGTCATGGCGGATACCGGGACCTTCTCGGGTCTCCAGATCAGCGCTCAGAGTTCAAATTCCCTGTCATCGGCATCACTCGCTGGCGCATCGGCTGGTGCTATCGCGGCGAGCGTCATCAACAAACCCAAATTGAATGCG
>JAYVKZ010000225.1:0-4264 GCA_043767985.1 Betaproteobacteria bacterium
GACGCTCAGCGAAGCTAAAGCGTTTCTCCACGGCAATCTTAGTAATTTGATCTAGTAGGATGATGATTGCTGACAGGAGCAACCATGGCGCTAGAGCGGTACTCGTACCGTAAGACTTTTTCCCTCGACTCATGCGAACCGCCTTGCTTCACCCATACCGTACAGATTGCTGACGCAACGGCTACAGATTTCCGGATACTTAGTATCGGTACCTACTTCGGCGCGGTAATGCCAACAGCGCTCGCATTTTTTATAAGGACTCGCGCTCACCTTAAAACCTGCTTCGCCGTCATCCCCCGCTGAGCCCGCACTGAGGCGCGCTTGCGAAGTGATAGCAACAAAGCGAAGGTCATCGCCCAGGCTTGCCAACAGCGCATGGAGCTCGCCTGTGGCCGTGACATCTAACTCTGCTTGCAATGACGAACCCACGACACCGGTGGCGCGTTGCTCCTCAATCTTTTTGAGCGCTTCTGCACGCCACTCGCGAATCGTGCGCCATTTGGCAAGGAGCGCGTCAGAATCGACGATTTCAGGCAAGGGGTAATAGGTTTGACTAAAAATGGTTTCCTGACTGTCTTTATAGAGGCTAGCCGAGAACAGTTCCCAGGCTTCTTCTGCGGTGAACGACAACACGGGAGCCATGACTGTGAGCAAGCTGCGGGTAATGTGGTAAATCGCGCTTTGTGCACTGCGCCTCGCCACGGATTTTTCGGCGGTGGTGTACAGGCGATCTTTAAGAATATCCAGATAAAAGGCGCCGAGGTCTTCTGAGCAAAATGTTTGCAGGCTGGCCACCACCGGGTGAAACTCAAACTTGGCATAACTGGCTAAACAATCTTTCGACCAATGGGCGGTATGGGCTAGTGCATAGCGATCAATCTCAAACATTTGATCCGTCGAGACCAAGTCTTTGCTGGGGTCAAAGTCTGAAACATTGGCGAGCAGGAAGCGCAAAGTATTGCGAATGCGGCGATACACGTCCACCACACGCTTCAAGATTTCGTCCGACAAACTCAGGTCACCTGAATAATCGGTACTGGCCACCCAAAGGCGCAAAATTTCCGCGCCGAGCTGATTCGAGATGACATCAGGGGCAGTGCCATTGCGCAAGGACTTTGACATTTTTCGACCCTGCCCGTCGACCACCCAACCGTGAGTGAGGAGTGCCTTGTACGGAGGCACCCCATTGAGCATGGACGAGGTCAGTAGGGAAGAGTGGAACCAGCCGCGGTGCTGATCACTGCCTTCCAAATACATGTCGGCCGGGAAGGCGGAGTTTTCGGCATGCGAGCCTCTCAACACGGTTTGATGGGTGGTGCCTGAATCAAACCACACGTCCAGGGTATCTTTGTTCTTGACCCACTTGGAGGCCGCTGCATCGTCACTTGGCTCGCCAATAGCCTGCAATAGTTGGGCGATGCTCAGCGTCTGCCAGGATTCAATCCCGCCCTTCTCAATATGCTGAGCAATGACCTCGATGAGCTCAGGCGTCCGCGGATGAAGCTCTCCTTTGTCTGCGCTCATGAGGAAAGCCATCGGCACGCCCCACTGGCGTTGCCGCGACAAGGTCCAGTCTGGCCGATTGGCGATCATGCCGTAGAGGCGAGCCTTGCCCCAGGCCGGGTAGAAGGTCGTGGCATCAATGCCTTCCAACGCCGTTTGGCGAAGGGACTTGCCACCATCCTTTGGCGTGTTGTCCAAACTTGCGAACCACTGCGACGAAGCGCGATAGATGATCGGTGTTTTATGCCGCCAGCAATGCATATAGCTATGCGCGTAGTTTTGAGTGCGCAGTAAGTTGCCCTTAGCGCGAATGTGCTCGACGATCTTGGGGTTGGCCTTCCAGATGAACTCGCCGCCAAACTCCGGCAAATCCTTCACATAGACGCCAGTACCCATGACTGGTTGCAAGACTTGATCGTCTTGCATGCCATAGCGCTTGCAAGACAAAAAGTCTTCAATACCATAAGCGGGCGAGGAATGCACCACACCGGTACCGGCGTCGAGTGTGACGTAGTCGCCTAAATAAACTGGTGAAAGACGATCATAAAACGGGTGTTGAAAGGCGATGAGTTCCAGCGCCTGGCCTTTACATTCGGAGATAATTTTGCCTTCCAAGCCGTAATCTTTCAGGCAGGCTTCAACTCGTTCTTTGGCAAAAATAAACAGGCAGTCCGATCCTTGCCAATGACTTTGCACGAGCGCATAGTCAAACTCGGGATGCAAATTGAGCGCTTGGTTGGCTGGCAAAGTCCAAGGTGTGGTCGTCCAGATGACGCAGTAGCCGCGCTCTAAGGGAAGTTGCGCTAGACCAAAAGCCTTGGCCAACTTGGGCAATTCACTCGCGGCAAAAGGAAAGCCGACATCCACCGAAGGATCGGTCTTATCGGCGTATTCCACTTCAGCCTCAGCCAGGGCTGAGCCGCAATCAAAACACCAGTTCACGGGCTTCAGGCCGCGATAGACGTAACCTTTTTCCAGTACACGACCGAGCGCTCGAAGCTCGTCGGCTTCGTTGCGCGGAGCCATGGTGAGGTAGGGGTTATCCCATTGACCGAGGACACCCATGCGGATGAATTGCTCTTTTTGACGAGCAATTTGCGCGGTGGCGTAGGCGCGTGACTTGGCTTGAACCTCGGCCGCAGGCAAGCCGCGACCATATTCTTTTTCAATATGAATCTCAATCGGCATACCGTGGCAATCCCAGCCCGGAATGTAGCGCGCATCGAAGCCTGCCATCAGCTTGGTTTTGACGACCAAATCTTTGAGTATTTTGTTGACCGCATGTCCGTTGTGCAGATCACCATTAGCAAACGGCGGCCCATCATGCAATTGCCATAGAGGGCGGCCAAGAGCCGCGCTGCGAATTCGCTTATAGACACCTTTATCTTGCCAAGCCTTGACCCATTTGGGTTCGCGCTTAGGGAGATCGCCGCGCATCGGAAACGCGGTATCGGGCAGATTGAGTGTTGAACGATAAGCTGATTCAGTCATTACATGGAAACGCTGGTGTTTGGTTGGAGAAGATAGGCCGGAAATTTTAGCGAAAAAAGTGAGTGCGACGAGGCGGGATTCTAGGGCCTAAAGTAGGCTCGTGCCGCGTCTGCATCCTTTTGAATTTGGGCGGTAAGAAGCTCAAGGCTCGTGTAGTTTTCCTCGTCGCGAAGTTTATGGAGAAATTCTACCCGCACCAGTTTGCCATAGGCGTCGCCTTGATAGTCCAAAACATGAACTTCAAGGAGTGGTTTGCCCTCGTTTTCCACAGCGGGGCGCGTGCCTAGACTGGCGACAGCCTGATAGGGACGATCTTCAACTTCTCCTAGCCCGGCCGCACTTAGGCCAAACACTTTGACGACGAAAATCCCCGAAAGCGCGGGAAGTAGGCTCGGCACTTTCAAGTTGAGGGTCGGAAACCCTAGCGTGCGACCCAACTTTTTGCCATGAATCACATGCCCTGTGATGCAATAGCTACGGCCTAACAGGCGTTCTGCCAACTCGAAATTTGCATCGCTCAAGGCTTGTCGCACCAAGGAGCTAGAGACTCGTTGCAGCGAGGGCGCAAACAACACACTATCCATGCGTTCTAAGGTAAAAGCGCGTTTGTCGGCATAGCGTTGCAGCATTGCAAAGTCGCCACCGCGCTTGGCGCCAAAGCGAAAGTCATCCCCGATGAGGAGATGTTTAGTTTGCAGGCCCTCAATGAGCACTTCTTCGATAAAGCGCTCAGGTGCCTGTGCAGCCATGGACTCGTTAAAGTGAGCGATACATACGCGATCCACGCCATAGGCCGCCATCGCGTCAATCTTGTCACGTTCGCCGTAAATTCGTGCTGGCGCCTTCATCTCTGGTCTTAGCGTTGCGAAGTATTCTCTAGGGTGCGGCTCAAAGGTGAGCACGCAGGCTGGCAGGGCTCGCGCCAGGGCGTTGGCTTTGAGCCTTTTTAGCATGGCTTGATGGCCCAAGTGAACACCGTCGAAATTGCCAATGCTCAAAGCACAGTCGCGCCGGGACTCATGGGGCGGAATTCGCCGAAAAACCTCCATCTTTGATTTCGGCATGTTGGATCGCTTATTTTGAACGGAGAAACGGTTTGCAGAAGGTGGAAGACACAAAGAAGGTGCTCATTTAGAGGCCCGACTCGGCAAAGCCCGACATTATAGAGGGAAGGGTGCTGTAAACTTCGCCCCTATGCAACGTCTGGTCGTTTTGATTTCGGGTGGAGGCAGCAATATGCTCGCCCTGGCCCGAGCCTGTCAGGAAGAGG
>JAYVKZ010000226.1:0-9187 GCA_043767985.1 Betaproteobacteria bacterium
TGTGTGATCATCAGCACGGCCATGCCATTTTTGCGCTGCAAGTCGCCCAGCAAGTCCAAAATTTGCGTGCGCACCGTCACGTCAAGCGCGGTGGTCGGCTCATCAGCCAGCAGCAGCTTGGGTTTGCAGGCCAATGCCATCGCGATCATGACGCGCTGGCGCATGCCCCCCGATAACTCATGCGGGTACTGCTTGACCCGGCGCTCCGCCTCTGGAATGTTGACCAGTTGCAGCATTTCAACTGCACGGGCCATCGCCTGCTCAGAAGAAAGCCCTTGGTGCAATCTAAACACCTCGGCCACCTGGCGCCCGATGGTCAACACCGGGTTGAGGGAGGTCATTGGCTCTTGAAAAATCATTGAGATCTTGTTGCCGCGTAGCCCGCGCATCTGCTCATCGTCGAGCTCCAGCAAGTTGCGCCCTTCAAAGCGAATTTGGCCGGCCAAAATACGCCCAGGTGGCGAAGCAATCAAACGCAGTATCGACAAAGCAGTCACGCTCTTGCCACAACCCGACTCGCCAACAATCGCCAGAGTCTCACCGGCAGTGACTGAGAACGACACGCCGTCAACAGCCCGCACGACACCGTCACGGGTGTAGAACCAGGTTTGGAGGCCCTCGACTTCAAGGAGTGGCGTGGTACTCACATGCGCCTCGCCAGGCGAGGGTCAAGCGCATCACGCAAACCGTCGCCCATCATGTTCACTGCCAGCACGGTCAGCGACAAGAAGATACCGGGAAACACGATCAAGTAGCCAGCGATCTGAAACAGGCTACGACCCTCGGCCATGATATTGCCCCAGCTCGGAATATTAGGTGGCGTTCCCGCACCGATGAAGGACAAAATGGCCTCGGTGATCATCGCCGAAGCGCACACATAGGTCGCTTGCACGAGCAGCGGTGCCACCGTGTTCGGTAGGATGTGACGCACGAGAATGCGGGGCAGACTAGTGCCGGAAGCAACCGCCGCTTCAACAAAGGGTTGCTCGCGCAGGGTCAATACCAGGCCACGCACCAAGCGCACTACTCGAGGTACTTCAGCCAGGGCGATGGCCGCGATGACATTGCCCACGCTGGCCTTGGTGAGTGCCATCAAGGCGATGGCCAACAACACTGACGGAATTGACATTAAGCCGTCCATAATGCGCATCACGACCGCATCGACCGAGCGAATAAAGCCCGTGACGAGACCAATTGCGAGGCCCACAAGCGTTGCGACGAAGGCCACGGCCAAGCCGACCGTCAGTGAGACTCGCGCGCCGTAGACCACCCGGCTGTAGATGTCGCGACCGAGCATGTCGGTCCCGAACCAGGCCACCTGAGAGGGTGGCTTCAGGCGTTTGATAGGAGACACCGACTGCGGATCCACGGTGCCCAGCCAAGGTGCGGCGAAGGCCATGAGGATCATGGCGAGCAGGATCGCCGCACCGATGATCGCGGTCGGATGACGACGCAGAGCGTCTTTGAACTGCAGCCAAATGGGAGCCATCGACTTAGGCCTTGCCTGTGGTGCGCATCAGTACTTCACTCGCGGATCGAACAAGGTGTAACTCAGATCCACCAACAGGTTAATCAGCACATAGACCCCTGAAAAAATCAAAATCATGCCCTGAATAATCGGATAGTCGCGGCGCAAAATCGCGTCGACCGTGAGTCGACCAATGCCAGGAATTGCGAACACTGTTTCAGTCACGATGGCCCCACTGATCAACAGTGCGATACCAATACCCACCACGGTGGCAATGGGAATCGCCGCATTCTTCAGGGCATGCCCCAGCAGAACTTCGTTGGTCGACAGCCCCTTGGCCTGCGCCGTACGCACATAGTCTTGGGCAAGAACATCAAGCATGCTGGCACGCGTGATACGAGCGATGAGAGCAACATACACCGTACCCAGCGCGATACTCGGTAACACTAAATGGCGGAACCATTCCCACACCCCGTCGGCGATGGGGCGGTAGCCCTGCACCGGTAACCAGCCTAAATTCACTGAGAAGGTTAAGATCAGCGCATAAGCAAGTACGAAGACGGGTACTGAGAAGCCGAGCACCGATACCCCCATCACCAGGCGGTCAATCCAGGAACCTGCACGCCATGCTGCCAACACGCCGAGAGGCACCGCCACCAGCACTGACACGAAGAGAGTCGTCAAGGTCAGTGCAAGCGTCGGTTCGATGCGTTGGCCGATTAAATAGGTGACGGGCAACTTTGTAAAGATGGACGTACCTAGGTCGCCATGCAGCAAACCCCAGGTCCAGGAACCGAAACGCACCAGAAACGGCTCGTCCAGCCCCAAAGTCGCACGGATGCGTTTGATGTCTTCCTCGGTCGCAATATCCCCAGCAATCACCGCCGCCGGATCGCCCGGCGTCAAGTACAGCAACGAGAAGACGAAGAAGGCGACCACCGCCATCACGACGACTGTCGACAGCAGTCGCCGGGCAATATACGCAAGCATCAGTTGCAGGAGGTGATCATAGTTCTACGCTTATCGAGCACGATGCTACACATCGATCACTTCTTTTCTACATTCCACAGTAAAGTAATTGGCGCAACAATGACGCCGCTCAAATTCGTGCGATACGCGGTCGGAATAATGAATTGTGCGGTGGGAATGTAGGGCACAATTTCGAAGGCACGGCTCTGTACCGCATCCGCCGCCCTCTTGCCCGCGGCCGCATCGGTGGTCATAAACCAGGCTTCACGCAACTCCTCCACTTTGGCGTCGGCTGCCCAGCCGAACCAGCCCTTTTCACCTGTGCCGCGCAGCGCAAAGTTCACTGCAGGGTTGACCAAATCCGGGCCAACTAACCAGGTATGGAAGATCGACCAGCCGCCCTTTTCAACCGGCTCCTTCGAAGTACGCCGAGTAATTAAGGTGCCCCAATCGCCTGCTTGAAGTTCGACATTCAGTCCAAGTGTACGCAGAAGCTCAGTCGTCAAAAGCGATTGCGAATGCACAATGGGCTGATCGGTGGCCGAGATGATGACGATCTTCTCCCCCTTGTAGCCCGAGTCCTTGATGAGCTGCTTGGCCTTGGCGAGATCGCGCTTACCCTTCATCGGCTCGGCGCCAATTTCGCTCGATAGTGGCGTGCCGCAGGTAAAGAACGAGTAGCAGACCTTGCCGTTTTCGGGCGAGCCCGCAATGCCCAGCACATAGTCGTTTTGATCCACGGCGTACATGAGTGCTTGGCGCAGCTTAACGTTGTTGAACGGTGGGTGAAGGTGGTTAAAGCGAATCACGCCCATCGAACCGAGAGGGTCAATGTTCTCAACCTTGACATCCTTATTACGCTTGAGGATCGGAATCAGATCGGGGGGCAATTGCTCCCACCAATCAGCCTCACCAGCATTCAGCGCAGCAGCAGCCGTGGCTGAATCTGGGATATAAATCCACTCGACACGATCAACCTTTACGACCTTGCCGCCCGCCGCCCATGATGGGGCTTCTTTACGCGGTACGTAATCAGTGTTCTTCACATAGACCACTTTATTACCCGGTACCCACTGCTCCTTTACAAACTTGAAGGGCCCCGAACCGGTAGTATCCGTGATGTTCTGAAAGGGATCGGTCTTGGCGATCCGCTCGGGCATGATGAAGGGCACGTTGGAGGATGGTTTGCCGAGCGCGTCCAAGGTGAGAGGGAAGGCGCGCTTTAGTTTCAGACGGAAGGTTTTGTCATCCACCACCGTCCAAGACTCAGTGACTTCGGCGAGCTTTTGGCCCAAGGCATCGCGCTTGGCCCAGCGGTCAAGCGAGGCAATGCAGTCGGCGGAACGCACGGGCTGGCCGTCATGAAATTTCAACCCATCGCGTAGCGTAAAGGTATAGCTTAGTTTGTCCGCCGAGAGGACGTACTTGTCGACCATCTGTGGCTGCACCTGAAACTTGGCATCCATCGCGAACAGCGTGTCGTAGACCATGTAGCCGTGGTTACGCGTAATGTAGGCGGTGGTGGCAATCGGGTCGAGAATCCGCAGGTCGGCTTGAGGAATAAACTTCAAGACCTTTTGGGCGGATTGCGCCAAAGCGGTGCAAGGGGCCGCCATGGTGGCGACGAAAGCGAGCAGACACGCACCGGTGGCGACTAAGGCAATCGCTTTCCTGCGAACCCTTCCCTCTATTTGCTGCTGAATGTGCATAGCTGACTTCCCTTATTGATGAACTCGGTGTGATCTAAGTGTACTGGCAAACGGCGTGCCAGCCACTCGTCTCAACTCATTTACGAACTCAAGTAGATGTACGTGCGCTGAGCAAGCCTAGGAATATCGCAAATCTTTAGGCCAGGCGCTTAAGAACCTGATGCGACTGTAGTTCGAGCGATTCACGATGTGCTGGCGCGGCGATATCAATCATTCGCTTCACCCGGGCACGCACGGGTAGGCCACGCAAATCAGCTACGCCGTACTCGGTCACGATCAAGCCAGCGTCGCAGCGTGGGGTAGAAACAGGTCCAGACAAGGTAGCAACGATTCGGCTAGCAGATCTCTCGGTCGACGGCAGGGCGATAATAGGCAAGCCACCCTTGCTGGCTTGGGCGCCTCGTAGAAAATCGGGCGCGCCGCCAACCGCGCCCACATAATTTCCAGCGGCCACTTCTGCGTTGACCTGACCGGTGAGGTCAACCTCTATCGCCGAATTGATGGCCACAAAGCAGTCAATGGATCGCAGCACTTGAGCATCATGCGTGTACTCGCTGCCGCGCATTTGAAACCTTGGATTCTGGCTCGCAAAATCGTAGAGCCGGCGACTACCCATCAATATTCCCGCGACGCTGAAGCCTTGATCAATGGTCTTGCGAGCATTGGTCAGCGCACCGGATTCTGCGAGATCAACCAAGGCATCAATCGCAAGGCCGGAGTGATAGCCTAGATCTCGACGGTCTTTGAGCAACGAAAACACGCGACTCGCAACGCCGCCTAGCCCCACTTGCAAGGTGGCGCCATCTTCGATCAGGCGCGCAACATTGGCGGCAATTTTTGCCTCCGTGTCGGAAGGGGCTTTGGCCGAGTATTCCAAGGGGGCATGGCGGGCCGCGACTTTCAAGGTAATATCTGATTCATTGAGGCTTATTGCGCCGTGCGTCCACGGCACCTCGGCATTGACCTCGGCGATCACGGCTCGGGCGCTGCGTAACGCCGGGATCAACCAATCATTGGACAGGCCAAGACTGTACTGACCTTGCGCGTTCGGGGAGGAGACTTGCACCAGCACCACGTCGGCCTTGCATTGCCCCTCATGAATTTCGCGTGCGAGTTGAGCATAGGGCAAGGGATAAAGATCAAGCAGCCCAGCCATCGCCAGTTGTCGCATACCACCCGCGCCACAGTATCCCGCGAAGTCGAAGGCATCATGATGCTCAGGGCGAATCGTTTGGGACAGGTCAATGCCCATCATCAATCGCACTCGTGGGAGGTGCTGACGCTGCCGGGTCAAGGCACGGGTCAAGGTCAAAGGCTCGGAGGTGGCTTGGCCCCAAATGAGGGTATCGCCGGGCTTTAAGACTGTGGAAAAGTCAGGGGTGGTTTCTTCGATCACTTTGGCCAACTGCTTGTCCAATGCCAACGACTCATCACACCGATGCACATGCGAGGATACCTTTGTCTACGAGCCGCCCGAACTCAGCAGACGGCATCCCAAGAACACCTTGCAAAACCTCTTCGGTGTGCTGACCTAGCACTGGAGCTGGCCCGGGCGGCACACGATCAAAACCAGAGAACTCGAGCGGAATACCGGGTGTCAGTATCGTCCCGACACCGGGTTGCTGAAGTTGCTTAAACATTGGGTTCGCTGGAGAGCAAGCGGGATCATTCTCAACCAGTTGCGCAACAGTCTGGTAGGCACTCCAACACACACCATGCTCATTGAAGATCGTCCCAACTTGTGAGCTTGTACGCGCAGCGCACCAGGGTGCAATAAGCGCTGCGATGCGCTCGCGCGCACGAAAACGCTCGCCCTCAAGATTTAAATTTACACCCAGCTCGTCCACTAGCTGAGCGATCGCCTCTTGAATACCAGTAGCCTTAACAAGAGACTTCCACTGCTTCGAGGTGAGACCCACCACCATCACACGCACACCATCCGAACACACAAAATCACGACCAAAGGCGCCGAAGAGATCGTTGTTGATTCGCTCGCGTGTCTGACCGCCCTGTGCTTCCGCGATGAAGCCCAAATGGCCCATCATGGCCAAAGCCACGTCCTCCAGTGCAAGCCGAATATGCTGGCCCTCACCGGTGCGGCTGCGATGTCTTTCCGCGGCAAGTAACCCTAACGCCGCCATATGCCCAGTCGACAGGTCCCAAGCCGGCAAGACATGGTTCACCACTGACGCCACATCGCCCGAACCAGTGAGATAGGGGATGCCCACCTTGGGGTTGACGGTGTAGTCGACTGCGGCTCCGCCAAGCCTATCACCCGACAACGTCAATTGAATGAGATCGGGGCGTCTGGCACTTAAAGCCTCAAAGTCGAGGTAACCTCGTGGCGGCAAATTGGTCAGTAAGATACCCGCGTTATCGCCTGGTGCAGTAATAAGCGCCATGGCAATTTCACGCCCTTCGGCTTGCGCGATATCGATCACCACGGAACGCTTTTGCTTGTTCAAACCACACCAAAACAAACTGGTGTTGTTCTCGGTCACCGGCCAACGACGATAGTCGAGCCCGCCGCCAGGCGGATCAATGCGAATGACATCGGCACCGAGTTGCGCCAAGGTCATGCCACCCAAGGGTACTGCAACGAAGGCGGAAGCCTCAACGATGCGCAAGCCCTCTAAAATGGGACGAGTGCTTTTAGCTTGCTGATTCAATCTATGCTTTCACTGGCGCTTTTAGCGCAGCTTCGAGCAGGCTCCGTGCCACCACTTTAAGCGCCAAGGTTTCCTCAGCGCCTTCAAAAATACTTAGCACACGTGCATCTACAAAATAGCGACTAACTGCCATCTCTTCGGCATAACCCATACCACCGTGAATTTGCAGCGACTCTCGAGTCAGCAACTCGGCCGAGCGACAAGCGAGTAACTTGACGAGACTGGCCTCCATGCGATCGCCGCCCGACTCAAGTCTTCGGCCCACTTCATAGGTGAGTTGACGGCAGGCATTAAAGCGCGCAGCCATCCGGGCGAGCTTCACCTGGGTGAGCGAAAAACTGGCAAGCGGCGCACCAAACACTTGTCGATCCAAGGCGTATTGAATTGCGGCGCTCAGCGCTGCCCGCATCACGCCGCAAGCCCGTGCTGCAGTTTGGATGCGCCCACCCACCATCCCGGCCATCGTGAAATAAAAGCCTCGGCCGACGCCCATTTCTTCGCCAATCACGCAACGGTCCGGCACAAAGAAATTCTCGAAGGCGAGATCGAAGGAATGCATGCCTCGATAGCCAATCGTGGGGATCGCCCGGCCGGTGAGGGTTCCACCACCCTTGGTTCCACCACCCGTGTTTTCTTTCGTGCCTTGCACGAACTTGAACTCATGGCCTTCATACACAGGTTTTTCAACCAGCATGATGCTAAGGCCTTTGTAGCCCGACGACTTATCGGCATCAGTGCGGGCCACAACCATCACGAGGCCGGCTTTACCTGCAAAGGTGCACCAGGTCTTCGCGCCGTTGAGTAACCAGCCACCTTCGGTGCGCGTCGCCTTCAAGGACAGGCTTGCGACATCGGAACCAAAGTCAGGTTCGGTGATGGAGATCGCGCAGAGCGGCTCGCCGACCGCAATCTTGGGCAACCAATAAGCCTTCTGCGCCTCCGTGCCGCCGTGCATCAGCGCTCGGGCCAAAATCTCTGGCCGTGTGATTAAGCTCCCTGCTGCGGCTAAGGAGCCTTCGGACAAGGCTTCAGTGACCGCGATCATCATTAAAGTATTGTCCGAGCCTTCGGGAGCGCTGCCGCCGTAGCGCTCAGGAATCGACAGCCCAAACACACCCATCTCGCGGAGCGGCTTCAGCAGCACCTCGGGCACGGTTAAGTCTTGACGATGAATGTCGGACGCGAGGGGGGCCACCTGCTGTGCGGAGAAGCGCCGAAACGAGTCTTGCGCTAGGGTCAGGTCATCATCGAGATGAATCTTGGCGAGCTCGTCTCGTGCGGCGGATACCGCTTGGCCGAGCGTACTCAGGGTTGAACTGGCAAGCACCTTTGCCTTGAGCGCGATGAAAGGCGCACTGACTGAAAACGAACTCAAAGCGCCGAGATCGAGATTCAAGTCACGATAGATGCTCTCCAACCGTGACAAGATGGTTTGAATCGCCTCAACCGCGAAACTGAGAGAGAGTCGATCATCTAACGCCCCTTGCTCACTCGCTGTATTCATCACAGCCTCGGCCGCTAACAGTTCAGCGCTCGCCCATGCTAATTCAAAGCACGCAGGTTGCTGAGCATCGACGCGCTCGGCATCAAGCGCGCCAGCGATCACACTATGTTCAGCCAAGGCTTGAACTGCAATACCGAAGAAGGACCGCGTCTCGTTTAACAGGCCCAAGCACGATTGATTCAGCGCGCGCCTGGTGAGCGCAGTATCAATAAGCGCGCTGTTAGCCGCGTAAGCACTCGAAGACATTGGAAGCGCCGACATCAAGCCACCGCCGCCAACCGACAGGCCTGATCAATCGCCCGCTTCGCATCCAGCTCGGCTGCTTCGAACGCTCCCCCAATGAGACTCAATTTCACACCCTTGCCCTCAAGCGCATCATACAAATCACGCTTCGGGTTTTGACCCGCACAAATAATCACCGTATCGACCTCAAACAATTTCGGTTCGCCGTTCACCAATGTGTGCAGACCAGCATCATCAATCTTCAAGTACTCCACTGCGTTGATCATTTGTACACCTCTACGGCCCATGGTAATGCGGTGCGTCCACCCAGTGGTGCGGCCCAGCGATTTGCCGACCGCATCTGTTTTGCGCTGCAAGAGATAAACCGTTCTCTCTGAGACGGCCACCTTTGGCTCTATCCCAGTGACGCCGCCACGCGGATGGTTCACAAAATCAATCCCCCATTCACGCGCGAAGACTTCCACATCGAGTGCTCCCGAGGTACCAGCATGCGAGATGAGCTCGGCCACATCGAACCCAATGCCCCCTGCCCCCATGATCGCAACTCGCTTACCAATGGGTTTACGCCCCAGAATGGCATCGACATAGGGCACCACCTTGGCGTGATCAATGCCTAGGAGAGTGG
>JAYVKZ010000227.1:0-10011 GCA_043767985.1 Betaproteobacteria bacterium
GATCTAGCTCAGACCCACCTGTTTGTGGGCAAGGTGCTCATGCGCTTTAAATATTCCAGTCGATCTAAATCTGAGCGCAGCTTGTTGTTTGCCTATATGCAGCGCTTGAGCGGTTACTCCCGCGCCCATTTGGCCCGCCTCGTCAGCCAGTACTGTACAAGGCGATACAGAGTGCTCTCTTCAGGGCGATGGCGCTCGTAAAAATTGTGCGCGCTACCCGGCACCTTAACTGGCTGTTGACCTAGACCTTGCAAGCACTGCTCCAGAGGATTGACCTCTTAAGCATTCGTTGAATCCAGCGTCGTCGCAATTTACTAGATTGCCTAATGCAATGGAGCTAGGCCTCAAGCATCATAGTAAGCGCTTCAGCTATGGTGCCCGCGCACTGAACAATGGCACCCCCCCCCAGACCCTCCCCAAAACCGTGTTTCCGGGCGGCGCATTGATCGGTTGCAATACGGGTTTTCGTGATCAACGCGCAGAACTGCGTCCATTGCAAAACCTGCGACATCAAAGACCCAAGCCAGTCCATCGTTTGGGTGACGCCCGAAGGCGGAGGCGGACCGAACTATGCCGGAATGTAGCCACTGTTACGGTGGGCGGCAGAAGGTCGTGCGCTACGACAGGCGAGAACTCGCACCTGTCTGCCATGATTCTCAGCTTTTGAGATACGCACTCAATTGATCCAGCGAACCCGTCCAGCCTTGTGTCATGCCTGCATGAGCCGAGCGAAACGTATCGTTTTCAGCCTCAGTGATACGGGTATTGATCCAGGTTATTTTCAAGCGCGTTTGCTTTTCGCCCTCGACAATGAAATCAAAAATCGTAGTCATCTCCATGGGCCAAGTGGGCGCCATGGGGTGGGCGGTCAAGCCACCTTCCTTGTCAGAGAAATGTTGAACATAAACAAGCCTGCTATTAGGGGTAATCTCCTTATAGATCGCCTTGCCCCACATCGTGTTTCCGTCCGGCATTTCTAAACCGTAATGATAGGTGCCGCCGGGTTTTAAACTTTGCTCCGCTTTCACGACTTTCATGCCGGCCGGTGACATCCAATATTTTAAATGCTCTACTTGGCTACACACCTGGAAAAGCCGCTCTTGAGAAACCGAGAACCTGCGTTCGATCTCGAACTTATTCATGGGATTCGCCAGTGGGGCTACAAAGGCGGCGAGGCGTTCTAAATTTTGCCGACCACCCTCGAGCGCAAAGCGAACGATGGCATCGCGCGCCGCCAAGGAAACCAGGGTCAGGCGCAGTTCAATGCGGGTAGTAACTCCCACCTCAAAAAGTTCAATCTCGCCCCTAAACGGAGGCGAGGCGGGACTCTCTTCACCACCATCATGGTCATAGACCAAGAGATGCGGCGCGTCCACAATGAGGAATTTAAATCGATTCGGATAATTCGTGCCGTCTGGCCCGTGCATCGTAAACAACGCTTCGCCGCCAACACGCAAGTCGAATTTTGCATAGGTATTGGTGAACCCGTCAGGCCCCCAAAAATGCCGCAAATGTTCCGGTGTCGTTAAAACCTTCCAAACCAACTCACGCGATGCCGCGACGACGCGCGAGGTAATAATTTGCGGTTTGTCGGCGGGTAGTTGTGTCGTCGCAAGGCCAGTCATGATTTGCTGCTCTCCATCAATGTTTCCAAATAGGTTTCAAGGCGATCCAGTCTTTGATCCCACAGGGCGCGGTGGTCCTGCATCCACTGGGCAATTTCAGCCAAGCCATTAGGGGCCAAGCGGCAAGGGCGTTTTTGCGCATCAATGCTGCGCAAGATAAGGCCTGCTTCTTCGAGAACTTTGAGATGCTTCGAAATCGCTGGCTGGCTCATTGCGAAAGGGCGCGCCAATTCTGTAACGCTGGCCTCGCCCGTCTGCAGATGCTTGATGAGGGCGCGGCGCGTTGGGTCGGCCAAGGCGGCCATTTTTAAGCTTAAGCGGGTTTCCAACTCTTCCATAACCAAAGATTAATATAACTAAATGGTTATTTAAAGAAACGGATTTGCTGCGCAAGTGGGTTAACCGCGAGAATGATGTTGCGGGTAGAAAAATTTTGAGGGTAGGCATTTGCTGGGGAGTGGGGGTTTTGACAGGCGAAAAGTAAGCGCCAAGTCGCAACCTCAATGCTACGAAAGTGCCTAAAGCGCCAAAAGGCCCTTCCAGTGAGCCCTAAGATGCTTTTGATCTGCGGCGCTTAGAGCGCCCGCCTTTCTAAGCACCAAGCGGTGATCGAGAGTAAACAACTTCAGTCGAACAATACAAGGACTGGGTAGACCAGCCGATTGCAAATTCACAATTGGATAGTCTCCTATCCAATCGGATTGTTCAGCACTTGTGATCATCGCCAAAACACTATGGCTTTCCACGTGGTTAAACGCTCCCGTCGAAACAACCACGGCGGGTCGCCTCTTAGAGGCGGTGCGATCGGTAAACGGAAAAGGCACGACGACGACATCAAAGGCCTCCAGCTTGAGACGAGCCATTAAAGATTCTTAAAGGCAAGGTTATCTTTTTCGCTGGACCATTCTTGCAATGTGCTTTCTAGAGCTTGCGTGAACGCGACATCAAGCGGAGTGACTCGAGATAACCTTACCTCTGTACCGACGATTTCAAAGCCCACAAGATCTCCCGCGTTTAGTTTGAGAGCCTTGCGAACGCTGGTGGGAACGGTGGCTTGGTATTTGCTCGTTAGCTTAGAAGCTTGAAGCATAGTATTACTTTCTGACAGTATTAATGTAGGTGATTCTACTCCGAGCTTTTGAGTTTAAGATTTTTTCGAACCTTTGTTGCGGCCTTCCAGCTTGTTGATAAAGCCCTCGAAGCCATAGGCACGGATTTCTTCGCCAAACTGCGGGCGGTAAGTCTCAACCAGCCACTCACCGCGCACGTTCAGGTCATAAATCTCCCAGCCAGTGGCTGATTTTTCCATGCGGTAGTCTAGCTGGATCGGATCGCCGCGACCTTTGATTTCGGTTTTGACCACGACTTTATTGTCGTCGGCGGCGGCGCGAAACGGCTTCATAGAAATAGTTAGGTCGCGCACGTCGGCCAAAGCGCCTACATAGGTGCGTACCAACAAGGTTTTGAACTCTTCTTGCAGGCGTTTTTTCTGCTCGGGCGTAGCCGACCTCCAGTAACGGCCTACGGCAGCGGAGGTCATGCGCGCCAAGTCGACATTGGGCATGATTTTGCTGGCTACCAGCGCATTCACTTTGCTGGTATCACCAGACTGGATGCTTTTATCAGCTTTGATCGTGTCGAGCACTTCGGTGGACAGGCGTTTGATAAGCGCATCAGGGCCTTCCGTCGCCTGCGCTAAGGCGGCGCCAGACTGGCCAAGGCCGACGCTAAGCACGACAGCGCTGACGAGAGTAATCCAACGGCGGTTGACTAACATTACTTTTCCTTGATGTGGCATACGCGTTTAACTAAGAGCACAATTCTAACGGTTGATGACGACGGGTAGCGCTTATCTATTTGTGAATAAGCCTTGCCACAAACTTCGAGCCATCGCATTGCAGTTTGAAGTAATATTTACGTTACTACTTTGTTTTTTTTACTACCGTGAGCTCTGTAGAACCTGCCAGCCGATGCAAACTTGCGGAGCAACAAAACAAATCAAGATCTAATCAACAAACCCGTGCAGGCTTGCGAACTCGCAAATCGCTAGATCGGTCTCCCCGGCAAGTCCAACGAATTCAACCTGGGTAGCGCCAGGAAACTTTGCCTCAAGTGACGCAACCAATCCGCGCGAACTATTCAGGAATTGAACGAGTGGAAAGCCTTGAGCGACCGCTTGGGTATAAAACAGGAATGAAAAGATTAGGTCATACTGCTGTGAGTTCTCCGACAAGCAATCAGCCCCGCCCCAAATAGAACCAGATAAGATGTAGTCGTGGCCGCGGCATCAGTGCAATGCCCAGATCGCCAGTCTGGCGCGAAGTTGGAGTAGGAAAAATGTGGAGCTTTTCAACCGATCCTGATTTTCAAAAAGAATTAGATTGGATCGACGCCTTTGTTCGAGAGGAGATCGAGCCCCTGGATAGCATTTTGGGGAACCAGTGGGATATTCACGCACCGAACTTCATTAAACTAGTTCGACCCTTGCAGCAGCGAGTAAGAGAGCGGGGGCTTTGGGCCTGCCACCTCGGCCCTGCGCTGGGAGGCAAAGGTTATGGCCAACTCAAGCTCGCACTCATGAACGAGAAGTTTGGGCGCTCGCGCTTTGGTCCCATCGTGTTCGGCTCACAAGCGCCTGATACTGGCAATGCGGAAATTCTGGCGCACTATGGAACATCTGTGCAAAAAGAGCGCTTTCTCAAACCGCTGCTTGCCAACGAGATGGTCTCCTGTTTCGTGATGACCGAACCCCAGGGGGGCGCAGATCCACTGGTCTTGCAAACCAAGGCTGAGCTTGAAGGTGGCGAGTGGGTGATCAATGGCGAGAAATGGTTCGCGTCGAATGCAAAATTCGCTGGCTTTTTTATTGTTATGGCGGTCACGGACCCCGATGCCTCACCTTATCGTCGCATGTCGATGTTTATTGTTTCGGCCGACACGCCGGGCATTGAGATCATCCGCAATCATGGGTTTTACGGTGAGCCCGAAAATACTCATGCGCATATGCGTTGGAGCAATGTTCGCGTGCCTATTGAAAATATGTTGGGCGAGCGCGGCGATGCTTTTGTGGTGGCGCAGGTGCGCCTGGGCGGCGGGCGCATGCACCACGCGATGCGCACCATTGCAAAAGCCACGCGTGCCTTCGACATGATGTGCGAGCGCGCAGTGTCCCGCTTTACCAAGGGCGAGCAGCTCTCTCAAAAGCAAATGGTGCAAGAAAAAATCGCCGACTCTTGGGTTGAGCTTCGTCAGTTTCGCTTGCTGGTTTTAGAGACAGCTTGGCTGGCCGATCAAGGCCACGACTGGAAGTCACTTCGTAAGAATGTCGCGGCAGTGAAAGCGATCATGCCAAAATTGCTCCACGACATTGCCGCTCGTGCGCTGCACATTCACGGTTCCTTAGGGATCTCTCATGAGATGCCGTTTGCCGAATGGGTGATCGATTCTTTTCATGTAGGTCTTGCCGACGGACCGACCGAAGTGCACAAGATCACCTTGGCCCGCGAACTCTTGAAAGATGTTAAACCTGCTAAAGGGCTGTTCCCCGACTACATGGGATATGTACAGGAAGCGCGGGCCCGGGAAAAATATGGGGGCAATGAAATTTAGCGCGTCTCAAGCCCCGAAAAGCTTTCTAACTATACTGAGCTTCCCGGAGATAGATATAGCAAGTCAATTTCAGGCCTTAAGGCTGGCAGACCCAATCTAATTGGGCCACGCCACCCCTTGGGGGCTGTACCCCATCTTGAGCAAGTGCAGGGCGCCTCGCAGTGCAACCACTCACTTGCACAGCCAAGGGGTCTTGCGCGCTAGGGTCGACCTTAATCGAGCGATGACCGGTTAACGGATCGGGCGTGGAACCTTTCTCCTCACCATAATCATCACCGTGCCTTTTTGTGAGCTCGTTATTGGATGTAGGCGCTGACTTTCTAAATGCCGTCGCCCAATAATAAGTCGGATCAAAGCAGGAAATTGTCCATAGCTTCGGGATAGGCAGGTCCTTAGCGGGGAGAGGATTCGAAGCCACCTGATCAATTAACAAACGTAGGCGCCCCTCCATAAACTCCACCGTAGGTGGCGCCTTTAGTTGCGTCGCGAGAGCTTGTCCGTCCGCTTTCAGATCGAACAACCATTGGTATCGGGCGAACTGAGCACGTAGCGAGTCCGCCAATAGCTCCATACGCTTCGGGTCAATTTTCTTGGAATCTTTAGCCCGGACCTGGGCGAACGCCTGATCGGAATGGCGCTGGTCGAGCCAAAGCTCCGCGCGCATGGACTGGAACCGTCCAGACTCCAAACGAATATCGGCCCGACAATCCACCCTGCCTTCCGGATGAGCTTGGGCACTTGCGCAAAATAGTCCCAAGCTTAGCAAGGCAAGGTATCGGGACAGCGCCCTTTCCCTACCTCGCCACCCGAGGCCGCTCAAAATCAGAAGCGGACGCATCGCTTATCCGCGTTTAGCGGATGGCAATCGGGTTAATGATGGCCTGAACACCACCGGTGATTCTGGACTGTCCGAGAACAAACATAAACTCGTAAGCCTTGTCCTTCACCAAGGGGCCGGTGTTCATATTCTCAAGAATGTAGATGCCGTTTCTGGCCAGGAGAATCTGATGCACCTCGAATACGCCCACACCCGGCTCGAAAGGAATCACTTCCAAAGCCCAGGAATCGGCGCCCACCGCGATCACCTCCTTAGACGCCAGATAGAGCGCTCCTTCTTTACCTAGACCTGGTTCACCGCTAAGAAAGCGTTTGTTGTCCTTACCTTCCAAGGCCTGCCAGCCGGTATGAAACAACACCACGTCGCCCTTGCGGATTTCAACGCCTTGTTTTTTGGCTTGTTCGTCAATTTCCTTACGATTAAATGCTGTGCCTTCCTTGACCATGTCCACGCCGTAGTAGGCCGTCATATCCAACACGACGCCGCGTGTCACCATCGGTGGAACCTTCTCAATACCCAGCTTTGTCAAACCATTGGCCTGAACAAAATCCGAGTTCTTGAAGCAGTTGAAGTAAACATTGTCGACGCCGATGTGGCCAAGGCCGTCAAGCTGAGAGCCGGTGCCCACCCAGCCCATATAGATGTCATCGTTGTAGGTGGTCTTGGTGCCGCCTAAACTCACACCGCCAGCTTGACCCGGCTGCAAAACCGTAACCGACCAGGTACGTGGCGCGTAAGCGGGGGTACTCGAATTAGTCTCAAAGCCAAGAGCGTAGGTTTTCCCCGTCTTAATGAGCTTACTGGCTTCGAGCGCCAACTGGGGCGTGAGCAAGTTCGCATTGCCGATTTCGTCCGTCGGGCCGAACTTAGATTTACACCAATCAGCCTGCGCCATCGCATTGGTTGCAAAACCCAGGGCCAATGTCGCCGTAGTCACCAGCAACTGCCGTTTTAGTGAGCGTGTATTCATTGTTACTCCTCTTTGTAATGCGGAGCCTCAGAATTGAGAACCCCAGGGAATGCAGACTCTAGGCCAAAATCAAAGCCCTCGGCACAACATAATCCGGAAAATGGATCGTGTTGCGCCAATCAAACGTCAGGTATTCTTCGCCGGGGACATTTCAAAAAACGAACGCATTGCAAACAAGCTTGATGACAAAGCATCAGACTACGCGCCTGCGTCAACAAAGCCATGGAGTATCAATGAAACAATTGAATCGAATTCATCTTAAAGGGTTGAATACAAGTGCTACCCACCGCCTGTCGCAACGGGTTGCAACAATCGCCGCCAGCGTCGCTGCGGCCCTGGGACTCAGCGTCAGCGCGCCTGCCATGGCGCAAGAAACCTTCAAAATAGGCTTCGTGAGCTTTCTCTCCGGCCAAGCCGCAGAAAGCTTTGGCGTGCCAGCCATCAACGGAGCCAAGCTTTTGGTGGAGGCCTTCAACAAAGGCCAAGCGCCCGCGCCCTACAATAGGATCGGCTTTGGCGGCATGAAGATCGAGGCCGTCTATGTGGACGAAAACGGAGGCGCCACCAAGCAAGTGCAAGAGTTGCGCAATCTCTATGACCGCGAAAAGGTTGATGCGGTCGTAGGTTATGTCGGCTCAGGCGATTGCTTGGCCGTTGCACCTGTCGCCGAAGAGCTCAAAAAATTCCTGATTCTGTATGATTGCGGCACACCTCGTATTTTCGAGGACGGCAAGTACAACTATGTGTTCCGAACCGCAGCGCACGCCGCCATGGACAACGTGGCCTTGGTACGTTACCTGAGGGCTCGCAACATCAAGATCGATCGCTTCAATTCGATTCATCAAGATTACGCCTGGGGCCAGGACAGCAAGAAAGACTTCAACTTGTCGATGGCGCAGCTCTATAAAGATGCCAAGCATGATGTCGACATGCTGCCCAAGTTCGGGGCGGGTCAATATGGCACCGAAATTTCAGCGCTCTTAAATAAGCCTGCCGACATCATTCACTCCAGCCTATGGGGTGGCGACCTGCAAGCCTTTATCTTGCAAGCCAATGCTCGGGGTCTGTTTCAAAAGCAAACCGCGGTATTTTCGGCCGCCGACCATGTCCTTCCCGGTCTTGGCGAAAAGATGCCTAACGGTGCCATCCTGGGCGCCCGAGGTGCCTATGGGTTGATGTCGCCTAAATCCGCCTTGAATGACTGGTGGTTCGATGCGTACTCCAAAGCGTATGGCGTCTATCCCGTGCAAGCACCGTACCGCATGGTGCAAGCCATGTTGGGTTTGAAAGCGGCTGCTGAAAAGGCCATGGCGGCCAATGGTGGCAAAAAGCCGACGCCTGAACAACTTGCTGCTGCGCTCAGGGGAAGCAGTTGGGCATCTCCGGCTGGAGAAATTCGTATGGCGCTAGGCAACGGCCATCAAGCGATTCAGGAGACAGCCATTGGCAAAACACGTTGGGACGCCGCCAAGAAAATGGTCGTCATTGAGGACATTCAACGCTTCAATGCAGAATGTGTAAATCCGCCCGCTGGTATGCTCAGTGAAGACTGGATCAAGGCCGGCTTCCTGGGTGCGAAGTGCCAGTAATGAGGCAATGACTCATCTTTTTGATGGGTCAAGTAAGCTAGTCAGATGCCCCGCTTCGGCGGGGCATCCAACATCTAGACTCAGCCTCTCTGGCCTTGCCAGTTTTATCCGATTCGCAGTTTTAAGGTTTTATCGTGCTCGCAACGATTCTATTTGACGGCATTACCTATGCCTCCTGGCTGTTCATTGTGGCGCTGGGCCTCACCCTTGTTTTTGGTGTGCTCAAGATCCTCAACATTGCCCACGGAAGTTTCTATGCGGTAGGGGCTTATGCCGGGGCCAGCCTCGTCGCCTGGCTCGCCGCCATGAAGTTCTCCCCCGCCTTAAGCGTAGTCGCTTTGGTCGCTGCCGCAGTCGGTGTCGCCGCACTGCTCGCCCCGCTGACCGAACGCGGCTTGCTTCGTATGTTCTACGGGCGCGATGAAGTCTTGCTCGTCCTGGTCACCTATGCCATGTTCCTCATGCTGGAAGATGTCACCAAATTGATTTGGGGCGTCAACCCTTACTATGCCTCTGAGGTCTATCAAGCTTTCGGCAACATTCAGTTGGGCAATCTTACCTATGTTGGCTATGACGTGATGTTGGTGGGTATGGCCGTCCTATGCGGAGGTGTGACTTGGTGGGTGCTCAATCGCACCCGTCAAGGCAAGATCGTCACCGCTGTGATCCACAGCCCAGAAGTTGCGGGCAGCATGGGCGTGAACGTGTCGCGTATCTATACTTGGGCTTTCATGGCCGGTGTGTTTCTGGCAGCACTCGGCGGCGCACTCACCGCACCGATGATTTCAGTGCAGCCAGGCTTGAGTGTTGGCGTCATCATCGTAAGTTTTGCGGTCGTCATTATTGGCGGCCTGGGCAGCATCGAGGGCGCAGCCATTGGCGCCTTGGTGGTCGGCTTGGCGCGTGCCGCGTCTGTGCATCTTTGGCCCCCCGCAGAGTTGTTCAGCATCTATGTGGTGATGGCCATCATTCTCGTGTTCAAACCCGAAGGTTTGTTCCAGCGCATTCAAGCGCGCAAGATTTAAAGAACAAGGGAGCACAGCTTGGTCACATCTCCGTTGGTCGCATCTCGGTTAGTCGCATCCGCTTCGCGGCGAGTGCTCATCATCAGCGGCCTATCCATGGTGGCCCTGATTCTCGCTGGTTTTATTATTCCAAAATGGCTGGTCTCGCTGAGTACCATGGCCTTAGCGAACGGCTTAGTGTCGCTCGGTATCTTGATCATGATGCGCTGTGGCGTCGTCCCCTTCGGGCAAGGCCTTGTGTTTGCAGCAGGAGGCTATGCAGCGGCCTTACTGTTTAACAAGGCAGGCATTACGGATATCTTAGGTTTGTCCGCACTGAGTGGCGTCGCAGCCTTCTTACTAGCCGCACCTTTCG